>JAHFRL010000017.1:0-37242 GCA_023266235.1 Betaproteobacteria bacterium
TCACTGTCTGCACCACGCTGCCTTCGAGCTGGTTTTTCAGGCCGTCGGGGTTGATGATCTGGCCGCAATCGTGCGCGACATGGAACTTCGCGACCTTGATCTTGCCAGTTTTCTTGTTGACCTCGACGTCGGCCACCACCGCGACGTAAGTGCGCACCAGCTCGTACTTGATGTACGACACGCCGCGGCCGTAGGCGATGTCGCCCGAGTATTCGGGCTTCGACTTGCGCGGTATCCAGCCGGCGAGCGCGGCGGCACGCTCGAGGCATTCCATGCCGCGCTTGTCGTTGAGGTGCCGCAGCCGGAATTCGACCGGATCGGCGCCGGCGGCGGACGCCAATTCGTCCATGAACACCTCGTTGCCAAAAGTGTTCTGCATGCGGCCCGGGGTGCGGATCCACGACGGCCGGAACGGTGTCTCGGCGAGCCAGTGCGCGGTCGCCTTGATGTTGGGGATCGTGTACGGGATCGCGAGCGCCTGGTGGATGTTGCCCGGATGCGGCGGCTCCTTCGGCAGCCCGGCGAGATCGGCCGCGACCAGCGTCACCGAGATCTGCTGCGGCCGGTCGGGGATGAATACTTCCGATTCCCACCCCGCGATATTGCCTTTGGCATCGAGCGCGCCGCGGTAGTCGAGCAGCGTCGGCGGCCCTTTCGGGTCCCAGCCGTGCTCGTCGGCGCGCATCCATTGCACGCGCACCGGCTTGCCGACTTCCTTCGCGATCAGCACGGCATCGGCCGCCGCATCTTCGTGGCCATTGCGGCCGTAGCAGCCCGAGCCGTCGATGTAGACACAGCGCACGTCCTGCTCTTTCATCTGCAGCATCTGCGCCATCTGCTTGCGCAAGAGGTGCGTGGCCTGCGACGCGCTCCAGCAGGTGACTTTGCCGTCCTTCCATTCCGCGACCGCGCACGACGGTCCGATCGAGCCGTGGGTGTGGATCGCGAAATCGTAAGTCGCACCCACTTTCTTCGCGCCGCTTTTGAGCGCGTCGGCGGAGTTGCCGACTTTCTGCAGGTCTTCGTCCTTGTTGATCTTGGTCCTGCGCACGTACTCCCACAGGTTCTTGCGGTCGGGCAGGCCTTCCCACTTCGACCACTTGGCCTTGACCGCGCGGCTCGCGCGGATCGCCGCCCATTCCGAGGTCGCGACCACCGCGAGGTAATTGCCCTTGCGCACGGTCTGCACGAAGCCCGGCACTCGTTTCGCTGCGGCGTCGTCGTAGGAGATCAGCTCGGAACGCATGCCGGCAGGGCGGATCACGCGGCCGTGCAGCATGCCCGGCAGCCTGAAGTCCTGCATGTACTGGAATTCGCCGGTGACCTTGGCCGGGATATCGAGCCGCAGCACCGGCTGGCCGACCACCTTGTATTTCGCCGGGTCTTTGAGCGACGCCTTCGGGTCGACCTTGAGCTGGAACTCCTGGTTCGCGATCAGCTCGTTGTAGGCTATGCGCTGGCCTTTGGCGACGCACATGCCGTCCTGCGTCGTCACGTCGCCGGGCGCGGAGTTCAAGCGCTTCGCCGCCTCGGCGACCAACGCCGCGCGCGCCGTGGCGCACGCTTGGCGGATCTGCATGCCGCCGATCTGGATGGACAGGCTCCCGTAGGTCGGGCCCTGGTCTGGGGTCACCGCGGTATCGCCTTGGATGACCTTGACCTTCGTAAACGGCACGTCGAGCTCATCGGCGGCGATCTGGGTCAGCGCGGTGCGCACCCCGGTGCCGAGGTCGACCTTGCCGGAATAGATGCTGACGCTGCCGTCGGCGCCGATCGCGACGAAGCCGTCGACCGCGTCGATGGCCACGGTTTTACCGGTGGGCATGGATTGGGCGGCGGTGCCCGGAATCAGGCCGGGCAGCGAAAATGTGACGACCAGCGAGCCGCCGGCCACGAGGAAATCACGCCGTGTAATGGTCTGGTTCAACATGGTCTGTTCTCCTTATGCCATCCCGGAAGCGGCGCGTTTGACGGCGCGCACGATGCGCACATGCGTGCCGCAGCGGCACAGATTGTGGGCGAGCGCTTGCTTTATCTGCTCGTCGCTCGGGCGCTTGTTCGCGTCGAGCAGCGCTTTTGCCTGCATGATCATGCCGTTAATGCAGTAGCCGCACTGCACCGCCTGCTCGTCGATGAACGCCTTCTGCAGCGGGTGCGGTTTGGCCGAAGTGCCAAGCCCTTCCAGCGTCAGGATTTTCCTGCCGGCGGCTTTTTCAATCGGTGTCTGGCACGAGCGCACCGGCTTGCCGTCCACGTGCACGGTGCACGCGCCGCACTGGCCGAGGCCGCAGCCGAAATGCGGGCCGCGCAGGCCGAGGTCGTTGCGCAGCGCATATAACAATGGCATTTGCGGGTCGTCAACGGTCAGGGTCTGTGCCTTGCCGTTGACGGTGAGCGTCATTTTGGTGGCCATGGGGTCCTCCTCCGTCAGGAACGGGCAACGCTACTCCTTTCAAAAGCGGATTTCAACGATGCACAGCAGCATGACGAAAGGACGACATTTCCCGCCCTCGACCCGGCCGCGGGGGTGGGCTGCCGGGGGCGGATTTTCTCTCTAAGAATTGCACCATAGACGCGAAGTTTGGATTACAATCGCGTCAACCCAATGTTGGGTGATATCCGTGTCTTTAAAGGAGAGAAGACGATGGCCAAGAAGAAAGCTAGCAAGAAACCCGCGAAGAAAAAATCCGGACGTAAACCAAGCGCCGCGTTCATGAAGCCGATGCAGATTTCCGCATCGCTGGCTCCCGTGATCGGTGGCGGCCCGTACCCGCGCACCGAGGTCACCAAGAAGCTGTGGGCCTACATCAAGCGCAACGGACTGCAGGACAACAAGAACCGCCGCATGATCAATGCCGACGACAAGCTGCGCGACGTGTTTGGCGGCAAGAAGCAGGTGTCGATGTTCGAAATGACCAAGCTGGTGAGCAAGCACCTGAAGTAATTCCCGCGGCCCGGCAAGCGGGTCGCGATACGGCACCAAAGCAAACGGCCGGCGCCGCATCAAGCGGCAGCCGGCCGTTTGCCTTTTGAGGGCGTGTTTACTTCTGCGCCTGCAGTGCGGCGATGCGCTCTGTGAGCGGCGGGTGGGTCGAGAACAGCGCCATGAAGCCCGGCTTGTTGCTGATGCCGGCGGACGCAATCGACTGCGGCAGCGCGCCCGGCTCGAGCCCGCCGAGCCGCGCCAGCGCGTTGATCATCGGGCGGCCCGAGCCCAGCAACTGCGCCGAGCCGGCGTCGGCGCGGAACTCGCGCCGGCGCGAGAACCAGGCGACGATCAGCGACGCCAGCACCGCGAATACGATTTCGCACACGATCACCGTGATGTAATAGCCGGCGCCGACCCCCCGCTCGGTCTTGAACACCGCCTTGTCGACGAGGTAGCCGACGATGCGCGCGAGGAACACGACGAAGGTGTTGACGACACCCTGGATCAGGGTGAGCGTCACCATGTCGCCGTTGGCGACGTGCGAGACTTCGTGGCCGAGCACCGCTTCGACTTCTTCCCGGCTCATCGCCTGCAGCAATCCGGTGGAGACCGCGACCAGCGCCGAATTTCTGAAAGCGCCGGTGGCGAACGCGTTGGGCTCGCCCTCGTAGTACGCGACCTCCGGCACGCCGATGCCGGCCTTGTCGGCGAGCTTGCGCACCGTCTCCACCAGCCAGCGCTGCTCCGGGCCTTCGGAGCCGTCGATCACCCGCGCGCCGGTCGACCACTTCGCGATCGGCTTGGATATCAGCAGCGAAATGAACGAGCCGCCGAAGCCGACAATCAGCGAGAACACGAGCAGCGCGCCGACGTTGATGCCGCTGGCGGTCAGGTAGCGGTCGACGCCGAGCACGCTCAGCACCACCGACAGCACCACCATGATCGCGAGGTTGGTGAGCAGGAACAAAACGATACGTTTCATGGTCAGGGTTCCCCGTTGGGTTGAAAGCAGGCTGCGCGATTCTACACGCCGCTTGTGACCGCGCAAGTGCGGTGCAGTTCCCGGACTAACCCGCCTGGCTCAGGGCTTGCGCAGGGAATAACCGCCGCCTACCAGCAGTGCGGCCATGGTCCAGAACACCGGGGTCATGCCGAGCGCGGCGCCCAGCGCCCCGAACAGCAACGGAATCGCAGTCTGGCTGACGTTGATCAGAAACGTGCGCACGCCGATGGCCTCCGCGCCGCGGCCGGGCGGCGCCTTGTTGTAGAGCAGCGACATGATCATCGGCTGTGCGCCGCCGAGACCGGCGCCGAGAAAAAATGCGAGCGCGATCAGCACCGGCACGGTTTTCACGAGCGGGAAGATGAACAGCGCGATGCCGGTCGAGATCATCGCTGCGATCAGCATTTGCCATTCGCCCAGGCGATCGATCACGAGCGGCAGCGCGAGCCGCACCACGAACACCGCGCCGCCGAATGCACCGAGAATAAGTCCGATGGTCGAGGCCGACAGGCCGATGCTCGAGCCGTGGATGGGCACGACGAACGAGAACAGGTCCCACACCATCGACAGCAACCCGCTCATGATGAACACGCGCCGCATGGTCTTGCTGCGCAGCAAATCGACGAGCCGCCGCTGCTTCGCGCCGGGCTCATCGGCCGGCTGCCGCGGCGCGTCGATGCGTTTGATCAGCAGCGCGATCAGCGTGATGAGCGCAAAGCAGGCGAGCAGGAGCATGGTACGGCGGTGCCCGATCCAGTCGATCGCGAACCCGGCGATCATCGGCCCGAGAAACCCCGACGTCGAAAAACCAAGCGCCAGCCAGCTGAAGTTCTTGGCGCGGTCCTCGGGCCGGCCGATCACCGCCGCCAGGTAGTTGACCGCAATATGGAACAGGATGAAGCCGGAGCCGATGAGGCAGCTGGTGACAAACAGCGCCGGCAGCGCGGGCCATATCACCGCGACCATGATGCCGGCGAACAACAACGTCGCGCCGACCAGCATCGGCCCGCGCACACCGATACGGTCGATCAAGCGTCCCACCGTGACCGAGAACGTCATCGGCAGCAATGCGAGGAGCGATAACAGCACTCCCACGGTAAACGGTGACGCCTGCAAGCTCAGCGCGAACAACGACAGCGTGACACGGCTGCCCGCATACGCCAGGTGCAGCACGATGGTCAACGGAACGACGAGGGCGAGTATCAATACACGACCGGGCAACGCCGACAAAAACCGCATTCTACCCGCGTTCGCACGGCGCGGCGCGACGTCGCGCCCGAGCAGTTCGCGAAAATCGCCCATAACGACATCGGCAAGTGGACGGCAGTGGCGAAAGAGTCGGAGGCAACCAAAGATTGACTCAGTCCCTGCCGCCCCTTGGCGCGATCCCTCCCCCGCAAAAAAGGGGGAGCCCGCGTTTACCGAGTAAACGCATGCACGGTGGGCGCATTGCTTGCGCAATGCAATCCAGATGATGCCTTGTCAATCAGGGTAGTTGGTGTCATTCTAGCGGCGCAAGTAATTTCTGCAATTTCTGAAGAGGGAAGAGATGGCCGAGCCAACATCTGTAGATCTGTTGATTGAAGCCGGTTCGATCATTACGATGGACCCCACGCGCCGCATCATTCGCGACGGCGCCATCGCAGTGAAAGGCGATCGCATCGTTGCGGTGGACAAGCGCAACGCCCTGCGCGACAAGTACAAGGCCAAACGCACGATCGACGGGCGCAGCCACGTCGTCACGCCGGGCCTCGTCAACTCGCATATCCATTTCTACCACCAGATGCACCGCGGGATGTCGCCGGATACCTTCGATGGCAACCAGTGGTCGAACTTCGTCCACACCAAAGTCGCGCCCATACTCACCGCCGAAGACGAAGTGTGGGCGGCATACATCGTCCTCCTCGAGATCCTGAAGACGGGTACCACCACGTATCTCGCGGCCGGATCGTACAACCCCGATCCTGTCCTGGAAGCGATCCCCAAGGTAGGGTTGCGCGGCTTCGAAGGCCGCCGCACCTTCGACTACGTGCATCTTGGCCATCAAGCCCTCGCCGAGCCCACCGAGAAATGCATCGAGGAAAACGCCCGCATCATGGAGAAGTACAAGGCGGGCTTCGCCAACAACCTCGTCCGCCCTTGCGTGAATATCGTCGGGCTCGGGCGCGTCACGGACACGCTGATCCTGAAATCCAAGGAGCTCGCCGACAAGTACGGCGCGATCCTGAATATGCACCAGTGCGCCTTCCCGGAGGAAGTGGCGAGCATCAAGGAGCGCACGGGGCACACGCCGATCGAGCACCTCGATCACCTCGGCGTGCTCGGTCCCAATGTCGTGCTGGTGCATATGGTGCACGTCACCGACAAGGAGATCGAGATCCTTGCGCGCACCGGCACTCATGTCATCCACAACCCGGGCACGGCGCTGAAGATCGTCTACGGCATGACCAAATGGGGCAAATTCCCCGAGATGATGAAGTCGGGCGTCAATGTCGGCGTCGGCACCGACGCCGGCGACTGCGCGAACTTCATGGACATCGTGCGCGTGCTGTATCTCGCGGCGACGCTCTACAAGGACATCCGGTTCGATCCGCAGCTCATGGGCGCGGAGGTGGCGCTGGAAATGGCGACCATCCACGGTGCGCGCGCGATGGGCATGGAGAAGGAGATCGGATCGCTGGAGCCCGGCAAGAAGGCCGATATCGTGCTTTTCAACGCCGACACGCCGCAATGGCAGCCGCTGTACTGCGAGCCCTACAATCTTGTCTACTCCGCGTCGGGCGACACTGCGGACACAGTGATCATCGATGGCAAGATCGTGATGGAGAACCGCGAGGTAAAGACCATCAACGAGCGCGAGGTCATCGAGAAGATCAAGCACCTCGCCAAGGGCGTCGAAAAGCGCAGCGGCGTCAAGCCGCCGACGCGCTGGCCGATCATTTAGCCTGCTTCTACTCGGGCAGCATGCGCACAGCGTCGGCTTCCCACGACACCAGCACGCTTGCGCCGGGAAGGAGCCCCGGCGGCTGCGCCGAGTTGTTCTGCCGGTAGGCAACGAGCCGCGTGCCCGCGGCAGTCCGCAGATGGTAGTGGACCGCGGTTCCCACGTAGACGAGGTCGTCGAGCTGCGCGTGCAGCGCGCCCGCGAAGCCGGGTTGCGCCGGCTTGAGGACGATCTTCTCCGGCCTCACGGTGGCGACCACGCGCGCACCTTCGGCCGGCACCGCGGTCCCCGCAGGAATCGACACGGTGGCGAGCGCGCCGTCTTCAAAGCTCACCACGACGGCCGCGTTCTCCCGCCGCGTCACGCGGCACTCGAGGAAATTACAGACGCCGATGAAGTCCGCCACAAACCGGTTTTGCGGCGACTCGTAAATTTCCTGCGGGCGGCCCATCTGCTGCAGCCGTCCCTGGTGCATCACCGCAATGCGGTCCGACATCGTCAGCGCCTCTTCCTGGTCGTGGGTCACGAAGATCGTGGTGATTCCGACCTGCCGCTGCAGCAATTTCAACTCGACCTGCATCGCTTCGCGTAACTTTTTGTCGAGTGCGCCGAGCGGCTCGTCGAGGAGCAGTACGTCCGGCTCGACGACGAGACAGCGCGCGAGCGCCACGCGCTGCTGTTGTCCGCCGGACAGCTCCCGCGGATAGCGGTCCTCCATTTTGCCGAGTTGGACGGTGGCGAGCGTCTCGTGCGCGCGCCGCATGACATCGGCCGGCTGCATGCCGCGCATGCGCAGCCCGAAGGTGACGTTCTCGAGTACGGTCATGTGGGGGAAAAGCGCGTAGTTCTGCGCGACCAGTCCCAGCCCGCGCCGGTGCACGGGCACATCGTTCATCACGCGGCCGCCCACGATCACCTGGCCGGCATCGGGCCGCACGAGGCCCGCGATCGCGCGCAGCGTGGTGGTCTTGCCACAGCCGCTCGGGCCGAGCAACGAAACAAACTCGCCTGGCTCGATCCTTAGGTCGAGCGATACCACCGCCACTACGGCGCCATAGCGCTTATGGAGCCCCCGCAGCTCGACGCCCGCGGTGCGGCGGGGGCTTGCGGGCGTCACGCGCCGAACGAGGTGAGGCGACCCACCCCGTAGATGCGGTCGAGCAGGTAGAGCAGCGCGAGCACCACGCCGACCTGCAGGGCGGAGATCGCGCCCACGGTGGCGTCGAAGTCCTGGTTGACGAGGTAGCTCATGATCGTTACTGGCAGCGTGTTATTGTGCGCCGTCGTGAGGAAAATCGAGACCGGGATGTTGTCGAACGAAATGAGAAAAGCGAAGAGGCCGCCCGCCACGAGCCCGGGCCGCAGCAGCGGCAGCGTCACATGCCAGAAGGTTTGCCAGGGGCCGGCGCCGAGCACGAGCGCGGTCTCCTCGAGCCCGCGGTCGAGCCCGCGGTAGACAGCGAGCGTTGTGCTCAGCACGTACGGCACCGCGATGACGACGTGCGCGACCACGAGTCCCCACCAGGTCAGGCCGAAGCCGCTCGCCCCGAGGAAGAACAGCATCGAAATGCCGAACAGCACACCCGGCAGGCTCAGCGGCGAGAGCAGGAATGCTTCGAGCGCAGCCTGCCCGGGAAACCGTTGGCGCACGAGCGTAATCGCAGCAGGCAGCCCGACCAGGATGGTGACGACGGTCGTGAGAGCCGCGATCTGCAGGCTGTTCACGAGCGCGCCGATGAAGGTCTGATCGGTAAGCGCCGCGCCGAACCAGCGCAGCGACAATCCGCGCGGCGGAAAGCGCGCGATTTTGTCCGTGCCGAACGCGACGCCAACGGCGACGAGGATCGGCATGCTCAGGAACAGCAATACCAGGCCGCAGTAAGCGCGCAGGGCCAGCGCGCCGGGATCGCGCAGCATGCTCATTACGCGGCCGCGCCGCGGACCCGGAACGTGCGGGCCTGCACATAGAGCAGCACGACCGAGATCGCGAGCAAATACATGCCGAGCGCGGCGGCGAAGTTGTTGTTGATCAGAATGACCTGCTGATAGATAAGGAGCGGCAGCACGAGCGTATCGGCTCCGCCGAGCAGGAGCACCGAGACGAAACTGCCTATCGCCAGCATGAACACGAGCGTCACGCCCGCGCCGACCCCCTCGAGGCTCAGCGGAAACACGATGTGGCGGAAGCGCGACCACCAGCCGGCGCCGAGCACGGCGGCGGTGTCCTCGAGGCTTTCCGGAATGCCTTCGATGACGCTCGCGAGCGTCAGGATCATGTACGGCAGCAGCACGTGGGTGAGCGCCACCACCACGCCGAACCAGTTGTACATGAGCGCCAGCGGATGCTCGGTTATGCCCATCGATTGCAGCAGCGTATTCACGGTCCCCGCGCGTCCCAGCAGCACCATCCAGCCGTAGGAGCGGATGACGATGCTGACCACCAGCGGCGATATCACGAGGAACACCAGCCATTGGCGCCAGCGTGAGCGCGTGCGTGCAAGCATATAGGCAACCGGGTAGGCGATCACCAGCGCCAGAACCGTGACGCCCACGCCGAGCGCGAGCGTTTGCCCCAGCACCTTCAGGTAGAACAGGTCGCCGACGAGCTTGGTGTAGTTGGCCAGCGTGATCGCGGAGCCTTCCGGCGCCTGCAGCAGCGACAGGAACAGGCTCTGGTAGAGCATTACCCCGAAGGGCACTACGAAGAAGGCAAGCAGCAGGACGAGTATGGGGACGAGACAGAAGATCACGATCTCATACCCGCCCTGTGCTGGTGTTCAGGCGCCGATTTCCCTAGTCCACAGATCCATCCACGTGCTCCTGACGCGCGCGAGATCCTTCCACGGCACCTGGATCCAGTTCTTGAAGCTCTTGTCGAGCGAGGTCGGGTCCTGCTTCGCGCGCGAAGCGGGGGGATACTCGATATCCTTGTGACTCATGTAGTACCCGGGGAAGAACTGGTTCCACGCCGCCTGGTTCTTCGGGTCCGTGGCGCAATTCAGGTACTCCCATCCCGACTCGGCGCCATTTTTCACTTTCATCATGCAGATGTTCAGCATAGGGCTGCCGGGCGCGGGCAGGAAGAATTCGATGTGCTTGTGGCCCGCGGCCTGCACGCCGTAAGTGCGGCCGTCCGTCCACGCTGCCATGTCGATTTCGCCGGCGGTCAGCGCCGTGCCGGGTTCGGCGTTGCTCGTATAGAACTTCGTGATGTAGGGCTTCATCTCCCGGATGCGCCGGATCGCGGGCTCCGGGTTGTTGAGGTTGCCGCCGAGCTCGCGGTTCAGGAGCCATGTGATCGCGAGGCCGTCGGTTGCCGTCAAGTGCGGATACATGACGGCGCGCCCGAATTGCCCTTTCGCCACCCGCTCGGTGAATTCGATCCAGCTCTTCGGCGGCTGCTTGATCTTGTTGGTATTGACGGTAACGCCATCGCGTCCACCGTCATAGGCGAACGCCCAGCCCTCAAAGGGGTCCTTGAAGATGGGCAGGATTCCCGCCACGCCGGGCACCTTGGCCGGGTCCATCCGCTCGATGATGCCGAGCTGCGCGTTCTGGAACACGTCGGCGTCGGTGCCGATCACGACGTCGATCGTCGGGCGGTCCCTGGTGGCCATGATCTTCTGCGCGAAATCACTGGGGGTTCCGAAGACCAGCGCGACGTCGCCGCCGTTTCTGGCCTTGTAGCAGGCGATGGGGCCCGCCTTCAGCCCGTCCTGCCAGACGCCGGGAAAACTGCCGGCAACGATATTGGTGGGTGCCGCTGATACGGGGGAGAAACGGCTCGCCATAAGCGAACCTGCCGAGGTTACCGCCAGCACCCGCAGAAACTCGCGACGAGTCTTCATGGCTGCGTCTCCTTCGCTGTGGAAATTGGAGTTGTTGCGCCGAACCGACCAGGTTCGATTATCACACAGAAGGCCTTGGAAGTTGTCAAGGGTGCGAATTAACGCAGGAGGTTTTGCGAGGCGGGAAACCCATTTTAGTGTTTATGCATCAACGCGCTAAACCGGACCTCCTTCCGTTCCGACGCTCGCCGTCCGCGAAGCAAGGAGAGAGAACGATGGCGCCTTACTGGTGTAAGCCGCGAAACGGCGAGGTTACTCCGGCGCCGGCGGGTCGCGCTTCCACGCGACAAGTGCGACGCCCGCGCAGGTGACGGCGATGCCGACGATGGAGAGCAGCGAGGGTACGACGTGGAAGATGGCAAACTCGAGCACGACCGCGAGGATAGGCGTCAGGTAGAGAAGGCTCGTCACGCGCGTGGCTTCCCCGTGGCGCATGAGCGTGTGCAGCGCGTTGACGGCGAGGATCGAGGAGCCGATCACGAGGTACACGATCGCGCCCATCATCGGCCACGCCCAGTCGACGCGGAAGCCCTCGATTCCCCACGCGAGCGGCGCGAGCAGGGCCGCGGACGCGAGGAACTGGACCAGCGCCGATACCCGCAAATCCACGAGCGGGCAGAACGCGCGCTGATACAACGTGCCCGCGGTGATCGCGAGCAGCGACGTGACGATCGCGAGCAGCGCACCCAGCGTCATCTCGCGTATGTCGATCTTGTGCCACACCACCAGCAACACGCCGGCGAGCCCGAGCGCGACCCCCAGCCACTGCCGGCCGGACAGCTGCTCACCCATCCAGCGCGACGCGATCAGCGCAGTCAAGAGCGGCTGCACCGACAGCAGCACCGCGGTGATGCCTGCCGACACGCCGAGATATTGCGTGTAATGACTGCCGCCGAGGTTCGTCGCGTGCATCAAGAGGCCGGCGACGATCACGTGCCCGAACTCCGTGCGTGAAGCCGGCCACGGCGGGCGCACGATCAGCACGATCGGCAGCATGCAGGCGATGCCGAACGCGAAGCGCAGCGTGAGGAAGGTGAACGGCGCCGCATATTGCAGCCCGATCTTGGACGCGAGGTAGCCCGAACCCCACACGGTGACGAAGTACCAGGCGAGAAACGAGTTAAACCAGCGGCGCTCGGAAAGCGGGGTAATCACGCGGTGACGATAATCGTTTTCATCCGGGATACGGGAACGAGTATACCGCGCTCCCAAATCACGCTACGGGGCACGGCCGGCCAAGCCGCGCCACCGCTCAGCGGGCGGGCCGGCGCGGAACAAGGTAAAATACGTTCGCCGCCGTGTTACCCGGTGCGCTCCATTTCACGCGCCATATTCGTAAAGGGGATGCGATGTTCGGACGCTTGCTGCCGCGCCAGGGCCGGTTCTTCGATTTGTTCAACGAGCACGCCGAGCAGATAGTGCTCGGCAGCCACGAACTCGCCGCGCTGATGGCGAGCCGCGAGGACCTCGAGCGCCGCACCTACAATATCGAGTCGATCGAGAAGCGCGCCGACAAGATCACGCGCAGCACGATCGAGCTGGTGCACAAGACCTTCATCACGCCGATCGACCGCGAGGACATCCACCAGCTGATCAGCAACATGGACGACATCCTCGACCTGATCGAGGACTCGGCGCAGCTCATGTTCCTCTATGATGTGCGCGACCCCACGCCCGAGGCGAAGAAGCTTGCCGACATCTGCGTAGTCTGCTGCGAGAAGGTGAAAAGCGCGGTCGCGCTGCTCTCGAGCATGGACAACGCCGCCGAGATCATGCTGATCTGCACCGACATCGACCGCCTCGAGTCGGAAGCCGATCACGTGATGCGCGGGGCCATCGCGCGCCTGTTCCGCGAGGAGCCCGACGTGCGCGAGCTGATCAAGCTGCGCTCGGTCTACGAACACCTGGAGACAGTGACCGACCGCTGCGAGGACGTGGCCAACATCATCCAGGGCATCGTGATCGAGAATTCATGAACGCGCGGCACACCGCGGCACACGCGGCGGAACGGGGCGCATGAGTTTCGAAGCGCTCGTATTCCTGGTCGTTGTCGCGCTCGCGTTCGACTTCATGAACGGCTTTCACGACGCCGCCAATTCGATCGCGACCATCGTTTCGACCGGCGCCATGCGCCCGCAATGGGCGATCGTGTGGGCCGCGTTTTTCAACTTCATCGCGTTCCTGTTTTTCGGCCTGCATGTCGCGAGCACGGTCGGCAAGGGCATCATCGATCCGCTGATTGTCGACCATCACGTGGTCTTTGGCGCGCTATGCGGCGCGATATTCTGGAACGTCGTCACCTGGTACTACGGGATTCCGTCGAGCTCGTCGCATGCGCTGATCGGCGGGCTCGCCGGCGCGGCGGTCGCGAAAGGCGGCGTGCAAACGCTGATCGCGAGCGGCTTTGTCAAGACCACGGCGGCGATCGTGCTGTCGCCGGCGTTCGGTTTCCTGTTCGGCGCGTCACTGATGATCATGGTGTCGTGGATCTGGGTGCGCTCGACGCCGCGCCGGGTCGACCGCTGGTTCAACAAGTTGCAGTTCGTGTCGGCGGCGTTCTACAGCCTGGGACACGGCAGCAACGACGCGCAAAAGACCATGGGCATCATCTGGATGCTGCTGATCGCGGCCGGCACCGCCGGCGCTCAGGATGAATTGCCGTTCTGGGTAGTGCTCGCGTGTCAGACAGCGATGGGGCTCGGCACGCTGTTCGGCGGCTGGCGCATCGTCAAGACCATGGGCATGCGCATCACCAAGTTGAAGCCGGTGAGCGGCTTCTGCGCCTCGGCGAGTGGCGCGGCGACGCTGTTCATCGCCACCGGGCTCGGCGTGCCGGTGTCGACCACTCACACGATTACCGGCTCGATCGTCGGCGTCGGCTCGGCGCAGAAGTTCTCGGCGGTGCGCTGGGGGGTTGCCGGCAACATCGTCTGGGCATGGATTTTCACCATCCCGTGCTCGGCGTTTGTCGCCGCTGTCGCGTGGTGGCTCGCGCAACACTACCTGTAAAGCCGGCTCAGGCGCTGCGTTGCAGCACGCGCCCCGGCCGTGCGCCGGTGGGCTTGCCGTCGCGCCACACGATGGCGCCGTTGACGATGACGGTCGCGATGCCTGTGGCGGGCCGCGTCGAGTGCTGAAAATCCGCGGCATCGAGCACCGTGTCGGCATCGAATATCGTGATGTCGGCGTGTGCGCCTTCCTGCAGCACGCCGCGCCCCCGCAATCCGAATTTTTTGGCGGTCAGGCCGGTCATCTTATAGACCGCGGTTTCGAGCGGGAACAGCTGCAGCTCGCGTGAGTAATGGCCGAGCACGCGCGGGAACGTGCCCCATAGCCGCGGATGCGGCTTGGCGTCATGCGGCAGCCCGTCCGAGCCGATCATGGTTTCCTCGAACGCAAGGATGCGCTGCACGTCTTGCTCGTCGAGCATGAAGTAAATCGCGCCCGCCGGCTTGATTTTCTCGACGGCCTCGGCCCGGGACAGCTGCAGGCGCCGCGCGACCTCGTCGAGGTCCACGCCGGAAAACTCGGGGTGCGGCTTCGACCAGGTGATGATGATGCGCGAGGATTGCTCGATCCGGTCGTAGCGCAACACGGTCGATGAAGCGATGTAGGGATAGCAGTCGAGCCCCACCGGTTGCTCGTGCATGCGCTGCTCGATGAGCTTCAGCGTTTCGACCGAGCGGCCATGGTTCCTGGTGCCGACGGTCTTGTGATGCGAGATTACAACCGGCACCTTGAGCGTGCGCCCGATCAGGCACGTCTCTTCGATCGACTCGGTGACGTAATCGTCTTCGTTGCGCATATGCGTCACGTACAGGCCGTTGAACTCAGTGAGCGGACGGCTGACTTCGATCAGCTCCCCGGTCGGCGCCATTGCCGCAGCCGGATAAGCAGTGCCGGTCGACACGCCGATGGCGCCCGCAGCGAGCGATTCGTGCGCCATCCCGCGCATCTTCGCGATCTCGGCGGGCGTGGCGGCGCGATCGAGCCGGTCCATGGTCGCGACGCGGAACGTGGTATGGCCGACCAGGCACGCAGCGTTGATGGCGGCGGGCTGCGCTTCGAGCGTTTCGCGGTAGGCGCGGAAGCTCGGGAACTTGAACCAACCGCCGTCGCCGTCGAGCAGATCGAGCGGCGGCGTGATCGCGCCATGTTGCGGGGCGGGTAAGTGCGCAAGGCTGATGCCGCAGTTGCCGGTGACGACCGTCGTCACGCCCTGGCTTACTTTCGGCGTCATGTCGGGCGCCGACAACAGCAGCCGGTCGTCATGGGTGTGCGCATCGATGAAACCCGGTGCCGCGATCAGGCCCGAGGCGTCAACGTCGGTGTCGGCGGTCGCTTTATCGAGCGCGCCGATTTGCGTGATCTTGCCGCTGCACACGCCGATGTCGCCGCGGTAGCGCGGTGCGCGCGTGCCGTCGATGATGCTGGCGTTGCGGACGATCAGGTCGAAATGTTCCTTGCCGGACATGCTGGTTCCCGGTGCCGGTTCAGTCGAGCTTCGCGCCGGATTTTCTCACCACGTCCGCCCATTTCACCGTCTCCTTCTTCACGAACGCGGCGAATTGCTCGGGCGTGCCGCCGACCGGCTCGGCCTCGATTGCCGGTCACGGCGCGAGCCGCGCGATTTTCCAGCCGCGGGAGGCGCGCGTATAGAGCACGCGGTCGTGCAGGCGGTTCGCGCGGCCTTGCCAGAATTCGACCGCGTCGGGTATCACGCGGTAGCCGCCCCATTGCGCGGGGCGCCGCGGATTGTCGCCGTGCTGCTTCGCGGCGTCCGCAAAGCGCGTTTCCAGTGCGCCGCGGTCGCGCACGATTTCGCTCTGCGGCGACGCGATCGCGGCGTGACGGCTGCCGAGCGGACGGCTGCCGAAATAATCGTCGGACTCCTGTGCCGACACTTTTTCGACACGGCCTTCGATGCGCACCTCGCGCTCGAGCTCGATCCAGTGGAAGAGCAGCGCCGCCGCGGGATTGGCCGTGAGCTCCTTGCCTTTGCGCGACTTGTAGCTGGTGTAAAACACGAAGCCGCCGTGGTCGACGCCTTTCAGGAGCACGATACGCGTGGACGGCCGTCCGGCGGCGGACACCGTGGCGAGGGTCATCGCGTTGACTATCGGCATCTGCGCCTTGACCGCCTCGTCGAACCAGCGCTTGAACTGGTCGAGCGGGTCGCGCGCGACGTCTTTTTCGTCGAGGCTTTCGCGCAGGTATTCCTGGCGCAGGTCGGCGATATTCATTGAGCAGCAGGGATATATCTGATAAGCCGCTATTCTACCCGTTCAGATAACGCCTGCGCGCCACTGCGGGCCGGCGCTCGAGCGCATGGCGCAGCATCCAGCCCTCCGCTCAGAAGCGGGAATGCGCGCCGAACAGGACCGGGTGCAGCCACAACAGCGCACCATAAAGGGCCAGCCCGGCCACGACTTTCCACCAGCCGATTTCGCCCGGGTCGAGCCGGTTTTCACCGGCCGCGATCGCCGCGAACGGCAGGTTGGACGTGACGGCGGCGAAACGCCGCCAGTCATCACCGAGCGCCGCCGCTTTGCGCCGGTCGATCAGCACCGTGCCCGACAGCGCGAGCGTGAGAAAACCGCCGAAGAAAATCACCGACGCCACGTCGCCACGCGCGACGATGTGACTCGCCGCCCACAGCGCAAAGCCCCACATCAGCGGATGGCGCGTGATGCGCAATATGCCGCGTGCCGGCTGCTCCGCCTTGAGCAACCGCGCCTGCCCGACCAGCGTCGGATTGCGCGACAGCAGCCCGCACGCGAAGAGCACCATCGCAAACGGCATTACGATGAGCGGCACGTAACGCAGCTCGACCGCGTACCAGAGGTTGAAAAACGGCGCGCGGTAATACGCCCAGATCATCCAGCCGAGCGTCGCGAACGCAAGCAGCGAATACATGGCGAGGTAAGCGTTGCCCAGCGTCTTGACGAGCGTAGCTCGCAATGCCGTGCTGGACAGGTAATGCGTAGCGAGAAACGTAATGGTTGCGAGCACGAGCTGCGTCATTGGATTCATGGTGGCGGTTCTCCGGAGGTGTTTACGCCTATGGGCGGGTCGGGGGCGCGTCAGGCGCGATGCGAATAATGGCATCGTAAGCGTTTCCGCAATTTCATGACAGAAGCTTTTATGGCGCGCCTTGCCCGCGTGCGGGCCAGCGAGCGTCATCTGCTCACCCGGTTGCGCCCGTTGTTCTTCGCGCGGTAGAGCGCCCTGTCCGCGGCCTTGATTACGTCCACGGGCGCGGCGAGCTTGTCGCTGCGCTGCGCGACGCCGATGCTGACCGTGACCGACACCGCCTTCGCGTCACGAAATGCGCCACGCTGCCGCTTGACTGACTTCGTTTTCGCCGGACGGTCGGGCGCGCGCAGCGCGAGCTTGTAGCCGGCGATTTCGCCGCGCAACGCTTCGAGGTGCGGCATGGCATGATTGAGGTCCGTGCCGGGAAACAGCACCGTGAATTCCTCGCCGCCGTAGCGGTACGCGGTGCCGCCGCCCACCTCGGCAAGCTTCCTTGCGACCATCTTCAACACCTGGTCGCCGAGGTCGTGGCCGTAAGTGTCGTTGAAGTTCTTGAAATGGTCGACGTCGACCATCGCGATGGTGTAACGCCGGCCGAGCCCCATCATGCGCTCGTTCAGATCGCGGCGGCTCGGCAGCCCGGTGAGCTCGTCGCGGAACGCCATGCGGAAAGTGTCCTGCAGCACCGCGATGGTGAAGATCAGCGCGCCCGCCGCGATGAAAACCGGAAATACGTTCGGCGTGGCGATGCCGTTCATGGCGAGGCCGAATGCGATCACCGCACCCGCAAACCCGAGGTCGAGCGGCGAGCGTTTGATGAACCACGCCACGCCGCTGGCCCCTGCGCCCAGCGCCATCATGGCGAGCCCGGTGTGCGGGATCGGCGACGCCGCAAACAGCGTGGTCTCGGCGAGCGGTGCGTAGGCCCAGGCCGTAATCCCGGTCCTGGCCGCGAGCACGATCCACCAGGTCACAGCGACTTCAAGCGCAATCACCGCGAAACGCTGCGCGCCGTGAACATTGAACGTGCCGCGCTCCGGGAGCACGCTCAATGCCGCGAGATTGAACGGCACGAATAGGCACAGCGCGGCAAACATCGTGCGCGCCTGGAAGCCGGCGAGGCCGCTTTTCAGAAAGACCACGTAACCTGCATACGCGAGCGCCAGCGTGAGCAGCGCGAACACGACCCGGCCGCGCCTGAAGGCCAGGCTCACGATTACGCCGAGGGCGAGGACGAAATAGACGCCGTAGACCTTGAGGCCCGCGAGCGACGCTGGCAGCTCGGACATCCGGGGGACGAGGAACCACGCGGCGGCCAGCACGGCAGCCGGCACCGCGACACTCAGCAGCGCTCTCACGTGCCGCTGCCGGGAATATAAAGCGGAATCGACATCAGAATAGTCTGAAGCACCGAAAAAAATCGACGCTGCAACGCTGTTTTTGTTTCGCGGTGCAAGTGGACCGATGATAGCATGCGAGTGCTGGCGCTCCGTTGCATGGAACCGCTGCCGCCTGCACCCCCGACCTGCGCATGCCCGCCGCGTTCTGCGGGTGCGATGCGGTAAACTCCGGATGGCGCCGGTGAGCGCCGCGCGGTCAACCGCAAGAAAGGATTTACGCATGCAGCCCTGCATGGCCCGTGTCGCGGCCCTGCCCCAGGTCAAGGCCGCGCTGAAGGCCGAGGGCCTGGTCGGTTGACGGCCCGCGCGATGGCCAAACGGCCCGCACGACCCGCCAAGCATCGCGCCCCGACGCAGCCGCAGGCGCGCGGCGGCGGGCTGTCCGGGCTCGATCGCAACCCGCTCAATCGTAATCTGAGCCGCCAGACCCGCAAGGTCCTCGGCAAGCACTACCGCGCCAAATACGGCGTGAAGTGATTTTCCCTCATCCCTCAATCCACAATCCTCGTTCCTCAATCCTGCCTTTCCCATGCTCGCCTACCGCCATCTGTTCCATGCTGGAGCCCTTGCAGACGTCTTCAAGCACGCGCTGCTCGCGCAGCTCGTGCTCGCGCTCGCGAAGAAAGACAAACCTTTCTTCTGCCTCGACACGCATGCGGGAATCGGGCGCTATGACCTGACGCATCCGTGGGCGCTGAAAAACGCGGAACACAAGAACGGTATCGAACTCGTGTGGGCGCGCAAGGACGCGCCGCCGGAAATGGCGCCCTATCTCGACGCAGTGCGCGCGGAGAATCCGGACGGCAAGCTGCGCTACTATCCCGGCTCGCCGTGCATCGTGCGCAGGCTTATGCGGGCGCACGACCGCATGGCGCTTACCGAACTCAATAAAAAGGATTTTGAAATGCTCGCGAAATTGTTCGCCGGCGACAAGCAGGTGCAGGTGCGGCACCTCGACGGCTACCAGGCGCTCAAGGCGTTTCTGCCGCCGCCGGAGCGGCGCGGGCTGGTATTTGTGGATTCATCGTTTGACCGCGCGCAGGAGTTCAAGCGCCTTACGCAAGGATTCGCCGAAGCGCACCGGAAATTCGCAACCGGCGTGTACGCACTGTGGTATCCGCTGATGGAACCGGTTGCAATGAAGGCGTTCGACCGCGGCATGGCGGCAACCGGCATCCGCAAGATCCTGCAGCTCGAAATCTCCGTGCATCCCGAGGAGTGGGCGATGAGCATGCGCGGCTGCGGGTTACTGGTCGCGAACCCGCCGTTCGGGTTCGAGGCCGCCGCGCGCACGCTACTCAATTGGCTGCAGCCGGTGCTCGCCATCAAAGATCCCCTCCCCCTCGAGGGGGGAGGGGCAGGGCGGGGGTGGAAAGAGCACGCGCCCGCGCCGAAGGTCAGGTGGCTGGCAGTGGAGTGAAGACGGCACGCCGCGGTGATTTGTGGCAATCTATCCTTCTCGGTTCGGTGTATGAGTTGCGGACTTGGAGACGCGCCCATGCGGGCAGTTGCGCTGTTACTGATGTGCTGGTCGTCGCTGGCTCTCGCGCAGCCGGCCGCTCCCGTGCTGGTGCTCACGCAGAACGGCGCGATCGGGCCCGCCAATGCCGACTACCTGCAACGCGGCCTCGAGAAAGCGGTCGAGCTCAACGCGCAACTGGTGGTGCTCAAAATGGACACGCCCGGCGGCCTCGACCTCTCGATGCGCGCGATCATCAAGAATATTCTCGCCTCGCCGGTGCCGGTCGCGATCTATGTGGCGCCGAACGGCGCGCGCGCGGCGAGCGCCGGCACTTACATCCTGTACGCGAGCCATGTCGCCGCGATGGCGCCGGCGACCAACCTGGGGGCGGCCACGCCGGTTGCGATCGGCATAGCGCCCGAACCGGAAGCCCCCGCGCGCAAAGCGGCGAAGGGCGATGACGCGGACAAAACTCCCGCGGCGCCATCGAACAAGCAGACGCTGATGCGCAAGCAGACCAACGATGCCGCCGCGTATATCCGCGGGCTGGCGCAACTGCGGGGCCGCAACGCCGATTGGGCCGATAAGGCGGTGCGCGAGGCAGTCAGCCTGTCCGCGCAGGAGGCGCTCAAGCTCAAGGTGATTGATCTCATCGCCGAAGACGTCCCGCACCTGCTCAAGCAACTCGACGGCAGGAAGCTCCAGATGCCCGGGCACGAGGTGCGGCTCGCCACCGCCGCCGCCGAGACCGTCGAATACCGGCCCGACTGGCGCACGCGGCTCCTGGTGGTCATCACCGATCCGAGCATCGCCTATTTGCTGCTGCTGATCGGCTTCTATGGCCTGCTGTTCGAGTTCTATAACCCGGGTTTCGTCGCGCCCGGCGTCATCGGCGGCATCTGCCTGCTGGTCGGCCTGTTCGCTCTGCAACTGCTGCCGGTCAGCTATACGGGTCTGGCGCTGATCGCGCTCGGCGTCGGCCTGATGGTCGCGGAGCATTTCGTGCCGGGATTCGGCATCCTGGGGCTGGGTGGCATCGTGGCCTTCGTGATAGGCTCGATCATGCTGATCGATACCGACATTCCCGGCTACAGCGTTCCCTGGCCGTTGATCGCCGGCGCGGCGGCGCTGAGCGCGGCATTCCTGCTGGTGGTGCTGAACCTCGTGCTGAGGGCGCGCAAGCGGCCGGTGGTGAGCGGCCGCGAGCAGCTGATCGGCGCGACCGGCGAAGTCACGGCAGAGGCCGACGGCGGGATGTACGCGCGCATCCACGGCGAAATGTGGAATGTGCGCGCGGGCGTCCCGCTCGAGCACGGTCAAATGGTGCGGGTAACCGGCATCGACGGTCTGGTACTCGCGGTCGAGCCCACGCAAAAAGGAGAACGGACATGAGCTGGCTATTCGGTTCCGGCGGCATTGTGTTGCTCGCGGTGATCTTCGTGTTTGCATCGCTGCGGGTGCTGCGCGAGTACGAGCGCGGCGTGGTGTTCCTGCTCGGCCGCTTCTGGCGGGTGAAAGGGCCGGGGCTGGTCGTGGTGGTGCCCGGCATCCAGCAGATGGTGCGGATCAGCCTGCGCACGGTGGTGCTCGACGTGCCGAGCCAGGACGTGATTTCGCACGACAACGTGTCGGTCAAGGTGAACGCGGTGGTGTACTTCCACGTGGTCGATGCCGAGCGCGCGGTGATCCAGGTGGAGAACTTTTTCGAGGCCACCAGCCAGCTCGCCCAGACCACGCTGCGCGCGGTGCTCGGCAAGCACGGGCTCGACGCGATGCTCGCCGAGCGCGAGAAGCTCAACATGGACATCCAGAAGATACTCGACGCGCAGACCAGCGCCTGGGGCATCAAGGTTTCGATCGTCGAGATCAAGCAGGTCGACCTGAACGAATCGATGATCCGCGCGATCGCGCGGCAGGCCGAGGCCGAACGCGAGCGGCGCGCGAAAGTGATCCATGCCGAGGGGGAATTACAGGCTTCGGAAAAGCTGTTCCAGGCGGCCAGGATACTGGCGCAGGAACCGCAGGCAATCCAGCTGCGCTATCTGGAAACGTTGACGGTCATCGGCGCGGACAAGAACACGACCATCGTGTTCCCGCTGCCGATCGACATCCTTTCCGTGCTGGCGGCGGCCGCAAAGCGCGGGCCGGGACCGTAATTACCTTCCGCCCTCACGGCCCTTCTTCGTCCTCACTCTTGGGCCTGCGGCCGGATTTTCGTCAAGCGGAGGAGTTCGCCGATATCCGTCGCCGCGTCGAGATGCCACAGCCGCTCGAGTAATGCATCGGTTTGATCCGGCGTCAGCGCATCCGCGCACAGCGAGCGGAACTTGGCCTCGACCTCGCCGTCCGTCATCGGATTCCGGTAGTGCCCGCGGTGGTACGCGACCTCGGCGCGAAAGGTCTGGCCGGAGCGCGTGGTGAGCGCGAGCTCGCACAGCATCGCTTCCGGCGCGCGGCGTTCGGCTTGCTCGGAGTACTCGACCTTGACCCGCTGCGCCAATTCGAGCAGCCGGGGATCGCGCAGGCAGCGCTCGTCGAAATGCCGCCGCTCGACGGCGCCGTACAGCAAAGCCACCGCGACGGTGTAGGGCAGGCTGTGATCGGCGGTCTCGCGGTTCGCCGGGCGCCATTTCTCCGGATCTCCCGCCATCAGCCGGATCGCCGTGCGCAGCGTCCCGACGCGGATTTCTTCGATGTCGGCGACATCGCGGATGTTCGGCCGCACTTCGAGCGCGGCTTCGGCCACGGTCTGCGAGTATTGCCCGAGCGGGAAGCGCTTGATGCTGCACTCCATGATCTTGAACGGCTGTGTGCCGCCGCCGAAGGGCGCAAGCGAGAACGGCCCGCGCGTGACGGCCTTGAAGTAGCCGCCGACGCCCTCGAAGATCGGCGCCGGGCCCGTCATGCCGTGGCTGGCGAGCGTCGCCGCGAAGATCGCGTTGCGGCTTGCGTTGGCGTACGCGCAGCCCTTCCACATCGACACGGCTCCGATGCGCGTCTGGTACAGCGCAATGTTGGGCGCGATGCCGAGGTTGAAAGCCTCGCGCGTCTGCGCCTCGGACAGGCCGAATAGCCGCGCGGCCGCAGCCGTGCTCGCCATGCCGCCGATCGTCACGTGGTCGAAGCCGAGCGGCTTGAGATCGACCATGTCGCAGATGCGGCAGAAGACCTCGTAGGCGATCACGGTGGCGGCGATCAGCTCGCGGCCGTCGCGGCGCGCGACCTCCGCGGCGGTCAGCGCGGCTGCGATGCTGTCGCTCGGATGCCCCGACTCGTTGCCGGTGTAGCCGTCGTTGAAATCGAGATAGCGCATCATCACGCCATTGGCGAAGCACGCGAGCTCCGGGCTGCTCGGCCGGGCGCTGCCGATGACGGTCGCGGGTGTGCTGCTGGTGACGGTTTCGGCGAGCCGCCGCGCGATTTGCGCGGGCTCGCCCGCGCAGCCGCCGAGCGCGCAGCCGAGTGTGTCGGCGATCAGGCGTTTGGCCTGGTGAATCACTGCAGGAGGCAGGTCCTCGTAGCGCAGCGACCTGACATAGGAACTCAGCTGCTCGACTATTGTGCTCATTCCGGTCTGCCGGCTTGATAAACTGGCGGTGCCGCGCGCTTAGTGAATCCGTTCGCGCAGCGGATAGTCCCGACTGTAACCGAAGCCGCGCAGGAGGAAAAGCATGCTTGCCATCCGACTCTTCATTCGCACCGCGCTCGCCGGCCTCGCGCTGCTGGCACCCGCCGCGCCCGCGGCGCAGATCGATTACCCGGCACGCCCGATCCGCCTGCTCGTGCCGTTTCCGCCCGGCGGCGGCGCCGACACACTGGCGCGCATCGTCACCCCCAGACTCACCGACGGCATGGGGCAGACGTGGGTGGTCGACAACCGCGGCGGCGCGGCCGGCAATCTTGCGACCGAGATCGTGGCGACCGCGCAGCCCGACGGCTACTCGGTGCTGCTCGGCTTCAACACCGCGCTCGCCGTGAATCCGACGCTGTATCCCAGGCTTCCGTTCAACGTATTGCGCGATCTGCAGCCGGTCACCAAGCTCGCTGCGGCACAATATATTCTGGTCGTGCATCCTGCCGTGCAGGCGGCGACGTTGAGCGAGTTCATCGCGCTCGCCAAAGCGCTGCCGGGCAAACTCAACTATTCGTCGGCGGGCGTCGGCAGCCCGCTGCATCTCGCGGCGGAAATGTTCAAGCTGCGCGCCGGCGTGGACTTGGTGCACGTGCCGTACAAAGGCGGTGGCCCCGCGGCGGCCGCGCTGCTGGGAGGCGAAGTGCAGGTGCTGTTCGGCAGCGTCGCTTCAACCCTGCCGCAGGTCAAGGCGGGGAAGCTCAGAGCGTTCGCGGTGACGGGGCTCAAGCGCTCCGCGGTCGCGCCACAACTGCCGACCATCGCGGAATCGGGCTTTCCGGGTTTTGAGGTTGCGTCGTGGTATTCGCTGCTGGTGCCTGCGAAAACGCCGCGGGCCATCGTGAAGCGCATCTACGACGAAGCTCTGCGCGCGGTGCGCCTGCCGGACGTGCAGGAAGCATTGGGCCGGCAGGGCCTCGAAGTCGAAACGAGCGCCAGCCCCGAGGAATTCGCCACGCAACTCAAGGCCGAGACCGCGGCCTGGGAGAAAGTCATCAAGACCGCCGGCATCCGCGCGGAGTAGACCGGCTTTCCATCACGCCGCGATGCACGCCCGGATGGGCGATTACTTCGGTTGATTTTGCTTTTCGCCGTCGCGGTGATGGTTGTCGGCGGGCTGCGGTGCCGCCGGACCGTTGCCCGGCGGACGCGGCCTGGACGCCGTTACCGGCGCTGCCGCCGCCTGGCTGGCTGTCTCGTTCGCATGGGACGGCCGTTCGGCATGGGGACGCGCGGCGGGGGCGCTCGGCAGGTTGGGGCGGGCCGCAGGCGGATCCGGCCGAGTGACTGCGGCTGCAGGCGCGGAATCAAGACGGCTGGCGCGTATTTCCGGGCGGTTGCCGACGCTGGCTATCGCGTCGGGTCGGTGGTCGCTGCGAGGCGCTTCCGCGCGAGCCTCGGGTCTCGCGTCCGCACGCGGGCTCGAGTCGCGGGCGTCGCGCCGGTTGACCTCAACGCTGCGCGGCTCTGGACGAACTTCAGGTTTGGCATCGACGCGTGGGGTCGGAGCGGCCGCGTCGGCGCGGTTGCCTTGATTGGCATGCGGGGCCGGCGCCGCGAACTCGCGAGCGTGATTCTCGACCCGGATTTCCGCCGCGCCGCCGAACCGCTCGCGCAACGACGCTTCGCGATACGGCGCGCCGCGGCGGTGAGCCGGATCGTGCTGCCAGGCGTCCGGCGCAATGTTCACGTTGCGCGTCACGTTATTCACGTTGATCTGGCGGTTTACGACCACGGTCGGGCTGTAATAGTAGTTGTTCACGTTTACCACGCGCGTATGGTGACGCGGCCAGTCGAGCGTGCCAAAGAAGAACCCCACGGACACCGGGATGCCCGTGCCCCACGCAAAACCCACAAATCCCGGACGCGCGTAATACCCGTGCCACGGCGCCCAACGTACCGGCTGATACGCTGGCCACCACCACGGCCCGTAGACGACCAGCGGATCGTAGTACGGCACGTAAATGATCCGCGGGTCCAGCGGTTCCACCGCGATGAATAGCCCTTGCGTTTGCACCCGCATCCATTCATTCGACCTGAGGTTGCCCGCGGCATACGCTTTCTGCCGCAAATACTGGACGGAGTCCATGACCTGCGGCTCCTGCGCGAGAAACGCGTCGCCGAGGCTTTCGGTCCAATTCAGTTTCTCGTCCATCATCGCGAGAATTTCCGGAAATGCGGCGAGCGATTTCACGCTCGGGTCCCAGTCCATCCGCTCGACTGCCCTCACCGCCCGGTCACCCGTCAAGCCGGGATACGCCCGCGACCAGCGCGCGGCTTCGACCACTTCGAGCGGGTAGGTAGACGCCATCAGGATCTGCGACAACAGCGAATCCGGATACAGCGCGATCGGCGCCAGCATCTGATCGAGAGCCTGCTGCGAGAATGCGGCCTGTGCCTGCGCGCGGGGCAGAGGCGTGTAATTTTGCGCGGACGCGGCTGGCGTGTATGCCAGCAATACCGCGACCGGCAGCACCAACAGGGTACCGAGCGTATGGCGTAGTTTGCGGTTTATCATATTGCCTCCTTGTTATTCGAGGCCGGCGCGCAACGGCTCTTACGCGCCATGTCCTGTCTCTATAACGTATTAGACCGCAGCGCGTGCCGCCAAGTCTGTTGCAATACGTAACAAGGTGTTACAGGCGTTATCTGACCGCTGGGTCGGGGGCGGGGCCGGCAACAGGGAATATTACTTTGAATACAATGCGCGCAGCGTTCGCACGTCCTTCAGCTGGTCGAAGCCCCACAGCGCGGCGAGGAGCCGTGCGCTGCGCTTCGCGCCCAGCACCGGTAGCAGCAGATCGAGCGCCTTTTCTTGTTCTTCCGCGCGCGTGAGCGGGTTATCGAAGCTGCCTCTGGCCGCCATGGTCTGGTGCGTGAGGCGCCGGCCGTCCTTGAGCGTGATCTCCATCACGCAGCGCCAGCGGCGCTGCGCGTCGGTGAGACCGGGATCGCCGACCGCGCGGATGCGCTGCTTGAGCTTCAGCACGCGCGGGTCCCGCATGCGCTTGAAGTCATGTGCCGAAGCGAACGTCACGCCACCGTCCAGCAGCATCACGGCGAGCAGGTGCTGCACCGAAATGTCCGGCATGTCGCGGTGGTTGACGATCTCGAGTTCCTTGTCCGGCATGCGCGCGACGAGTGCGGCGACGTCGCCGGCCTTGATGCGGTGCTGCTCGATCATATCGCGCAGCACGTGCAGCGGGCCCTGGATCGGTCCGCCCACCGGCCAGCGCTTGATGCCGCCGCGCAGGATTTCGTAATCGCGGCCGAGGCCGCGCGTGAGTTCGCCGCGGTCGCCCTCCGGCGCGAACGTGAAGAAGAAGTCGCGCTCGCCGGAAAACACGTCTTCCACGCCGGTAAAGCCCGCGGCCACCATCAGCGCGGCCGCGGTGCCGTTGTGCGCGGGCATGCCGCCCATGCCGTACGACTTCTCGATGTGCTCGGGGTCGCGGAACATGGTGTAGAGCCCCGACGCCTGCTGTGCGGTGTACGAGAGCAGGTAGCGCACATGGCGCGCATCGAGCTTCAACAGCGCGCCGGCGGTGGCAGCGGCGCCGAACGCCTGGCCGAACGCACCCGCATGATGCCCCGAGCGCAGGAAAGGCATCGGCCGGAGCGCCAGCAGCACGCGCGCGCAAATGTCGTAGCCGAGCACGATCGCGCGCAGCACGGTCTGGCCCGGGATGCGGTCGCGCTCGCCGATCGCGAGCGCCGCCGGCACCACGCTCGTCTCCGGATGCGTGAGCGACGGCGGGTGCGTGGCATCGGTTTCGTCCGCGTGCCCGAACATGCCGTTTGCCAGCGCGGCGTTGACGGCGGAAGTGACGATGCGCGTGCCGACCACGCCGCATTCGGGCCGGCCGCCCTGCGTACGAACGTAAGCGATGGCTGCCTTGCCGGGCAGCAGGCGCGAGCCTGAAACCATGGCGGCGAATATGTCGACGAGATGTATCTTGGCGCGATCAACCACCGCGCGCGGCAGCGGTTTCCTGATTGCGGACGCCATGTATCGGCTGAGTTCCAGCGTGAGCGGAGAAACTTCCTGGCCTGATGCATCCATTGTTCTTGACTTCCGCATTTCGGGAATCACCCAGGCACTGGAAGACGAGGCAGCGGTATTCGGATCGGTAGCCGTGCCATCGCAGTGCGTCGGGCGCCCGGCGCCGCGCTCATCCATTTCCCATGCACTGGTTTTTGTCCGCGTTCATCTGCGTTCACCGGCGGCTAGCCAGCCTTTGCAGTCGCACTTGCGTCGCCGTCACGCTGTGGCCCGCACCGCACGTCCGGGCCGCATCTCGGCCAGGCCGTCGGCCTCGGTCGCCGTGATCGTGGTGCGCAGCATGTGCCGCGGTTGGTCGTCGGGCCACGGCCGGCCGCGGTGCAGAATCGCGCGGTTGTCCCACATCACGACGTCGCCAGGCCGCCAGCGATGCAGCCAGGTGCAGCCGGGCGCCGTGGCGGCGGCTATCAGTTCAGCCAGCAGCGCCTGCGCCTCGTCGTTCGGCATGCCGTCGATCGCGTAGGTGTGCGATGCGACGTAGAGCGCGTCGCGACCGTTGGCCGGATTGCGCCAGCGCATGCGCCAGCACACCGGCGGCAGCGCGGCTTTCTCGCGGTCGGAGGCGAGATGCGGCGCAATCTTCCCGCGCGAATGCGCGTAATCGTGCCACGCGTTGGCGTCGGCAAGCCGCGTGCGCAGCGCTTCCGGCAGACGCTCCCAAGCGCGCCGCATCGACGCGAATTCGGTTTCACCGCCGGCCGGCGGGAGCGTGCGCGCCGAGAGCACGGAGGCGAGCGCGGGCGGTATCTTGAAGGAGCTGTCGGTGTGCCAGAGCTGGTTGGCGCGCGCGCGCAATGCTTCCTTGTGGTCGGGCGGCACCAGCGCGCCGGTGGCGCGGTCGATGTTGGTGAGGATGCTGAACGGGGTGCCTTCGCCGAGCGATGCGGCCTTCGCGATTTCCAGCGGGCCGAAACGCTGCGAGAACGCGACCTGCAGCGCGTCCGTGATCGCCTGTTCGCGGAACAGCAGCACCGAGTGTTCCTCGAAGGCCGCCCGCACCGCGGCGTAGGCGTCGTCGCGCGCCGTGACATCGGCGAGCCCGACCCCGCGCACCTCCGCAAAGAAGCCGGGTCCCCGTTGTTTCAGCTCCATGGACGTTTCCCTGGTCGGCCGGTTGGGTATGGTTGAAGGCTGTATTTTACGCGTGCTCTATGTGCATCCGGACCTGCGCGCGGCGTGACCGCGCCAAGCGCTTGCGGAAACGCTGCGGTTGCTCGGTCAAGCGGCAGATCCCCGGACGGATGACATCGGCGTAAGTGTGCCTGATCCGGGGCGCACGCTCCAGTCGGTGAGAAGGAACGGGAAATGGGGAATAGGGCAGGCTAAAATCCGGCGTCCATGCCAATCGGCGGCTGGCCGACGATCAACGCAGGGACTTTTTTCGGAAGGCGGATCGGGATGAACGAGAACGTGTACTGGGTGCTCGAATTGGCGGTGCAACCGGGGCGGTTGAACGATTTCAGAAGCCTGATGTAGGAGATGGTCGAAGCCGCCCGCAGCCGGGAGCCGGGCACGCTGAACTATGAATGGAATGTCAGCGACGACGGCACGGCCTGTCACATTTACGTGCGCTACCGGGACCCGGCCGCCGTCATCGCGCACATGGCGGTGTTCGGCACCCGGTTCACCGCCCGGTTCATGGCGCTGGCGAAAATCACGCGCATGGTCGTCTACGGCGCGCCGGGCGCCGAGGTAAAACAGGCGCTGGCGCCGTACAGTCCCGTGTATCTGGCGCCTTTCGGCGGCTTCAAGCGCTGAGCGGAGCCGTGAGCTCGCGAGATCGTAAGTGGAGTTTTTTTCCAATTCACGCCCGCCCGCCCTCCTGCCCTCCCGCTCTTGCGTTTCCTGCTAGCATGTGCGGCACGCGTCTATCCGGGGGAGGGGGCCATGAAAATACGCAGCCTGATGTCGGCCGTGCTTGCCGGGGTGCTCGTCGCGCCGATCGCAGCGCCCGCGCAGCAGAAATATCCCGCCAAGACCGTGCGCCTGGTGCTGCCTTTCGCGGCCGGCAGCGCGGTGGACGTGCTCGCGCGGCTCTATGCGCAGCGCATGTCGGAGAGCTGGAGCCAGCAGGTGGTGGTGGACAACCGCACCGGCGCCAACGGCATCATCGGCATGGAGTTGGTCGCGCGCGCGGCGCCCGACGGCTATGCGATAGGCATGGGCAACATCGCGACACTTGCGATCAACCCGAGCCTTTACCCCAAGCAGCCGTACGACGTGTCGCGCGACTTCGTGCCGGTCTCGCTCGCGGCGACGATCAGCAATTGCCTGGTGGTGCACCCGTCGCTGCCGGTCAAATCGGTGAAGGAACTCGTGGCCCTGGCTAAAAAGCGTCCCGGCGACCTGAATTACGCCTCGGGCGGCGTCGGCAGCGCCCAGCACATCCCGATGGCGCTGCTCGAGGCGATGACCGGGATCAAGCTCGTGCACGTCGCCTACAAGGGGCTCACCCCGGCTTTCAACGACGTGCTCGCGGGCCAAGTGCCGATGATGGTCTCCGGGCTGGTCACTTCGCTGCCCTCCCACCAGAGCGGGCGCCTGCGCATCCTTGCCACTACCGGGACGAAACGCACGAGCGCGACGCCCGATATTCCGACCGTGGCCGAAGCGGGCGTACCCGGCTACGAAGCCGATTCATGGACCGGTTTCCTCGTGCCCAAGGGCACGCCCGCCGATATCGTTGCGCAGATCCACGCCGAGGTCGCGCGCATCAGCCAGCTTGCCGACACGCGCGAGCGCCTGCGCGTGTCGGGATTCGATGTGGTCGGCAGCTCGCCCGACGCGTTCGCGGCGCTCATCAAAAACGATACGGCGCGGCTGGGCAAGGTGATTCGCGACGCGGGAATCCGCGCGGAGTGAATGCGGCGCGGGCCTCGACGCGCGCGCCGCGAGATCGGGAGATCGTAAGATCGTGAGGTAAGATAATGGTCGAGGAGGACGATCATGGGCAATCTGCGTAACGCCTCCCTGACTTGGGCGGTGTTCTGCGCCGCCGCGTGCCTGGCCGAGCCGCTGTACGCCGCCCCGGCCGACGCCGCGCGGGACTACCCGAGCAAACCGGTGCGCTTTATTGTTCCATTTGTGCCAGGGGCCGGTACCGACACCACGGCGCGCACCATCGCCGCCAAGCTTGCCGAAAGATGGGGCCAGCAGGTCGTGGTGGACAACCGCACCGGGGCGGCCGGCGCGATCGGCGTGGACCTTACCGCGCACGCCATCCCGGACGGCTACACGATCAGCCTGATCTCGGCGTCGCACGCCGTCAATTCCGCGGTCAATTCGAGGCTGCCGTACGATCTCACCAAAGACCTGCAGGCGATTGCGCAGGTCACTTCGCTTTTCTACGCGGTTTCCGTGGTTCCCGCGATTCCGGCCACGAGCATCAGGGAACTGATCGCGCACGCCAAGGCGAACCCGGGCAAGCTCAATTTCGGCTCGTCCGGCACCGGCGGCCTGCAGCACTTTGCAGGCGAGATGTTCAATCACTTGGCGGGCGTCAAAATCGTCCACGTGCCGTTCAAGGGCGCGGCCGGCGTGATCCTCGCCCAACTGTCAGGCGAGGTGCAGATCGGATTTACGACCCTGTTCGGCGTCAGGCCGCACATGGCGACCGGCCGCCTGCGCGTGCTGGCCATCACCGCGGCGAAGCGCTCGCCCGCCGCGCCGGAACTGCCGACAGTCGCGGAAGCCGGGGTGCCCGGCTACGAGGTTGATCAGTGGTATGGCGTGGTGACGGCGGCCAGGGTGCCCCCCGCCATCGTCCGGAAACTGTCGGTGGCGATCGCCGAAGCCCTGAAGTCACCGGACGTCGCGCAGCGACTCGCCGCTGACGGATCCACGCCGGCCGGCACGAGCCCCGAGCAATTCAGCGCGCACATCAAGTCCGAGATCGCCAAGTGGCGCAAGCTCGCGCAAGACGCCAACCTGGCGCTGCAGTGACGATATTTGAGCGAGGCGTGAGGGAAGAACGGTGACTCGCGAAGAGGGATCACTCTTGACGACGGCAGGGTGCTTGTCTGACTATGCCGAAACGGCGCTGGATACCGCGGCGTAAATTGCCGCCGCCGGTCGCGGGTCGTCCCGGCGCGATTGGCTGGTCCCCGGCAAAACTCAAGGCAAACACATGACGAGCACGCAGCGCACGGGCGGGTCTTCTCTCTCCGGCGACCTGTGGGGCGGCCTGGCGGCGATGCTGGTCGCGCTGCCGTCGGCGATCGCGTTCGGCGTTCTGATCTACACCGCGATCGCGCCGAACTACGCGGGCGAAGGCGCGCTGGCCGGCATCCTCGGCGCGGCCGCGCTTGGCATCGTGGCGCCGCTCATCAGCCGCAACGGCGGCTTCATCACCGCGCCGTGCGCGCCCGCCGCGGCGGTCATGTCGGCGCTCGCCGCCGAACTCGCCGCCAGCGGCGCACTCACGGCCGAGCGCATCACGATGCTGCTCGCCGTCACCGCGCTGCTCTCTTCGCTCTTTCAGCTCCTCTATGGCCTGGCGCGCGCCGGCCGCCTGATCAAGTTCATCCCCTACCAAGTAGTGAGCGGCTACCTGTCCGGCGTGGCGGTGATCATTGCGCTCGGCCAGTTGCCGAAGCTGCTCGGCCTGCCCAAGGACGTGTCGCTCGGTCACGGACTCATCTCGCCCGCGTTCTGGAACTGGACCGGCGTCACGGTCGGGCTCGTGACGATCGCGGTCATGGTGGTTGCGCCGCGGCTCACGCAGAAGGTCCCGGCCGCGATCCTCGGCTTGCTGGCGGGGATTGCCGCCTATTTCGCGCTCGCGTTGTTCGATCGCGAGCTGCTCCGGCTCGACGGCAATCCGTTGGTGATCGGGCCGATCGAAACCTCCGGCTCGTTCCTCGCGGCGCTCGGTGCGCGCTCCACGTCGCTGTTCGCCGTGAAGTTCTCCGACGTCGCGTTGATACTGGTCTCCGCGCTCACGCTCTCGGTGCTGCTTTCGATCGACACGCTCAAGACCGGGGTCGTGCTCGACGCGCTCGCGCGCCGCCGCAACGACTCCAATCGCGAGCTGATCGGGCAGGGCGCGGCCAACGCCGCCGCGTTCTTCGTCGGCGGCATGCCCGGCGCCGGGACGATGGGCGCGACGCTCGTCAACTTCACGAGCGGCGGGCGCACGCTGTGGTCGGGGGTGGCTGAAGGGGTGTTCGTGGTGCTCGCGTTCGTGCTGCTCGGCGGATTGATTGCGTGGGTGCCGATCGGCGCGCTCGCCGGGCTGCTGCTCGTCGTCGCGTGGCGCATGTTCGACCGCGGCATGTTCCGGCTCGCGCTGCGGCGCTCGACGCGGGTCGATTTCATTGTCATCGCGACCGTCGTGATCGTCGCCCAGATCGGGCTGATCGCGGCCTCGGTGGTTGGCATCTGCCTCGCGATCCTGCTCTTCATCCGCGACCAGATCCGCGGTTCGGTGATCGTGAACAAGGTCGACCTGCACGGCGCGCGCTCCAAGCGCCGGCGCCTCGTCGCCGAGACCGAAATCCTCGACCAGCACGGGGACGAGGCCGTTGTCGTGCAACTGCAGGGCAACCTGTTTTTCGGCACCACCGATCAACTCTTCCTGGAGCTCGAGCAGGATCTCGCCAGGCGGCGTTACCTGCTGATCGATTTGCGCCGCGTGCAGTCGATGGATTTCACCGCCGCGCACCTGTTCGAGCAGATGCGGGAGCGGCTCCACGAGCGGCGCGGCGAGCTGCTCTTCAGCGGCATGCCGTCGAGCCTGCCCACGCGCCAGGACATCGCGGACTACATGGAGCAGCTCGGCCTGGCGAGCAGCCGGGAAGGCATCCGCATCTTCGACACGCGCGACGGCGCGCTCGAATGGATGGAAGACCGCATCCTGGAATCCGCCGGCTGGGCCGCGGAGGAAGAGGAGCAGCCGCTCGCCCTCGGCGAGGTCGAGATCTTCAGCGAACTCGATGCCGCAACCATCGGCGAGCTCGGCGGCGCGGTGCGCGAGGTCTCGATCCCGGCCCGCGGCCGTATCTGTTCGCGCGGCGACACCGGCGACGAGATTTTTTTCGTGCGCCGCGGGCGGGTGGAGGCACTGCTGCCGCTCGAAGGCGGCAAGCGCCATCATCTCGCCACCTTTTGCCAGGGCGATTTCTTCGGCGAAATGGCGTTTCTCGACCGCGAGCCGCGCTCGGCTGACGCCGAGGCGTCCACGCCCGCCGACCTCTACGCGCTGTCGCGCGAGCGCTTCGACGCGCTGGTGAAAGCCAACCCCGCGCTCGGCGGCAGGGTTTTCGAGCAGCTCGCGTACGCGGTCTCGAAACGGCTGCGCGTGGCGGACACCGAGTTGCGCCTGCTCGAAGAGCGCTGAGCGGCGCGGCGCGCAACCGGAATGGGGCGGGCCACAGTCAGCCCGGCATCGGATTTGGACTCACCATTCATCGCTCAGCATTCAGCACCCGACCTTCCCGCAGCACTCCGCACTCCCTTATCTCTTTTTCGGCCCCTTGCGCGGCAAGGTCAGCACGGCTTCGAGGCCGCCTTCCGCGCGGTTGCGCAGCACGAGTTCGCCGCCGTGCGCCTGCGCGATGTTGCGCGCGATGGTGAGACCCAGGCCGGTGCCACCGGTGCCGCGGTTGCGCGAGCCTTCGAGGCGCTGGAACGGCTCGAACACGCGCTCGAGTTCCGCCTCCGGAATTCCCGGGCCCTCGTCGCGCACATAGATGCGCAGCCGCTCGGCCGTGTCCTCCACGCCGAGCGTCGCCGCTTTGCCGTACTTCAGCGCATTGTCGATGAGGTTGGCAAGACAGCGTTTGAGCGTTTGCGGATGACCGCAAAAAGGCGCGCGCGCCGTGCCTTCGATGCGCACGTCGCCGCCGGTCTCGCGTGCCTGCTCCTGCAGGCTCTCGAGCAGCGCCATGACGTCGAGCGGCTGCGCGGGCTCCGGATGGTCAAGGCCGCGCATGAAGTCGAGCGTGGCGCCGACCATTGCTTCCATCTCCTCCAGGTCTTTCACGAATTTCGCCTGCAGCGCCGGGTCGTCGAGCAGTTCCGCGCGCAGCCGCAGCCGCGTGATCGGCGTCTTGAGGTCGTGCGACATCGCCGTGAAGATCCGCGTGCGGTCGCTGATGAATTTCGCGAGCTTCTGCTGCATCGTGTTGAACGCGCGCGCCGCGCGGCTCACTTCGAGCGGGCCGTGCTCGTCGAGCGGCGGGCGGTTGATGTCCTCGCCCAGGTTCTGCGCGGCTTCGGCGAGCGTCTTGAGCGGCCGCGTCACCCAGCGCACCGCGACGAGGGTCACCCCGAACACCGCCGCGAGCAGCACCGCCAGGCTGACGAGCAGCCGCCCCGGCCAGTTGACGGCGACGGACGGTTGCCGCGAGTCGAACGTGACGAGCGTCGCGTCCGTGAGGCGCACCTGCACCACGAACGAAACCCCCGCGAAGCGGCGCACCCCCGGTCCGTACGCACCAGGCCCGAACGGCGCCGCGCCGCCCGCATCGGGCCCCCACCTGCCAGGTCCGCCCATCATTCCGGGCTCCATGCCGTAGCCCGGCCCGTGCCCGCTCCACGCCGGCGCGTCGGTGATCATCACGGCGAGCGCATAGCCATCCCCCAGCGCGCGCTGCAGGACGGCCGCGTACTGCGCCGCCTGTTCCGCCTTCGCGCCGTCGCCCGCGGCGGGCGCAAGCTGCGGCTCACCGAGCGCGATACGCAGCGGCGGCGAGCTGAGCACGTTCACGATCCTGGCGCGCTCCGCGGGCGCGATCGAATCGAGCAGCCTGACGATGTCGGCGATGCGCTGGACCGAGCGCATGCCGGTCGCCCGCAGCATGAATTCGCCACGCTCCTGCCAGTGGATCGCGAAGGAAAGCAGTTGCGCGACCGCGAGGCCGCTCAGCAACACGAGCACCATGCGCGCGAACAGCGAGCGCGGCAGCAGGCGCATTATTTCTCCACCTCGACCGCCACCGCGAGCACGTAGCCTTCGCCGCGCACCGTCTTGATGATCGCGGGCTCGGCGGCGTCGTCGCCCAGGCGATGGCGCAGGCGGCTTACCTGCACGTCGATGCTGCGGTCGAACGGCGACGCGTCGCGCGAGAGCATGAGATCGATCAGCTGATCGCGGTTGAGCACGCGGTTCGGATGCGCGACGAAGGTCCGCAGCAGCTTGTACTCGGTGCCGCTCAACGCGACGACGACGCCCTGCGGCGAGCGCAGATTGCGCGTCGCGACGTCGAGCGCCCAGCCGGCAAACCGGATCGTACGCGCGGCCTCGGGCTGCAGATTTTCCGGCAGCGTGCGCGTGCGCCGCAGGATGCTCTTGATGCGCGCCAGCAGCTCGCGCGGATTGAACGGCTTGGGCAGATAGTCGTCGGCGCCCATTTCGAGGCCGACGATGCGGTCGGTTTCCTCGCCGCGCGCGGTGAGCATGATGATCGGAATCTGCGAGCGGGCGCGCAGGTCGCGGCACAGCGTGAGCCCGTCGTCGCCCGGCAGCATCAGGTCGAGCACGACGATGTCCGGCTGCGCTTCCTCGAACGCCGCCCACATGCCCTTGCCGTCGCCCGCCGCGGTGACACGGTAGCCGTTTTTCTGCAGGTAATCGCGCAGCAGGCTGCGGATTTCCAGGTCGTCATCGACGACGAGAACGTGATCCTGCGCATTCATGCAGTCTGTATACCGCCGCCACGGCCCGAACGGAAGAAAAATTGTATCGCAGTGTAACAACCCGCGCCGCTGACAGGCTGCGATACAAAAATGGCCTCCCGTGACATCCCGGCGTTACGCGCCGGTGGTCAAATGAAGCTGCCAAGAGAGCCCGCGAATTGCGTCGCACGCAGCGCCCGCTCCTTGCACGCAACTCTCAACCATTTGGAGATCGATCATGAAAGCGACCCGTAAAATTCTCGTTGGCGCAATCGCCGCGGCAGCGCTTGCCGCATCCAGCGCGCTCGTTTATGCCGATCCCGCGGGTCCGGGGACCGGGTGGGGCAACTGCGCGTACGGCGGCCCGGGTGCGGGCCGTAGCGCGATGGGTCCTGGCATGATGGGCCGGGGTCCGGGTGCGGGACGCGGAGGCATGTGGAGCAACCCCGCCGCGGCCGTCGAGGGGCATCTTGCCGCCCTCAAGGTGGAACTGAAGATAACGCCGGACCAGGACACGGCATGGCAGGCGTTCACCGCGAAAGCCCGGCAGCAGACTGAAACCATGCCGGCTCGGCGCGCGCAGATGTTCGCGCAAATGTCCGCCACCAACCAGACCGCGCCGGAGCGTCTCGCGCAACGCACCGAGTTCGCGAAGCAGCGCATCGCCGGCATGGAGACCATGACCGCGGCAGTGAACGATCTTTATGCCGTGCTCACGCCCGAGCAGAAAGCCCTCGCCGATCAGCACCTCGCGCACGGGCCGATGGGTGGCTTCGGCGGCGGACGCGGCTTCCGCCGCTGAGCGGCAGCGTCTCACCCAAGCATGCCGGGTTCCGCAGGGACCCGGCATTTTTTTTGGCGCGCCGGCGCTCCAGCACTCTTCAGTCCGCACCCAGTCTTCCGCCCTTGACCTTATTCATCGTTCATCATTCCGCATTTCCCTCATCCTCCTACTTGACGACCGAGCGCGGGTCGCGCGCGCGCCAGCGACCCGCATCGACCAGCGCGAGGAAGTCGCCCAGCATGCGGTTGACGAGATCCGGCTCCTCGGTGTTGATGGTGTGCCCCGCGGCCGGGCAGATCCACAGTCGCGCCGCCGGACACGCCTGCTTCATGAACACGGCGGGCGCCACGCAGTTGTCGTCCTCGTCGCCGCTCACCACGAACAGCGGCACCTTCATGCGGCGCAGGGATTTCCCCAGCTGATAAATCGTCGGGCGCTTCATCTGCACGCCACGCTGCGTGTTGGCGAGCCCCAGCGCCGAGTGCTCCTCGAGCCAGCGGCGGAATTCGGCGAAGCCGCGCGGGTC
>JAHFRL010000017.1:37342-53386 GCA_023266235.1 Betaproteobacteria bacterium
GGGATTTCCCCAGCTGATAAATCGTCGGGCGCTTCATCTGCACGCCACGCTGCGTGTTGGCGAGCCCCAGCGCCGAGTGCTCCTCGAGCCAGCGGCGGAATTCGGCGAAGCCGCGCGGGTCCTTGTTCTGCTGCGGCACGCGCCCGGGGTTGATGCCCGCCGCGCGCGCCGCGGCGGGCATCCCCAGCGCGAGCAGGCGCCGCGCGTTCGCTTCGGTGTTGCGCGGGAACGCCGCGCGGGTCGCGGGGTTGGAGCCCGCGCCGGCGCCGATCGCAGTCACCGACAACGCGCGCGCGGCGTGGCGGATGCCGAAGTTGAGCGCGGAGTAGGCGCCCATCGAGCAGCCGACGACGTGGGCTTTGCGCAGTTTCAGATGGCGCATGACGGCGGCGATGTCGTCGGTGACGATGGCCTGCGAATACTTCGTGCGCGCGCGCGGCACGTCCGACGGCGGGTAACCGCGCGCGTTGAACGCGATGCACCGGTAGCGGCGCGCGAAATGGCGCATCTGCGCCTCCCAGCTGCGGTGGTCGCCGGAAAACTCGTGCACGAACACGAGCGGCGTGCCCTTGCCGGTTTCCTCATAGTAAAGCTGCGTTCCGTCACGCGCGGTCGCGTAAGGCATGCGGGCCTCCTCTCGTCGTCGGATATGCCGGTTCCAGGGAAATATAATGATATTAAACGTATATCATGGCGCAACGGCAATGCCCCGTGAAAACCGCTACGCTAGTCGCGTTATGACATCATCGTCACGCATATTGAAGGCACCGGGGCATTTGCCGTGACATCGCGCTTCATGCAGCCTGCTATCGAAACTACGGTGCCGCGCGAGTGACAACGATTGGAGATCAAATGGCGACCCTGCGAACACTTCTGGACATCGAGCTGCCGGTCATTCAGGCACCCATGGCGGGGGTGCAAGGCAGCGCGTTGGCGGCAGCCGTGTCCAACGCGGGCGGGCTGGGCTCGCTGCCCTGCGCGATGCTGAGTCTTGACGCCATGCGCAACGAGCTGGCGGCGATCAAGGCACAAACCGCCAGGCCGTTTAACGTAAATTTCTTTTGCCACGCGCCGCCCGCTCCCAGTGCCGAGCGCGAAGCGGTTTGGCGCGCGGCGCTTGCCCGCTATTACCGGGAGTTCGGGCTGGAGGTGGGCGCCGTTCCGGCGGGACCCGGGCGCGCGCCTTTCACTGCCGAAGCCGCCGACGTGCTGAGCGAATTCAGGCCCGCCGTCGTGAGCTTTCATTTTGGCTTGCCGTCGGCCGCATTGCTGGCACGCGTGCGAACCTGGGGCCCGAAGATATTCTCTTCAGCGACCACCGTTGAAGAGGCGCGCTGGCTCGAGGCGCATGGCGTCGATGCCGTCATCGCGCAAGGCCTCGAGGCGGGCGGGCATCGCGGCATTTTCCTGTCGGACGACCTGAGTAATCAGGTCGGCACGTTCGCGCTGTTGCCGCAAATTGCGCGGGCGGTAAAGCTCCCGGTCATTGCCGCCGGCGGCATCGCGGATGCAAAAGGCGTCGCGGCCGCGCTGGCGCTTGGCGCGGCCGGCGTGCAGATCGGAACGGCCTATCTGCTTTGCCCCGAAGCCACCACCAGCGCAGTACATCGCGCTGCGCTGAAAAGCGAAGCCGCCCGCCACACCGCGCTCACCAACCTTTTCACCGGCCGGCCCGCGCGCGGAATCGTCAACCGCATCATGCGGGAGCTGGGCCCGCTCAGCACCGCGCCGCCCGCCTTTCCCCTGGCCACTTCCGCCATCGCGCCGTTGCGCGCCAAGGCCGAAAGCCAGGGCAGCGGTGATTTCTCGCCGTTGTGGTCAGGCCAGAATGCCAGCGGATGCCGGGAGATACCGGCCGCCGAGCTCACGCGGGAACTGGCCGCCGGTCTCTAGCAGCGGAGCCGTGAGCTCGCGGGTTCACACTTTCAGGCTGGAAAGTCGAGTTCGCGCTGGTGCCGAATCGCCAGGACGCGCACCTGATTCCTTGCGGGGACGAAGCGGTAAAGCGCGACGTAGCCGGTTTTTCCGTAGGAGATCACCAGCTCACGCAGTTCGCCCGTTACGCGGCGACCGAGCAGCGGGTGATTCGCCAGAGTCTCAACGGCTTCGCGGACGGCCGTTGCAGCGTTCGCTGCGGCGCCGGGGTCATGCCCGGCGAGAAATTCGAACGCGCGCACCAGGTTGGCAAGCGCGTTTTCCGAATAGACTACTTGAGCCACGGCCGCGGCCGCGCCGCTTTGCGGTTGCGGGCCAGCCGGTCCAGCCACGCGTGCACGTCCTCGGCCCGGTAGACCGCCGCGCCGGATTCGATCGCGGCATCCGCGGCCAGCGCCTCGCGCACGAAAGCCTGCATGCGCTCTTCGCGCACGACCTCGCGTTCCAGCGCTTCGACCATAAGGCTGTGCGCCGAGCGCCGCGTCGCCTTGGCGAGCCGGGCGATGCGGGCCTTGAGCTTTTCCGGCAGCTTGAGCGTGGTCGTGGTAGTCATCGGATGTCCCGGGAAATTGCGGTACTACTATAGTAACACTGACGGCTTGCGCCGCCTATCGGTGAAGGCGGGAGGGCGGGAGGGCGAAGAGCAGTGATGAGTGCAGAGTGCAGGGGCTGGGGGCCAGGGATGAAGGATGAGGGATGAGGGAAGGCTGAATGCTGAGTGATGAGCGATGAGTGGGAAATGGCCACCCCGGGCCACCAGGGCGGAAGGCGGAGGGAAGGGCGGACAGTGACGGAGTAGTGATAAAGTGGCGCGGTGACGGCGTGTAATAACCGGCTGACGATTCTCGGGAGGATACGATATGGCCAAGGCATACTGGATAGCGTGTTATCGCTCGATCAAGAACCCTGACGCGCTGGCGGCTTACGCGAAGCTCGCCGCGCCCGCGATACAGGGCGCGGGGGGCCGCTTTCTCGTCCGCGCCACGCCGGCGAAGACCTACGAAGCCGGCCTCGCCCAGCGCACGGTGATGATCGAGTTCGACAGCGTGGCGCAGGCCATCGCCGCGCACGACAGTCCCGGTTACCAGGCGGCGCTGAAGGTCATGGGCGATGCGGCCGAGCGCGACATCCGGATCGTCGAGGGCGTCGCCTGAATGGCCGCTGCGGGCCGTTTTCCCCGGTGGCCACGCGAGCCTGCTCATGATCACTAACCCGCGATCGACAATCCCGCCGCTCCCTGCGCTGCTCGCGGCGTGCCTGCTGTATCACGGCGGCGCGGCGGCGCAGCCCGCGGCGAGCTACCCGGCCAAGCCGATCAGGATCGTCATTCCGTTTCAGGTCGGCGGGACCAATGACATCGCGGCGCGTGCTCTCGCCGAGCAGCTTGCGCTGGCGTTCAAGCAGCCGGTCAGCGTGGGGAACCGTCCCGGCGCCGGCGGACTGGTCGGCACCGAGTACGCCGCGAAAGCGCCGCCCGACGGCTACACGCTGCTGGTGAGCAACGCGGGCTCGCTCGCCGCCGGTTTCAACCTGCATGCGAAAGTGCCGTACAACGTGCTCACGGACTTCACGCCGATCTCGCTGCTCGCCGACGTCACCATCGTGCTCGTAGTGCATCCTTCGGTGCCGGCGCGATCGGTGCCGGAGCTGGTCGCGCTGGCCAGGGCGCGCTCCGGCGGGCTCAACGCGGCGTTGCCGGGCGTCGGCACCATCGAGCAGCTGCTGACCGAACTGTTCCGGCAGCGCACGGGAATCGAGATCGAGGCGGTGCCGTACAAAGGCGGCGGGCGGGCGCTGGTCGATCTGATCTCCGGGCAGGCCGACATTTCGTTCATCAGCCTGCCCGCGGCAAACGAATTGATCAAGGCCAACCGGCTCAAGGCGATCGCAGTGGCGAGCGCGTGCCGCTCCGAGCAGTTGCCGGACGTGCCCACCATGGGCGAAGCGGGCCGCCCCGACATCGTCGCCGCGCCGTGGAACGCGATGCTCGCGCCGGCCGCCACGCCGCGCGAAGTGGTGATCCGTCTCAATGCCCACGTCGTGCGGATCATGCGCACGCCGGAGATGAAGCAGTACCTCGGCAAAAAAGGCGTGAACCCGCTGTGGAGCACGCAGGAGGAGACGCACGCCTTCATCCATGACGAGATCGACAGGTGGGCGAAAGTGGTAAAGCGGGCGGGCAACAGGCTGGAGTGAGAGAGGAAAGTCCAATGATTAATGATGAGTGATGAATGCGGAAAGACGTAGTATGAAGGGCGGAGGAATCAGCCCGCTAACCCCGCTGTCCGTATGAGCGATGCGGGCGGCACATCCAATCGGAGCAATGAGATTTATGATCAAGCGACAGTTCATGCAACCCAAAGACATGTGGGCGCGCGTCGAGAACGGCGAGCTGCTCTACGTGCCCGTGGTGACGGTACACGGGGCGGACCATGCGCACGTTTACCTGGCCGGCCAGATGGCGCGCAAGGCGACGGGGGAGATCGTCACCAAAGGGGACATGCGGGCGCAGATCCGCACGACCTGCGAAAACATCGGCAAGGGCCTTGCCTGCGCCGGGGCGACTTTCGACGACGTAGTGCGCGCCACCACCTACGTGACCGACATCGACGAGTACTACAAGTGCTCGGACGAGCGCTTCAAGTTCTTCCGCAAGCACCGCCCGGCGAGCGTTCTCATCCAGGTGTCCCGGCTCGGCCACCCCGAGGCGATGGTCGAGATCGAGGTCGAGGCGATCATCGAACCCGAGCGTCTGAAGTCCGGCGCATAAGAAATACCGGGAGAGCGGGAACCCTTGCGCTTTACTCTGGCTTGAGGCCGATCGCCTTGACGATCTTCGCGTACTTCGCCTGCTCGGCGATCAGGAAAGCCCTGGTCTGCTCGGGAGTCGTCATCACGGGTTCGGCGGTTTGCTGGGAAAGCTTCTTCTTCAGATCGTCCGACGCCAGCGCTTTCACGAGCTCGCCGTGCATCCGCATGACGATCGCTCGCGGCGTGCCTGCTGGGAACGCAAGCGCGTGAAATTCCTGTGCTTCGTAACTCTTCGCGCCCGACTCGTCGAGCGTCGGCAGCGAGGGGAGGAACTGAGAGCGCATCAGCCCCGTTACTGCGAGCCCCCTTAGCTTGCCCGACTGGATCTGCGGAAGCGCATTGAGCATGTTCAGGAAATTCATCTGGACTTCGTTGCCGAGCTGCGCATTCATGGCGAGCACCCCGGCCTTGTAGGGCACATGCACGAGCGCCGTGCCAGTCAGGGTCGCAAAGAGTTCTCCCATCAGATGCGTGATGCCGCCGGTCCCGCCCGAACCGTAGCGTATCGTCCCCGGCTTGGCTTTGGCCAACGCGACGAGTTCGCCCGCCGTTTGAGCGGGCACACTCGGATGTACGACCAGCGTATTGGAAATGGTGGCGAACAGCATGATCGGCTCGATGCTGCGCCTCAAGTCGTAGGGCACGTTGACGTGGACGCTCGGCACGATGGTCTGGCTGCTGCCGATTGTGATCAGCGTGTAGCCATCGGCCGTGGCCTTTACGCCGAGCTCCATCCCTATCCTGCCCATGGCGCCCGGACGGTTGTCAACCACCACCTGCTGCCCCATCTGCTCCGAGAGCTTTTGGGCCATGATGCGGGCGATTACGTCGTACGAGCCGCCGGCGCCGTAAGGCGTGACAATGCGCAGCGGCCGGGTGGGATAATTATCGGCGGCGCCGGCGGCGGCCAGCCAGCCAGCGGCCAGCAGGAAAACGGCGGTCTGCAGCCGTGTCATGCGGTGCGCAACACAGTTCGTCCGTTTGCTCATCACTGCACTCCCTGTTTGCGGATAGTCCGTGTTTATGGTATCCGATTTCAGTGATCCGCATGAACGAATGCGTCAGCGAGGGAAACTGAACATGAGCAAGCGGTTTTTTGCGGCGTTGGCGCGGTGGCCGGCGTGCGTGGCGGCGGGCCCGTTCCTGTTCTTCAGCGGCCAGATGGGCCTGCGCGCACGGGGTCAGCCCTGCACGGGTTTTGGCGAGGTGGGCGGACGCGGTCCCGGTGCGGGCAGCGAATTCGACTGGTTGAACCGGATGGAGGGGCCCGTCGGCGCCCAGGCGATCGCAATTTACGAGCGCTACCGCGAGCTGCTGGCGGCGGAAGAGGGCGAGCTCGCGAGCTTGCTGCGCTATCACATCTACCAGCGCGACAAGCGCTTCTTTCCGGTGTTCGACCGCGTGCGCCGGCATTACGAGGCCGCGCCGCCGTCGAGCACCGCGGTCGGCGTCGGGCGCTTCGAACCCGCGGATCAAGCGCGCTTGTGCATCGATGCCATCGCGCTCAGGCCCGCGGCCGCGCGCGCGCTCGGTGCCCGCACGGTGCTCGGAGGCTCGGGCAAACACGCCGCCGCCGCGCATTTTTCGCACGTGATCGGAGCCGGGTCTTATTTATTTCTTGCCGGCCAGATCCCGGTCGATACGTCGCAGCCCGGCGCGCCGCTGATCCGCAATTACGAGGATATTCCGCAGGAAGGGCGCTTCCTGCGCGTCGGGCGCAGCCATGAAGACGCGCGCAACGGCCCGATTGCCGCGCAGACCTGGTTTACCTACGACCTGATCCGCAAGCATCTCGAGGGCGCCGGCTCCGCGCTCGATCAGGTGCTCAATCTGATCGTCTATCTGCAGGACATGCGGGACTTTCCGACATTCCACCGCGTGCACGAGCGCTTCTTCGGCGCGTCCCCGCCGGCGCTCACGGTGGTCGAGGTCGGCGAAGTGGGGCACAAAGGTACGCTGATCGAAATCGAACCCACGGCCATACTCCCGGGCCGGAGCGCTCGCCGCAGGGTTTTCGAGGCCCCGCGCGAAGCGCGTGCCGCCCACCTGAGTGCCGCCGTCGAATCCGCGGGGCTCGCGTTCCTGTCCGGTATTGCGGGCGTGGCAGCGGACGGCGGCGCGGCGACTGCGGTGAACGATCTGCCTGCGGCGTGGCGGCGCTATGCCCGCACGTCCCGCGCCCGGCGCCCCGATGAAATCACGGTGCAGACAGCCGCGGTCGTTGCGCAGCTCGACGAGCGGCTGCGCCAAATGGGACGCAACCTGTCGCGGGTGGTGCACCTCACCGTGTATGTGGACGACATCGGGGAATTCATGACGGTTGCGCCGATGCTGGAACAAGCGTTCGGCAAATGGCGTCCCGCGCTGGCCGTGATTGAAGTCCCGCAGCCGTCGCCGCTCGCGGGCGTGCGCGTATCCGGAACGGCAATCGCGTGGATCGGCGACAACGAACCGGCGGTATTGGCGGGCTGAGTTTTTCAGGCGCGCTGCTGGATGCACTGATCGGCGGTCGATTATCAGGAGGAAACAGCATGAATGCGACGCAGGTCAAGACAATTCTGGACGCGGTGACGTGCGAACGCTGTACGGAACTCGCGGTCACGCTGGTCGACATCCCGAGCCTGACCGGCAACGAGCGGCCGATCGCCGAATGCATGCTCAAACTCCTCACCGGCATGGGCATCGACGCTTACATGCAGGAGTTCGAGCCGGAGCGCTTCAATACCATCGGCAACATCAAGGGCAGGGGCAACGGCGCGACACTGCTCTTCAACGGCCACATGGACATCTCGTTTTCGGGCAACGAGGCGTACCTGCCGAATGCGCCCGGCTACAAGCCGAAAGCGGTGGTCAAGGACGGCTGGATCCACGGCATGGGCGTGCACAACATGAAAGGCGGCTGCGCCGCGTTCCTGGCGGCGGCCGAAGCGGTCGTCAAATCGGGAGTCGAACTCAAGGGCAACGTGCTGCTCGCTTTTGTCGGCGGGGAAATCGAGCGCCATGCTGTGCTTCATTACCAGGGCGCGACCTATCGCGGCGGCGGCTGCGGCACCAAGCATTTCGTCAATAACGGCGGCATCGCCGACATGGCGGTGGTGGGAGAGCCGACGCGCATGATGCTGATCAACGAACACGTAGGTTCGGTCGGCGTGCGCATCACCACGCGCGGCAAACCCGCGCCGCTGCGCGTGGCCGATCACGGCGACGACGCCATCCGGAAGATGCGCGTGATGATCGATGTCTTCGATGATTTTGCGCGCGAGTATGCGGGACGTCACCAATACAAGGATCGTTCTTCCTCGGTGCATATGCATTCGATCGAGGGCGGCTGGCCGTACCGCTGCAATCGCGTGCCGTTCTTCTGCCACGTGTTTCTCGAATTCAGGCTGCTGCCCGACCAGCAAGTGAACGAGGTGCCGCTCGAGGTGGAGCGCCTGCTCGCGATGGCGCGCGCGCAGAAACCCGGCATCGAGTTCGACACCGAATTCTTCGTGACGCTGCCGCCGGCGCAGGATTGCTCGACCTCGGTGGTTGCCCAGCGCATGCGCGCGGCGCACCGGGTCGTAACGGGTGGCGCGCCGGAAGAGGGCGTCGGCCTGTTCTACTCCGACGCGAGCCACCTGCAGGCGTACGGCATTCCGGCGGTGAACTACGGGCCGAGCGGACGCACGGTCACCGGCAAGGAAAACTGGGATCCGGACATCGGCGAGCACCTCGCGATCGAGGACCTCACCAAGACGGCGCAGGTTTATGCCGCGCTGATTCTCGATGTCTGCAGCAAGACGCGCGAGGAGCTCGGGCTGAAGGTGTTGCGGACGGCATGAGCTTACCGCGCCGCGCGGCAATTGGCAGGGCGGGACTTGAGGGATGAGGGATAAGGGAAACCGGCATTCACTCCGCGCGGATGTTGGCTTCCTTGATCACGCGCGCCCACTTCGCGGTTTCCGCTTGCATGAAGGCGCCGAACGCCTCGGCCGAGCTGCCGACGGGGTCCATGCCGAGGGCGTTGAGCTTTTCCCTGACGTCGGGCAGACGCAGCACCTTGATGAGCTCACCGTGCAGGCGGGTGACGACGTCGCGCGGCGTCGCCGCCGGCACCACCATCCCGAACCAGTTGACCACTTCGTAGCCGGGCAACGTTTCCGCAAGCGTCGGCACGTCCGGCGCCAGCGGCAGGCGCCGGGGCCCCAGCGTCGCGAGCGCACGCAGCCTGCCGCTCCTGACGTGCGGCAGACCGGTCGAGACGGCGTCGTACGTGAGCTGCACCTGGCCGCTCATCAGATCGGTAAAGCTCGGCGCGCTGCCTTTATACGGGACATGGACCATCCTGACGCCGGCCATCGAATTGAAAAGCTCGGCGGCGAGATGCGGCGCGCCGCCGTTGCCGCTCGAGGAGTAGTTGATCTGGCCGGGGCGTGCTTTCGCCAGCGCGATCAGGCCCCTGACGGTCGGCGCCGGCAGCGACGGGTGGACGTAGAGCATGAAATACGTCGACACCACCTGGGTCAGCGGCGCGAAATCGCGCGCCACATCGAACGGCAGCTTGGGGTAGAGCAGCGGGTTGACGCTCAGGTTGCCGAGCGTGCCGAAAAAAACGGTGTGCCCGTCGGCCGGCGCTTTGGCGGCGAGCTCGGTGCCGAGCACCCCGCCGGCGCCGGCGCGATTATCGATCACGAACTGCTGACCGAGATTTTCCGAGAGCCTGGGGGCCATGATGCGCGCGGCGGTGTCGATGGCGCCCCCCGGCGGGAAGCCGATGATGATGCGCACCGGTTTGCTCGGGTAGCTCTGCGCGAGCGCGCCGCCGCCGGCCGCCATAAGCATTGCGGCGGCGACGGCTGCGCTGCGCATCGTGAAGGTTTGCATCTCGTTTTCCGATGACGGGCCTACTCTAGGCACGCGCCGCAGCCATTGTCAACATGCCGCGCGCGCCGCGCCGCGCGGGAATCGGCGGTTGGCGCCTATGCTAGAATCGATCGACGCAACGCGCATCCGCTCGCGCACTCAGCCGGCAGGGATGAATCGAGGATGACGAAAGCACCATGGCGGATCGGACTGATGGTGCCGATCAACAATACGACGATGGAGTCCGAGCTCCTCGCATGGTTGCCGCAGGGAACCGTCTGCCGGATGCTGCGGATTCCGCGCGGCCAGGGCACGCTCACACTTGCCGGCATTCCCGCCTACGTGGCGCAGGCCACCGCGATGGCCGAGACGTTCGCCGGCGGCGCGGTCGACCTGGTGGTCTACGGGTGCACGGCCGCCGGCATTCTCGCCGGCCCGCGCCGCGACGCCGAGATTGCGGCGGCACTGTCGGCGATCGCCGGCAAGCCGGCCGTGACTACCGCGAATTCCATGGTGACGTCGTTGCGTCACGCCGGCGCGCGCAACATCGCGCTGGTGACGCCGTACTCGGACCTGGTCAACGTACGGCTCACGGCATTTCTCGCGCAGGCCGGCATCGGCGTGAAGAACCTCAGCAGCTTCGGCGCGGCGAACGTCGACGAACTGGGCGCGATCGACTCGGCCGCGGTCGCGCAACGCGCGCGCGACGCGATGAACGCTGACTGCGACGCGCTCTTTATCGCGTGTTCCCAGCTGCCGACGCACGCCATTGTCGATCAACTCGCGGACGAATTCCGGCGTCCCGTCTGGTCTTCCATCAAAGCGACCGCGTGGCAGGCCTGCCGCGCGATGGAGAGTGAAGAGCAAGGATGAGGGATGAATGATTAATGGTGAATGGTGAGTGCTCAGTGCTGAATGCTGAGGTATAAAGTCGGAAGAACCGGAGGAGGAGTGGAATGAAAACTCGCTGCTTTACTTTGCGTGCGGTTGCCGCGCTTGCCGCGGCGCTGGCGCTTGCCGCGTGGGCCGCGCCGCTGCTCGCGCAGGCGGACTACCCGAACCGGCCGATCCGGCTGATCACGCCGGCCGCGCCGGGCGGCACGACCGACATACTCGCGCGGCTGTTTGGCGCGCGGCTGACGGACGTGTTCAAGCAGCAGGTGGTGGTGGACAACCGCGCCAGCGCGTCCGGCGTGATCGCCGGCGAATTGACGGCCAATGCGGTCCCCGACGGCTACACGCTCTTGCTCGCGTACCACCAGCACACCGTCAATGCCGCGCTCAACCCCAATCTGCCGTATCACCCGGTGAACGACTTCACGCCGATCACGCAGCTCACCGCCGCCGGGCTGTTGCTGTTGGTGAACCCGTCGTCGCCGCCGAAGAATTTGAAGGAGTTCGTCGAGTGGACCAGGAATTACAAGGGCCCGCTCAATTTCGGCTCGGCGGGCCTGGGCAGCGGCGGTCACCTTGCGGGCGAGCTCTACAATCTGATGGCAGGAGTGAAGGCGCAGCACATTCCGTACAAGGGCACGGGGCCGGCGATGATCGACTTGCTGGCCGGGCAGTACCACTACAATTTCGCCGGCATGGCGGGCGCGGTGATCCAGATGCGCGCCGGCAAGCTGCGCGGGCTCGCGGTCACCGCGCCCAAGCGCCTCGCGGCTCTGCCCGACGTTCCGGCGATGGCGGAAGTGCTGCCGGGTTTCGAGATCGTCGGCTGGTACGGCGTGATCGGGCCCGCCAAATTGCCCAAGCCCATCGTCACGCGGCTGCACGACGAGATCGTGAAGATTCTCCGCCAGAAGGACGTTACCGACCGCATCCTCGCGGACGGCGCGGAACCAATCGGCAATACACCGGAGGCGTTCCGCCAGTACATGCTCGCCGACGTCGCCAAGTGGGCGAAGCTCGTGAAAGAGAGCGGCGCGAAGCTGAACTGAAAAGCAGGATTGAGGATTGAGGATCGAGGAGTGTGGGGGAGAGGCGGAAAAGGCCGGGAAATCGGGAGGGTGAAAATCAAGCACCATTTACGACTTCACGCTTCGCGCAATTTTCCGAATTACGTGCGCGCCGGGAGAACCACAGGCAAGGAGAGGGCAGGCGTGAAAACATTTGCCAGCATGGCAATCGGGTTGGCGGCGTTGGCCGGAGCGCAGGGCGGCGTTGCCCAGAGTTATCCCGCGAAGCCGGTGCACGTCGTCATTCCATTTCCGCCGGGCGGCGCGGCCGACACGCTGCTACGCCCGCTCGCGCCAAAGCTTGCCGAGCTGGCCGGCCAGCAGTTCGTCGTCGACGCGCGCCCCGGCGCGAACGGCAACATCGCCGCGGAGATCGTCGCGCGCGCGCCGGCGGACGGCTACACGCTGCTCTTCGGCAACAGCTCGCTGCCGATCAGCATGACGCTCTACGACAAGCTGGCGTTCGACGCGGTGAAGGACTTCACGCCGATCAGCCTCGTGGCGCTGACGCCGAGTGTGCTCGTCGTGCATCCGTCGCTGCCGGTGAGAAGCATCAAGGAACTGATCGCGCTCGCGAAGAAGCAGCCGGGCAAGCTCAACTATGCCTCCGGCGGCGTCGGCAACACCATGCATCTTGCGGCCGCGCTGCTCGACACCATGGCCGGCACGCGCATGACGCACGTGCCGTACAAAGGCGCAGGCCCGGCGATCATCGACGTGATCGGCGGCCAGTGCGACATGGTGTTCGTCAACATCGCGCCGGTGCTCGGCCACATACGCGCGGGCAAGGCGGTGCCGATCGCGGTTACCAGCGCTCGGCGCTCGGCAGTGCTGCCCGATGTGCCGACCGTCGCGGAATCCGGCATGCCGGGCTACGAGTCGACGACCTGGTACGGTTTCCTCGGGCCGGCCGGGCTGCCGAAGGACATCATGGTGAAACTCAACGGCGCGATCGTCGCCGCCGTGGGCATGAAAGAGATGCGCGAGCGCTACGTCGGGCTCGGCGCCGAGCCCGAGACGAGCACGCCCGAGGAATTCGCGGCGTACCTGAAGAAGGACATCGGCAGCTGGGCGAAAGTGGTGAAGGCGGCGGGCGCGAAAGCGGAGTGAGAAGCAGGATTGAGGATTCAGGATCGAGGGCGTATCGCGAACGTGCAGTAACTCAATCCTCGCTCCTCGATCCTGCTTTTACCTGATGATCGATGGCGAGCGATTCGGAGTAGAGCGCCTGCCGCGGTCAACTCAGGTTCGATCTGACGGGCACCGGTGATCATCCGCCGCTATCAAGGCGTCGACCTCACTGCGGAGTTTGATGAGAACCCGGAAATATCGGTTACACTTTCCATCTGCATACTCCAAGTAGCGCTCAAGGCAATACCCGAAACCGGGAGAAAACAAAAATGGCCAGCTTCCGCCGCATCCTGGCGCGTCCTCTCATTCGTTGGGATTCCCTCGCGTGACCAAACCAGGATCGTACTAATGACGATACGATGCAAAGCCGCGGTCCTTCGGACGACCGGGGCGCCGCGCCCCTACGCGCAGTCCGAGCCATTGTCCATCGAGGAAGTGAACCTCGCGCCGCCAAAGCCGGTTGAATTGCTGGTTCGCATCGCCGGTGCGGGGCTGTGTCATTCGGACTTGTCGGTGATCAACGGCGATCGCCCACGCCCGGTGCCGATGGCATTGGGTCACGAAGGGTCCGGCGAAATCGTCGAGGTCGGCTTGGCCATCGACGATGTCCGCGCCGGAAACCACGTGGTGTTCCAGTTCTCAGCGTCCTGTGGCCGCTGCCGACGCTGTCTCGAGGGGCGGCCGCAGGTCTGTGAGCGAGCACGCGTTGCAAAGGCGGCCGGTGACCTGATGGCCGGCGGGAGTCGAATCACCGGTCTGAACGGGGAGCGGATCGGCCATCATTCGGGGCTGTCCTGCATGGCCGAGTACGCAGTGGTCGATCGCGGAAGCGTGGTCGTAATCGACAAGGACATGCCGCTTGCGGATGCGGCGCTGTTCGGCTGCGCCGTAATGACCGGCGTGGGCGCCGTGGTCAATACGGCGCGAATCCGCCCGGGAGACTCGGTTGCGGTCGTTGGTCTGGGCGGGGTTGGATTGAGCGGCGTGCTCGGCGCGAGATTAGCCGGTGCCGAGACGATCATTGCGATCGACCTCGAGCCGGCCAAGCTGGAGGTCGCGCGCAGGGTTGGCGCCACGCATGTGGTATGCGCCCGGGATGCCAATTGCGTCGAGCAGGTGCGCGATCTTACAGGCGGTGGTGTCGACTATGCCTTCGAATTTGCGGGCAGCGTCGATGCGATGACCACGGCCTACGCGGTCGTCCAGTACGGCGGGACCGTAGTGATCGCCGGCCTTCCGGCGTCGACTGCGTCCTTCAGCTTCAACCAGTGCGATCTTGTCGGGCAGGAGAAGTGCATTCGCGGCAGCTACATGGGATCGTGCGTGCCGGTGCGCGACATCCCAAGATTCATGCGTCTGTACAAGGAAGGTCGCCTGCCGGTCGACCGCTTGATCGACGGCCACATCGGGTTCGACGAACTGAATGCGGGCTTCGACAAGCTGCAGGACGTCAAAGCCATACGCCAGATTCTCACGCCTCACGGGGTGGGGTCCTGACCGTGCGTATGGAGTGCGCCCGCAGCAAAGGGCGTTCGGTTCCGCGGGATCTCGCGAGGAGGGAAACGGGGTACGCACAACAATTCCATCTCGGGATTGAGCGACAGCTTCTGGCCGGATTGCGACATGTCGCTTAGCGACCCAAACCGGTCGGTCAGGAATCTCGAAACCGGACGTTCAACGTTCCCAGTAACCGGCGCGCGCGCACCAACCCATGTGGGACACGGCGCTCGCGCGCTCGTCCGCGTTGACTGTGCGGTTAGCGCCGCAAGGACCTTCAGGTTCTGCGTTTCTCGAATCGGTAATCGAATGTAACGGGACCGGAGTCGATCGATCAGCCCTTGACGAGCCTGCCGTCGATTACTTTGACCTTCTCGCCGACGACGTAGCCCGGCGCGCTGTCGAACGTGAAGCTGCGGGTGTTGCCGTCATCCATGCGTACCGTGACCTGGTATTCCTTGGTAGACTTCACGCGCTTTTCGACTTCATTGCCGGCGACCGCGCCGCCCACGGCACCCACCACGGTGGCCGCCGTATTGCCGCGGCCGCGGCCGATCTGGTTGCCCAGCAGCCCGCCGACGACCGCGCCGCCGACCGCGCCCAGCCCGCTGCCTGAGCCCTTCGTGTCAACCACATTGATCATATCGATCACGCCGCAATCGGTGCAGATGCGCGCCACGGGCGGCGGCACGGGCGCAGCCGCGGGAACGGGCTCGTTGACCGCAACCTGCGCCGGCTGCTGCTTGGGTTCGGCGGCCGGGGTGCGCTTGTGAGCAACCGGCGCGGCGGGTTTGTGTACCGGCGCGGGCGCTGCCTTGACTTCGGGCGCGGGCGCTGCTTTGACTTCGGGCGCAGGCGCCGTCTTGGTCTCGGCCGGAATGAGTACTTCATTCGAGGACTTCGAACTCGGGATTACGCCCGTCATCACGCCGACACCGACGGCGCTGAATATGATTACCGCGACCGCTGCGGTCGCAATCAAGGGATTCATCTTGCTGTTTGTTTCGGACATGGCACACCTCCTTGGTGGTAACGCTGAGCCTGATTATGCGCTCGTCTGCCGCATACGCCAGCAGGGTTACAGACAGTTACTTTTTACGCCGCCGGCTATGATAACCCGAGGAACTATTGCACGCAGCAGCGGCGCGCAGGTACGGGCGGCAGCGTTTACCGCGTCGCCAAAAGCCATAAAAGGATCAAGTCTTGCCTTGGCAAAAAGCAAGACTTCGTATATTACCCAAGCCAGCGCAAAAAAGTGCCAGACTATTGTTGTTACGCCGGCTGGGCGGCAGGACATCGACAAGACTTAAGGCCAGTAGCGATACCAAGCCTGTGGGTCAGATAGATGCTTGCAGCCCAATTCTCGTTCATCAAAGCCGAACGGTAACTTGGGCCGGAATTTTTAGAGCCTGCATACGAGGAAGGTCAGAACGATGAACGAAGCCGCGTGCATAGTAGGAATTGATGTCGCCAAACTGAAATTGGACGTCGCCTTGCTGAATCAGGGCAAGTTCAAGAGTAAAGTTTTTAGCAACACGCCCGAGGGTTTCCGCGAACTGAATACCTGGCTGACGACCAAGGGGGCGCAACCCGGGGGCAGCCACTTATGCTTGGAGGCCACCGGCCCCTACAGCGAAACGGTGGCGATCTTCATGAGTGATGCGGGCTGGCCAGTCAGCGTGGTCAATCCGGCGCGTGTCAAAGGATTTGCCCAGGGAGAGTTAGCTCGCAATAAGACGGACCGGGCAGATGCTGCGTTGTTGGCGCGATTTTGCGCGGCCATGCGCCCCGATCTGTGGACTGCTCCTGCGCCCGCGTGGCGGGAGCTGCGCGCATGGGTCGACCGACTCCAGGCCTTGAAGGA
>JAHFRL010000104.1 GCA_023266235.1 Betaproteobacteria bacterium
AAATGACCACTCTTCGTCACTTACGTCGCTGGGGTAAGGCTTGGGGGACTTCGTGGGATTTTTCATCCCTACTATGTGCCATATCGCCCCTCAAAGTACAAGTCCATAACAGGCTCTAGGGATTTTTGGACCGTTTATAAGTTGAGGATGGCTCCCAGGTTGGTGGAATCATAACGCGTCTTGAATTCGATCGGTGTGAGATCCTTAAGGCTCGAATGCGGACGAATGTGATTGTAGTGACGACGCCAGCTTTGGATGACGACGCGCCGGCAACGGCCGCGGGCGGCGATGCTGCCACGCGCCGGCGAGGCCGCCTGCGCGGCAGCTGCAGCCCCGCCAGGCGCCACAGCCGATGCGCCCGGTGCCGGCTCATGCCATGACCTTCTCGTCTCGGAAACACGCGAATCCCCCGGTAACCGTAGCGCGGATACTGCGCCGCCAAGCGCTTCGTTGCCTCAATCATCGGCGCATCGCGTTCTGCGCGCACCGCATGGTAAGCCAGGCCTGAGCGGGCGATTTCGATCAGCTCGCAAGCGCGTCGTTTCGACACGCCACGCTCGCAGGCCAGCGTGACCTGCTCGCGCCGTGCCTGCGAGCTCACCATTTTCGGCGATTGATCTCCTTCATCGTTTCGATCTCGAGATAGCCGCAATGCCCGACGCTCGCTCAGCCCTTGTGACTGGGCAAACCGTACCAGTTCGCGCCTGGCTGGCACGGTCACCACTTTCGCCGCAGCGCCTCACAGCTCACTTGCGTCTCCAGCAGCGTGTCGGCCAGCAACTTCTTCAGACGTGCATTCTCGATCTCCAGCTGCCTGAGCTTCTTCGCGTCCGATACCGACATCCCGCCAAACTTCGAATTCCGCAGGTAGTAGCTCGCTTCCGAGAACCCGTGCCTGCGGCACAAATCCTTCGCCGCTAGTCCCGCCTCAGCTTCCCGCAAAAAATCCGATGCTATGCTCTTCCGAAAACCGCTTTTTCTTCATGCCCGCTTCTCCTTTCGGAAACGGACTTTACTAACTTTCACTTGGTAGCGTTTAATGGGCGCAGGTCACCTGCTCGATCTTGTCGAACTCATCTCAGCAGCGATGACTTACAATGCCCGCTGGCCCATCTAGGGCTTTAGGCACAGCGACAGTGGTAACTATTAAAAATAGCTGGGTCGCAAAGTCAACGGCTGGTAGCGGCGCATGACATACATTTTCGCAGCGATTGTCGTTTCTTTCCTGGTGACGTTGATCGTTATTCGCGTCCACCTTGCGCGATCTCATACGCGTGGGCATGTCGCCGAGGGCCGGCGTGCAGAGTGGATACGCGAGTCGAGTTTGCGCGGCCTCGGTCGGGCCGGCGGCATTGGCGTTGCGATGGGCCTGCTGTTGAGTCTGCTTGCGCGGCTGCTGGACGATGCGCCTTACGCCATGGCCAGCGCCCGCATGGGACTCATGCTTCTCGCCAGTGCAGCGCCGGTTTTTGCCGCGGGGCTGATTGAGGATTTCACGCAGCGGCTGAGCATAGCGGTGCGGCTTGTCGCCGCCTTTGTTTCAGCCGCGCTCGCCGGTTGGCTGCTGGAGGCATGGATAGTACGGCTGGATGTGCCCGTGCTGGATGCGGCCATCGCTTTACCGCTTGTTTCAGTCTTGTTCACCTGCTTGCTGGTTGCAGGCATCACCAATGCATTCAACATCATCGACGGGTTTAACGGGCTGGCGGGCGGTGTCGCAAGCCTGATCCTGGTTGGTATCGCTTACGTTGCGTTCAAGGTGGGCGATGTTTTGATCGTGGCTGCGGCGCTGACTGCTGTAGGCGCGATCGCGGGGTTCATGCTGCTCAATTTTCCGCGCGGGCTGGTTTATCTGGGCGATGGCGGCGCGTATTTGCTGGGGTTCTGGATCGGGGTGCTCCTGGTTCTTTTGGTCGGGCGCAATCCGGAGGTGTCGGCGTGGTTTCCCGTGCTCTTGTGTTCGTACCCCGTTTGCGAGCTTTTGTTCTCGATTTATCGGCGCGCGATTGTGCGCCGCGCGCACCCCGGTTTGCCTGATGTGGCGCATTTGCACCATTTGATCTACAAGCGTCTTGTGCGCTGGCTGGTGGCCAACAACCTGCCTTCACCGAGAACCCAGCGAAATGCGCTCACCGCACCCTATCTCTGGATCATTACGTCTATCGGTGTCGCGCCGGCGGTCGTTTTTTGGCAGGCAACCGCAGTATTACAAATCGGTTGCGCGCTGTTCGCGGTTGCCTACATCTATAGCTACGCGCGTATCGTGAAATTTCGCGTGCCGCACTGGTGGGTGCTGCGCAAGCCTCATCAGCGGCCGCCGCATCCGCCGGAGCAGCATTGAGCATTTTTTTTCAGCGCGCGTTCTGGCTGAATCTTGCCGGCGCGTGCGTGGTCGCGATCGTTGCCACCGCACCGATATTGATGAGCAGCGTGATGGACAGGGGATTTGAGATTGCCAAGCAATCTCTCGCCGAGCCCCTCACCGTACTCGCCCTCGGGGCGGTCCTTCTGGCCGGCGGTTGGCATTGGCTGATGCAGCAGGGTGCGGCAACGAAGATTGCGGCAAGCTCGCTCGTTGTTTTTTTGTTGTTGGCGGTCATTTCGACTGCGCTCTCAGAGAATCCTGAAGTGGCGATTTTCGGCGGCTATTACCGCCGCGAGGGACTGCTTGCGTGGGGCGCCTACGGCGCCTTTTTCTTTGCCGTGCTGGGATGGGCGCATCGTTCGGACCGCGTAGTGAGTTTTCTCGATGTGCTGCTGCTGGCAAGCGTGATTCCGGCGGCCTATGCTTTGCAACAACGCCTGGACCTGGATTTTTACCCTATCGGTCTTCGTGAATTGACGCGGCCGGGCGGAACATTGGGCAGCCCACTATTTCTCGCCGCTTATCTCGGCCTCTTGTTACCCATCACGGCCGTGCGTTGCTGGCAGGCGCGCCGCAAGTTGCCCGAACTGGGGCTGTGGCTGACGGTGACGGCGTTTCAAGTGTGCGGCTTGTTAGTTACGCAAACGCGCGGGCCGTTGTTGGCGGTGTTTATCGGAATGCTGATGCTTGCCTGTTTCGCCGCGGGTTACGCGCGCGCCCGCCGCGTTTTTTTTGGGGCTGCTGCTGCGTTTGCCGTGGCAGCAGCGGCGCTGATTGCAATCAACACGGTCTCGAGCGCCCGGCAATGGGCGCAAGACGTTCCGGTTGTCAGCCGCCTGGTCTTCAATCTTGACCGCGACGCAGGGGCCGAAACACAGCGTGCTTCGAGCAGCGCTGCGGCGCGATTGAGCATATGGAGAGCAGGAGTCGAGACCTTTGCCGCGGCGCCGCTCGCGAGCAAGTTGTTTGGTTACGGACCGGAATCCGCCTACATGCATTATTTCCCGCACATGCCTGCGTCAGTAATGCAAATGGTTGGCTACGGTGCGTATCACACGTACGATCGCATGCATGCCGATGCGCTGGACATCAGCTTGAATTTTGGTCTCTTCGCGTGGTTGGTCTATTGCCTGTTTTTTGGTTCGATCATGTTCGCGGCCGCGCGCGCGTTGTTTGGTCTTTCGGGTAGTGCTCCACTGTGGATATTTTTCGCCTTTACGTTCTCAGGTGGCGTGTTTTCCACCACAGCGGCGGTGCAGACCGGGCTTGCTTCCGCCGCGGTGCCTGCCTTCGGTCTGGGCGTTGGCGCCGGCTGGTTTCTGTTCATGGCTGGATGTGCGTGGCGCGCGATGAGACATGGAGTCCCGGCGACGGCAGCGACTCAAACGGGTCGCTGGGTCGTGCTTGCAGGGTTGGTATCGGCGCTATTGGTTTTCTGGGTCGATGCGCAGGTAAACATCCCGGTACTGACCACCCGGCTGATCTCATTCGCAATCGCGGCCCTCATCCTGATCATTGCGGATGGGATCATTCGTAGCGAAGGAAAAGACGAAGGTTCCGAACCTGCCGCTGGAGATAATCTCTGGGTCTGGGGGGGTGCTTGCTCTTTAGTGGCGGCCTGCGCAAGTTGCTTGCCGATAACTTTATTCGATGCAAGCACGGGCGTGCGGGAGGTGCACTGGTTGCGAAGAGCGCTTCCGATATTGTCATTCCTGCTCATTGCGGCGTTGGCGGCGTGGGGACATGGGCGCCGCAGGGGCGTTCTCAGCGGTGGTGTCGTGAGAGCCTGGCTTGCCATCGCAGTCGGGTTGCCCTTGATTTACGCCGCAGCCCACTATGCGCTTATAGTGAGATCCGATTCTGAATTGGGCCTGAACCATGCCCAGTCCATTTCCATCGCGTCCGTCGCTGGTCCGGCATTTATTCTCGGGATGTGCATCGCCTTTGCGGTACTCGCGACTCGGAGCGCTGCCTTGGTGACCAATGCGCCTCCCATGTCGCGCGCGGCGCGCTTATGGATATGCGCTGTGGCGGCGTCAGTGGTGCTGGTCGCAGCTTTGGACTGGCGGGCGACGCGGGCAGATGTGGCTTCATCGCTCGCACAGCAGGCTGCCGTAAAGCAGCCGCAATTGGGTGAGCAACTGATTGAAGAGGCCATACGCCTGCTGCCGTACGAACGCTACTATCGGCGGCAGTTGGTATTTGATCTGCTTGGCAGGGCGCTCGCCGGTATTCGGAAGCTTGATGAAGCGCCGGACCGGATTCCCGCCGTGGTGTGCAATCTGGCTGCCGCTGAGGCCGCGGCACGCACGGCTGCTCTGCTTTTCCCGCGCGATCCCTGGGTGGTCGCTGCGCTGGCGAATGTGCGGCAGGTGCAGGCGCTGCGCGTGTTGCGTCCTCTCGACCCGGCAGGGGGGCTGCGCGCGGCGCAAGAGGCGAATCAACTCTTCGCGCACACGCATCTGATGTTCCCGACCGAGCCCCTGCTGCTGCGCAATTGGGCGCAGCTGCTGTTCGATCAGGGGAACATGCCAGATGCATACCGGCTGCTCGACCTGATGGAGAAACTGATACCGCACGACCCCGAGCCCTATTTCGAAAGAATTACCATGGCCAGGCAAGTCTCTGATTACGCTACAATTTCAGAAACATTGGCGCGGGCGCGCATAGCGTTGAAGCCCCATTTTTTCAGCCATTTATTGAGTGTTGCAAAGGAGCAACAAAATTAGGTTTTCTTATTGGGTTTTTGGGTGGCCTTGTGTGCTTCCAGTTGCGATTTTTGATATCGTACATGTTGAATGGGAGAGGTAAGTTTACGTTTTGATTTATCTAAGGTTTAATTCAATACGTTCTGGCCAGGCAGCAACCTGGGCTTAGAGGCTCGTTAAAATGAATATGAAAAATTTCCTGAGCACGATCTCAGCGATCATTCTGATTTCATTTTGTGGTGTCGCGGCAGCCCAGTCCTCGTCTTCGTCTTCGATCTCGGAATCACAACCGAGTAACAATCCAGGCTTGGCGGTTGGTTTGATTTCCGTCACCGGACTGAGCAATGCGGGCAACATCAGCGGCGTAGTCGGTGATTTCGCGCTGGGTGGTGGTGGGCAGTCGGCAGGACTCAACGTGAAGCGTTATGCCCTTTCGTCGGGTAACACCGGTGCAGCGGCCGCCGCGCCTGGCGCCAAGCTGTGGAATGTATGGGGCGCCTTCTCGCGCAGCAATATCGGCTATGAGTTCACGCCGTTGCAATCCAGCGGTTCGGTAAACGTGTATCTCGCCGGCGTTGATTACACTTTCAACAACAACGTGATTTTCGGTGTTGCTGCCGCCGTGGATCGTACCGATGTCGATCTCAATTTCTCCGGTGGCAAGCTCACGGGCAATGGCGTGACGGTAGCGCCATACCTGGGCATCGCCATCAACAAGAACCTGGCATTCGACGGCACGGTTGGATTTGGCCGGACGAATGTCGACACCGTGGTGGGGACAGTGACCGGCTCGACCCGCAGTGACCGTAACGTGGGTTCTCTCGGCCTGACGTATCGCCAGGTCATCGGTGCGTTGAGCTTGAGCGGCCGTGGTGCGTTCCTGACGGTTCGCGACAAACTCGGCGCCTACACGTTGTCGAACGGCACGTTCGTTCCGGATGGAACGGTGAACCTGTCGCAGGTCCGCTTTACGGGCCAGGCTGCCTATACGTTGGGACCTGTCACTCCTTACGTCTCGCTGACCTACATCAATGACATCCGGCGGCCGGACCAGGCGCCGGTCGGCGGCGTGGCTGCTGCAAACGACCGTGACGCATGGACGCCTGCAATCGGTGTCCGGTTCCGAGCCGACAACTCTGTCTACGGCAGCTTCCAGTACTCGACCGAGCAAGGCCGTTCGGAAGTCAAGAATAACCAGTTCCTGTTCAACCTGGGGATACGGTTCTAGGGACTGGGTCTGATTCGACGGCGATTATCGCCGGCGAGGTTGGTTGCCAAATGATACTGCCGAGTTGGGTCATTCCCGGCTCGGCAGTTTTGTTTTGTGCCGCGTGTGCAATGCTTCAATCGCCATCCGAGCACGCCCGCACCCTGGCAGAAGCAGCAGGGTTCATGCCTGTGGAGGTGCCTGACGCGCGCCTGCGCGCGTTCGCCAAGCGCACTGCGCCAGGAGCCGGTAATGCACCACGCGTGACGGTGTATGTCGAAAGTGACGGCGCGCCCTGGCGTTTCCCTGACGAGCCACCGTCCGACCCTACGCCCGTCAAACCGCTGGTATTGCGCATGGCCATTGCCGATCCCTCACCGGCGGCGGCTTATCTGGGGCGGCCCTGTCAGTACCTGCACGAGGCGGATCTCCGCAAATGCGACCCGGAGCTGTGGATGCGGGGGCGCTTCAGCAATGAAGCGGTCGCGGCAATGAGTCTGGCCGTTGACCAGATCAAACGAATCTATGGCGCTGCGGAAGTCAACTTGGTGGGCTATTCCGGTGGCGGTGCAATGGCCGCGCTCATCGCCGCGCGCCGCAGCGACGTCAGTTGCCTTGTTACCGTTGCAGCGCCGCTCGACACGCGCGCCTGGACTGACACCTTACGCGTCTCGCGCCTCGATCTTTCGCTAAACCCGGCAGATGCGGCTGACAAGCTGCGCAACGTGCGCCAAACGCATTTCAGAGGGGTGGGCGACAAGGTCGTCCCACTGGCGACTTCCCGGCGCTTTCTCGAGCGCGTGACTGGCGCGACGGTCATCGATAAGGAAACCTTCGACCATCGATGCTGCTGGGACGATGCGTGGAAGGACCTTCGGCGCGCCTCCTGCCTGGCGCAATAAAGCGCAGCGGGACGGGCTAGCATCCCGCCGCTGCGCCTAACGACGATCAGCGGAACATCGGGATTTGAATGGTGATCGACTGGATCAAGGCGTCGAGGCCGCCGCCAGATTGCAGGAATATCGGGGTCTCGCGCAGAATCTGCAGCGGCTCTTCGCCGGGTTTGGGTTTGTCCGGCGCAAATGCCGTCTGCTCCTTTTTGACGTCCAGGCTCTGGCCGCTCGCGATCCTGATATTGGTCGCTCCATCGTGCATGTAGTCATAGACCCCTGCGCGCGCGTCCGCCGTATCTTCAGTGATTACCGCTACTTCGAAGTCCGTGCCCCTGATCCCGATGGTCGCGGTCATTGTGGAGACCCGGACATTTGCTGCATACCGTCTGCCGATCAGGCCGGTGACCATGCGCGCGGTGCCGCGAAGCAGGGTTACAAACGACGAATCAGTAGGTTTCTTCTCGAATTTGTAATCGGTAAACTGGAACTGGGTATTCGGTCGCAGGACCACCGATGAATCGTCTGCCATCTTGATCAGGGCCTCGCTTTTTACGTCGGTCGTTACAGTATCCCCAGACTGGATCTTTTCCCTGTCCCCCGCCTTGCGGGATATCTTGTCGGCACTGGTAATCGTCACATTACCGGTGATTTTCTGAACCGCCCCTGCGTCGGCAGCGGACGCGGTCGGTGCGAACCACGTCAATAACAACATGGCAGCAAATCTGGCAACTATGGATCGTGCGCGCATTGTAGGTTCTCCTAACATCTGACAATTCGGACCAGAAAGAAATCTACCGGGCGCTCACTTTTCCGATGCTGCAAGGCCGGAAATATTTCGCGCCAAATTTCGTTTATTCTACTCCTTTTGCATGGCATGGAGTGCTCACTACGCCCTTGTAAATAGCCGTTCGGCGGCGTATGGGTCTGGCTGCGGAGCGGCGCGCATCCGGGCGTGCGCAGAAGGCCGTCAAAAACCCCCGTAACATCAGGCTCGCTGGGGGCTATGCGCGTTTCTCCAAAATCAGCAAACAATTACTCGTCAGGGGCAGTTGCAATTTATGGATGATTTTCCTCAATCGTCTTTCAAGCATTGCGACGGGTTTGAATCTCTCGTAGTAGGTGTGTCCGATATATCCAGTGTGTTGACTGATCGTATATCCGATTTCTTCAAATACTGCGGATAAAGCACGATTTGGGGCGCCGCACATTTTGTAAACGGCTTTGAACTTTCCTCGAGAGCCTTCAAGATCACGGGCGGGTTGAGCAATTCTTACCAGGCAGGCCGATATTTTTTCCGGCAGAAGACGGTTCAAGGTCAATGGAAGATTATTTGGCGACGCATAATAATGCACACATCTGCCGCCGGGATTCAGGGCGCTATAAAAATTCCTGTGAGCTTGAACAGGATCGTTGATGTGTTCCAAAAACATGTGCGAGAAAATCAAATCGAATTTCATGCCCGCAATTTGTTTATGAAAAGTGTCATTGTTACTGGTGGCGTCTGCTTCAATCTTGTTGTAAAGAGAATTGGCTTTTAGGAGTTCGGATCTGGATATGTCAATCAAAGAGTAATGAATATTGTTGTTAGCGATAAATTCATCATCCAGCATGGGGTTAGCGCCCCCTCCGATATCCGCTATCATTTTGTAGCCGTGTTCAATGATGATTTCTTTCAGGTGAGCCCCGGCCTTATCAAAAGCAGGAAAATTATCGATTAGATCCAGCGTGGGGGCGGTAACAGGTTCTTGCATGGCCGCGGGCAGCTTGATCAATGCGAGGACATTGGCCGGTGAAATTTGCCGGTTGATCGTCCCCGATTACCGGTGGCCTGTCAACGGCGCGCAGTCAGCACTGGACCTGCTGGCGGCAGTAGTTCTTCAATTCGCTCACCACGGCGGCGCCGGTAACCGGTTGTTGCGCGCGCCTCTCGCCGTATTCGAGCGCGAGCCTGAACTGGAATTTGGCGAAGAACGCATCGAACATTTCACCGCCGAGCGTGCCGACGGCATACAGCCCGTCGCTGCTCTTATCGTATTCGATCAGTATCGCCGACAGCGGCTGCAGCGCCGGGCCGCCGACGACGCGCGCGCCGGTCGCCGGATCGTATTCGCTGTGCTCGGAGCAGCAGTGGATCACGTTGCTGCGCGAGAGCCTGGCCGGCCCGGCCTGGTCGCGATAACTGATGAAACTGATCTGGCGCGTCGGGTACGACAGCCGGTGCGCGCAGATCGCCGAGTAGCCGACGATTGCGTTGCCGGGGCCGACGCCGCCCGGCCACTCGTAGCTGCCGCCGTTCTCCGTTTTCAGGGTCACTGCCTGCTGCGCCGGCTTGCCGAGGTTGAGCAGGAAGCAGGGTGTGGCTGCGTACGGATAATGGAATATGTAATTGTGATTAACGGCGAGGCTCGGGGCGCGCAACGGCCGCCGCGATTCGTCGACCAGCTGCACGCGCGCGTAAAAGCGCGGCTTGAGACCGGCGGCGGCAAATACAGGGTTCGCGCCGAGCGTGCCGGCAGCGGCGCAGAGCTTGATGAATTCGCGTCTTTCCATGACGACTCCGTCGGGATGCGGCGCGCTTATTTTTGGGGCATTCGGCCAGTGTGTCAATCGGCATCTGCCGCAGGCGGCGCCGCACGCTGCAACCTCTGTTACGGTGTCAATTCGACGCTGATCAGCGCGCAGCGCCGGCGATTGCGGTGCTACCGTTGCCCCATTCGCGCGCAAAAACCGCTTCCATTTCGCGGCGGAAACGCGCGGCATCGCTGTTGATGGCAGCGACATCGTTCCACGTCAGCGCGCCGCCCTTGGCGACCGCGCGCGCGAGCTTGACGCCGTGGGCGAGGCCGAGCGGCAAGCCGCCGCAGGCGAGCGAATCCGCAGCCGGCATCAGCTTGCCGTACACCGTGTAGCCGCCTTCGCCGTCGAGCGTCTCGCCGGCTTTGAGATCGCGCTTGGCGGTCGCGACTATGTCGCCGCGGAAACCGTTCGCGGCGCCGGTCGCCTCGCGCCGCAGTCCGACCGATGCCACGCTGATGCCGAGTTCGAGCCCGATCAGGTGATAGGGCTTGTACATCGCCGAGTAGTTGCCGCTCGCGTCGGTTATGAGGCCATATTCGTGAAAGCAGCGCCGCACGTAATCGCTGTCGGCGGCGAACGTCACGTAAACGCCCCAGCGCAGATCGCGCGCGACCTGCCGCCCGTCCCGCTCAAGGCTCGAGATCACCTCGACCTGGCCGGCGTGATGCAGCTCGCCGCCGGCGTCGCGCGGCCGCAGCACGCGCGGCAGATCGTCGACGCCGCACGGCGGAAACGCGAGGCCGTCGGGCGCCGGCGTGAGCCCGGTCGCATTCGCAACCGCCGCCATTTCGATTGCCGACTTGGTGCCGTCAAGGAAGGAATTGAACATCTGCGCGTTGAAATCGCCAGCGGCGACCATCTCGGGCGTGAAGCCGTAGTGTCCCCACACCGTATCGGGCGTTGACTCATGGTAGGCGGGCAGGTACTTGGTGCCTTTGCCGGCGGCGATGACCTGGAATCCCGCGGCGCGCGCCCAATCCACCATTTCGCAGATCAGCGCCGGCTGGTCGCCGTAGGCGAGCGAGTAGACGATTCCGGCCTCGGCTGCGCGCCGCGCGAGCAACGGGCCGGCGAGCGCGTCGGCTTCGACGTTGACCATCACGATATGCTTGCCGTGCTCGCAGCAGGCGAGCGCATGGCGGATGCCGGCGGCGGGATTTCCCGTCGCGTCGATTGCGATCTCGATCGCGCCGGAGGCGATCACCGCCGGCGCGTCGTCGGTGACGAAAGTCGCGCCGGACTTGTGCGCTGCCGCGAGCGACGTTGCCGCATATTGTTCGGCCGGCCAACCCACGCGTTGCAGACTTTTTTGCGCTCGTTGCGGCGACAAGTCGCACACGGCAACGAGATGCATGCCCGGCGTGCGCCGCACCTGCGACAGGAACATCGAGCCGAATTTGCCGGCGCCAATCAGCGCGACGCGCAGCGGGTGGTGTTGTCGCGCGCGCGCCGCGAGCAGGTTGTGCAGGTTCATGGCGAGACGAGCCGTCCAGAAAACGCTAACTTACCACGGGCATATGCCGTTATCGACTTGAAAATGCCCGGCGTATCCGGGCTCATGGCGATTTCCACTTTGACGCGCGCTCTAAATTTGCTCTGTTTGACCTGGATCAAATTTTTCACTACGCAGCGACCTACTCTTATGACTGGGCGCTTAGTGAAGAACAAAAGGACGCGAGGCTGAGCGTCAATGCTTTTTATCGTTCGACATGGAGGACGAAAATGTTACGAGTTATTCTGGCATTATTCCTGGTTGCCGGTGTTGCGGTTGCGTCGTGGGCGGACGATATCACTTATCGAAAACACATCCGGCCGCTGTGGGAGCAAAAATGCGCTGCTTGTCATGGCGCGGGCTCGCCTTACCTGGGCGAATTCCTGGAGAACGAGAAGAACTTCACGCAGCAAATGAAAGGGCCGAGAATGGATACGTATGCCGATTTGATATTCTTTATCGGCTGGCCCGACACCGGCGCCATCATGAGAAGGCTCGATGACGGGAAAAGCGCGGCTGGCGGCAAGCCGGGCAACATGTATCAATACTTCGGCGCCACGGAGGAAGAGCGTGAGAAAAACCTGAATCTTTTCAAAGAGTGGGTGGGGCAGGATGCCTGGAAATTCAACCGCTGGGAAGCGCGAGGCAAGGTGCCGGCCATCACCAAGGAAGACATGGACAAGATCAAGGTGAATTACTAGTTTTCCGCCACCGCCGGAACGTGGTGAAGGTTCCGGGAAAGGGGTTGCACCAGTGCCTCCCCTTTCGTTGCCGCACGGGTGAGCGGCACGGAGAGACGAGACTGCATGGATTACGGATTCACGGCGCGTCGGATATCGCCTTAACCGTCCACATCACGCATTCTTCAAGCTTTACCCGCGCGATGTCGCGCGCGCGCGACGGCGGCATCATATCGATGATGTCATGCAGGTCCTCGGCAAGCTGTTTGACCCGGTTGACGACGACGCGCTCTTCGGTCGTGAGATGACGTTGCTCTTTGCGAAATCGGGTTGGCATGCAGATTCTCCCAGCCGGCGCCGCCGGCATTCGAAAACAATACGCTGGAACTACTGCTCCTCGGGTGCAATTATGTGCCGCTCCTCGGCAAACACGGGAAAGAGCAATGGCAGCAACAACAAAGTAAACAAGGTCGCCGACACGATGCCGCCGACGATCACCACCGCGAATGGCCGCTGCGTCTCGGAACCGATACCGTGCGAGAGCGCCGCCGGCAGCAGACCCAGCCCCGCCATCAGCGCGGTCATGACGATGGGCCGCAACCGCGACACCGCGCCCTCGAGCACCGCTTCGGCAAGACCCTTGCCATTGCGCATGATCTCCGTGAACTGCTCGACCATGATGACGCCGTTCTGCACAGAAATGCCGGCCACCGCGATAAAGCCGACCGCCGCCGACACCGACAGGTGCAGCCCCGCCACGGCAAGGCCGGCCAGCCCGCCGATCAGCGTGAACGGCACCATCAGCAGCACCAGGATTGCATGTTTCATCGAGCCAAACGCCCAGAACAGCAGCACGAAAATCAGGAACACCGACAGCGGGATGATTATTTTCAGCCGTGCGATCGCGCGCTGCTGGTTCTCGAACTGCCCGCCCCAGGTCATATAATAGCCGGGCGGCAGGTTGACCCTGGCATACACTTTCTCCATCGCTTCCGCGACAAAGCTCCCTTGGTCGCGGCCGAGCAGATTGGCCTTGACCGCAACGTTGCGCCCGCCGGCTTCGCGCGATACCCGTCCGGCGCCCTGTTTCACCTCCACGCTGGCGATGAATCCCAGCGGGATGGTTCCCGCGCCGCCGGGCAGGGCGACAGGCAGATCCGCAACGTCGTCGACGGCGTCGCGGAACTGCTCGTCGATGCGGATGGTCACATCGAAGCGGCGGTCACCGTCATAAAACGTGTTGACCGCGCTACTCGCCAGCGCCGCCTGGATAGTGCCGTTGACGTCACTGATGTTAATGCCGTAGCGCGCCATGCGCGTGCGGTCAAGCACGACCGTCAATTCGGTCTGCCCGCCGATCTTGAATGCGCCGACATCGGCTGCGCCGCGGATGCCGGCCAGAACGTTGACTACCTGCTCGCTCTTGTCCTCGAGTATCTGCAGATCCGGCCCGAAGATCTTGATGACGATTTCGCCTTTGGCGCCCGACAGCGCTTCGTTGAGGTTGTCTTCTATGACTTGCGAAAAATTGGTCGGCACGCCCGGCATGGCCCGGATTTTCCGCGTCATATCGGCGATCATGTCATCCTTGCTTTTGAAATGCCATGTCTCGCGCGGCTTGAGATCGGCCATGATCTCAAGATTGTTCGGCCCTTTGGGATCGGTGCCGTCGTCAGGACGACCGACTTGAGTTACGACGTTATCGACCTCGGGATAGCTCTTGAGAATCTGGCGCACTTCGCGTTCGACCTCCTTGGTGCGTTCGATGGAAGTTGATGGCGGCAACGTAATCGTGAGCCAGATGTTGCCTTCGTCGAGCTTGGGCAGGAATTCGCTGCCGAGTTGCGGCGCGAGCACCAGTGACAATGCAAGCAGCGATACCGCGGCGACCGCGATCAGCTTGCGCCGCTGCCCCGTCTTCTGCAGCAGCTCACGGTAACGCTCCTGCAAGCGATGCATCCAGAGGCTGTGCTTTTCCGCCAAGTTGCCTTTGCGCAGCGAATAGCTGAGCAGCGCCGGCACCAGTGTCAGGGTCAGGACGATGGCGCCAAGCAGCGCGAACGACAGCGTAAACGCCACCGGCGAGAAGATCTTGCCCTCGACGCGCTGGAACGTGAAGATCGGCAGAAAAGCGAGGATGATGATCACCTTCGAAAACAGGATCGGGTGGCCCATCTCGACGGCAGTCGCCTTCAGCGTGTGCATGCGCCACGCGTAGCCGCTGTGAATAGGGTTGTGCTCGGCGGCGCCTGCCGCCAGCTTGACCATCAGCGCCTCGACCAGCACCACCGCGCTATCGATGATGATGCCAAAGTCGACCGCGCCGAGGGAAATCAGGTTGGCCTCGACACCGCGCGCATCCATCAGCACGAATGCGAACAGCAGCGAAAGCGGGATCACGGTCGCCACGGCGAAAGCCGCGTGCCAGTTGCGCAGGAATATGATCAGTATCGCCACCACCAGACACGCGCCAACCGCCAGGTTCTCGGTCACGGTGTGCACCGTGTGCTTGATCAGGTCGGTGCGGTCGTAATACGGCACGATCTTCACCCCCGGGGGCAGCTTGGCCGAGGCCTTCGCAATCTCGGCTTTGAGGTCTTCAACCACCTTTGCCGCGTTCTGCCCTTTCGTCATTTGCACGATCGCCTGCACCACGTCGTCGCGCTCGTTGAACGCGACGACACCTGAGCGCGGCCGCCCGCCGATCTCAACGCGCGCCAGATCGCCGACCTGAATCGGCCTGCCATTGCGCGATGCGACCATGACGCGCTCAATGTCCTCGAGGCTCAGAAACAGGCCGATGCCGCGAATCACCAACGCTTCATCGCCGCGTTTGAGCAGCCCGCCGCCGGTGTTGGCGCTGTTATTGCCGAGCGCTTGCGCCACCTGGTCAATGGTGATTGCGTATTTGCGCAGCAGGAACGGATTGACCTTGACCTGATATTCCTTGACCAGTCCTCCGAAGCTGACGATGTCGGCGACACCCGGCGTGCGGCGCAGCGCCGGCTTCAGAACCCAGTCTTGCAGCGCGCGCACTTCGGTGAGCGGCATCTCGGGCGGTGCGTCCAGGACGTATCGGTAGACTTCGCCAACTGCATTGGTCAGCGGCGCCAGTGTGGGCTGAATGCTGGGCGGAAGGTTTGCATTCTGCAGTTTCTCGAGCACCTGCTGACGCGCAAAATAGTCGTTGGTGCCGTCTGAGAAAGTAAGAGTGACGACCGACAAGCCGGTGATGGAAACCGAGCGCAGTTGCGTCATGCGCGGCACGCCGCTCATTTCACGTTCGATCGGCAGCGTCACTGAGCGCTCGACCTCCTCCGGCGCCTGTCCCGGCACCTGAGTGATGATCTGAACCTGCACATCCTGCACGTCCGGAAATGCCTCGACTGGCAGATTGCGCCACGCGTACCAGCCCGAAATCGCCAGAACCACGGCCAAAGCGAGCACAAACACGCGCTGCCGCAGCGCAAACGTAATGAGTCTATCGAGCACGGCGGGCGCAGCGCGTAAGCCTAATCAACGCCCGCAAGCTCCGAGTTGAGCAGCAGGGCTCCAACGCTGACAATACGCTCGCCGTCTTTCAGGCCTTCCCTGACGTAGCTTTCGCTATGTCCTTGCAGTGCCAGCAGCACCTGGCGTTTCTCAAATACGCCGGGTTCTTTTTCGACAAACACGAAGCTGTACAGTCCCTGCGTGATCAGCGCCGAGTTCTGAATGCGTGGCAACTTGACGCGCTCGTCTTCAATCGGCGTCACCCGCGCGAACATCTCGGGCTTGAGCTGGCGGCCCGGGTTGTTGACCACGCAGCGCACCTGCACCCGGCGCGTCGCCGGATCGAGCACCTCGCTGATCGAGGCGACCTGCCCCCAAAAATCGCCGCCCGCATAGGCGTCGACTTCGATTGTGACTTTCTGGCCGACCTTGACTTTGCCGAGATAGCGCTCGGGCAGGTCGATCAGCACCCACAGATGCGTCGGATCGGTGATGATAAACAGCGGATTCGGCGCGTCGGGCCTGACTTCGGCGCCCGGATTGACGTTGCGCTCGGCAACAATGCCGGCAATCGGTGCACGCAACGTGAATCCCGCGCTACCGGCGTTACTCAGACCGGGATCGAGATTGCGCAACCGCAACTTCGCGCGCGTATTCTCCGCTTCGGACTGGCGCAGGTCATTCTCCGCCACCTCAAAATCCTTGCGCGCAATCACTTCCCCCTGATAGAGCTCACTTGCCCGCGCATAGGCCTTTTGTTTCTGCTGCACATCGGAGTTCGACTTGGCGAGGTCGGCGGCGGCCGCCGCAAAATCCGGGGAATCAAGCGACACCAGCGGCTGTCCTTTAGCGACGTGGTCGCCGGGTTGCGCCCGTATGCGTATTACGCGCCCGGCAATCGGGGAGCTCACCCTGACGGTATAGTTCTCATCGTAGGCAACGCGCGCGTTCAACGGTTCGATCAACGGTTCGGGCAGTGCTTGGACGGCTTCAACCTTGATGAAACTAAGCTGCGGCGAACCGGCGGCGAAACGTAATTCGCGCGGAGTGAGCTGTGCCGGCACCGTATTTTGCGGCCCCGTCTCACCGCTGCGGCCCGCGAATTGGATATAAAACCACGTCGCGGCTGCTGCCGCCAGCACGACGGCTGCCGAAAATAAAATAATGCGGCGGGCTTTCATACCAAGAATTATAGTCAGATCAGATCGGTAGACACCCTACTTGGGCGTCCTGCTTGACACATTGCTCTGGCAGCCGGAATGCTATGTATTATCGCTTACGCCACCTTTACGTAAGGTTCCAGCGCCGTGCCCGCCCACGCTAAAAAATTCCGGCCAACGGGTTGCCCCGCTGGCCGGCAATCGAGTCCGGGTTGATCACTGTCTCAGCAACAATAATCTCCCTGCAACTCCGAGGAGGAATGTGGCTCAACCGGATACGGATGCAAGCTACGAATACCGCACTCCGGCTTAACCACGTCAATAGACTAAATCGCCCACCTTACGGCAAGCTTACGCAAGCAAAAACTGGTTGTGATGCATGTCACGCGCATGGCTACTGTTGCGTGATTTCGACTGCGGCAATCGCGGCCCGCCACGCGGCAAGGGATTTTGCATAATCGGCCTGGGTACTCGAGGCTTCGAGCCGCGTAGCGTACAGCTGGCGCCGCGCATCGAGCAGATCCATCACGCCGATGGCGCCGCGGCTGTAGGCAAACTCCGCGGCATCTGCTGCTTTCTGCGCTTCCTTCAGCAGCGACTCGCGAAAGCGCTGCACGCGCTCATGCGCAGCATCAAGGTCGGCCCGGCTCTTGACGATCTCGCCGAGCGCCAGCGCGCGCACGCGCTCGTAGTTGTCGCGTGCTGCCTGCAATTCGACTTCGGCGCGGCGGATCTCGCCCTCGAAGTAGTAACCGGTAAACAACGGGATGCTGACGCCGACGCCGAAGGTGTTATTGCTGAAATCGCCCGGGAAGTGCTCGAATTGCACCAGGCCAGTGACATCGCGTGTGCGCAATGAACGCGCCAGTTCGCGGACTTTCTCCGCTGCCGCGACCCGCGCCTGTGCTGCCTGCACGTCAGCGCGCCCGGCGAGCGCCTTTTCGATTTCCAGCGCACCGTCTGCCGCGCCGCTTTCAGGCCAGGCGTCGGTGGCATTGATGCGCGCAGCCTCGCGCTCGATGCCAATCACGTAAGCCAGCGCGGTTTGCGCTTTCTGGC
>JAHFRL010000105.1 GCA_023266235.1 Betaproteobacteria bacterium
TTCTACCTGGCGGACGTCGCAGACGCCGGCATGAGCGTCGTGGTCGTTGCCGATCGCGATGCTGCGAAAGCGCTGCGCTGGGCAGAGGATTGCAGCACGATGCTGCGCGCGCGCAAGAGCGAATTCATTTTTCACCAGCAACCGCTGGCCGAGTCGGTGAGGCACGCAAAAGTGATTAAACACGGCCTCGTGCTGTTGCTCGACCACGGTGATAACTGCATGTCGGGCGGCACGTGCGACACGCTGGATGTGCTCGCTGAATGCCTGCGGCAGGGACTCGATCAAATCGGCGTCGGGCCGATTTGCGACCCGCAGGCGGTGGCGCGGCTCATTGCGGCGGGCATAGGCGGCACGGTGACGGTGGATCTCGGCAACAAGCTGCCGATGCCGAAGATCGGCCTGGCTTTGCGCACGCCGTTGCGGTTGACCGGGCAGGTGCGCGCGATCGGCAACGGTGAATACACGATCAGCGGGCCGATCTATACCGGCACGCGCTGTTACATGGGCCGCACGGTCTTGTTCGACATCGGCGCCGCAGAAATCGTGGTCACCGAGCAAACGCAGGAGCCATGGGACCTCGGCGTGTTCACCTGCGTCGGGCTCGACCCGGCGCGCAAACGCTACCTGATACTCAAGTCCCGCATGTATTACCGGCCGGTGTTCGCGCCGCTGGCGACCACGATCATCGAGTGCGCGAGCGCCGGCGTCGCCTCGTCCGACTTTTCGCTGTTCCATTACGCCAAAGTGCGGCGGCCGATCTATCCGTTCGACGATTAAGATGGTCTGGACGTTACAGTCGGCACCGTTGCAGCGCAGCATGCCCTGCGCCGGTGCGGTCGTTGTGTCAGGGCGATAAACGGCGCCGGTTCCAACCGGCCACAGCCGCTTGTAATACAATGGCAGCCGCACTTGGTCGGTCGCTCAGGCCGCACATGCCCGGCAGGCGCCTTGTTTGCCGGGTGTCGGCGGGTCACCAGGTTATTTTCGACGAAGGAGGGCATTGCATGAAGCACTTATTCCGTTATGTCGTGGGCGTTGCCGCAACGATTGTCGTTGCTGCATTGCTTGTGCCGGACGTGATGGCGCAGCAGAAAGTCCTGAAGTTCATTCCGCAGGCCGATCTGCGCATACTCGATCCCATCGCCACCACTGCGTACATCACGCGCAACCACGGCTACATGGTGTACGACACGTTGTTCGCGATCGACGCCAAATTCCAGGTCAAGCCGCAGATGGTGGGCAAATGGGAGCTGTCGAAAGACAAGCTCACCTACACGTTCACGCTGCGCGACGGGCTCAAGTTCCACGACGGCCAGCCGGTGCGCTCGGCGGACTGCATTGCCTCCATCGATCGCTGGGCCAAGCGCGACGCGCTCGGCCAGAAGCTCGGGGAAGCGACCGAAGCGTGGAGCGCGGTCAACGACACGACCTTCAAGCTCAAGCTCAAGAAGCCGTTCCCGCTCACGCTCGACGCGCTTGCCAAGCCGTCGTCGAATGTGCCGTTCATCATGCCCGAACGCATTGCCAAGACGGACGCCTTCAAGAACATCGAAGATCCGACCGGTTCCGGCCCGTTCAAGATGGTGAAAGAGGAGTGGGTTCCGGGCAGTAAAGTGGTTTACGTCAAGAACAAAGACTACGTGCCGCGCAAGGAAGCGCCGTCGTGGGCGTCCGGCGGCAAGGTCGTGAAGGTGGACCGCGTCGAATGGATCTACATTCCGGACTCGGCGACCGCCGCGGCCGCGCTCAACGCGGGCGAAGCCGACTGGTGGGAGCAATTGCCGCCGGATTTGATTTCGGTACTCGCCAAAAACAAGGACATCACGGTCAAGAACATCGATCTGCTGGGCTCGATGGGGATGATCCGTTTTAACTTCCTGCACCCGCCGTTCAACAACGAGAAAATGCGGCAGGCGCTGCTGTATGCGGTCAACCAGCAGGAATACGTGATCGGCATCGCCGGCGATCCCAAGAGCGGCTTTCCGTGCTATTCGTATTTCACCTGCGGCACGCCGCTATCATCCGAAGTGGGCGCCGAGCCGCTCAAGGGCAAGCGCGACTTCGAGAAGGCGAAGCAGCTCATCAAGGAAGCGGGCTACAAGGGTGAGAAGATCGTGATCATAGACGCGACCGACCAGCCGATCGTGCATTCGCAATCGCTGCTGACACTCGAGATGCTGAAGAAGCTCGGGCTCAACGCGGAAGTTCAAGCGGGCGATTGGGGCACATTGATCACGCGCCGCGCGGTGAAGGAGCCAATCGAAAAAGGCGGCTGGTCGATCTTCCATACGTGGCTAGTGGGGGCCGACATGGTCAACCCGGCGGTGAATTTCCCGATCCGCGGCACCGGCGAGAAAGCGTGGTTCGGCTGGCCGAGCGACCCGAAGATGGAGGAGCTGCGCGAAGCCTGGTTCAATGCGACCGATGCCGCGAGCTCGAAAAAGGCCGCGGACGCGGTGCAGAGGCGCGCGTTCGAGTTCGTACCTATAGTTCCGACCGGGCGGTTCATCCTGCCCACCGCGTACCGCTCGAATATATCCGGCGTCATCATCGCGCCGATCAACCTGCTCTGGAACGTGGAGAAGAAGTAGCACACCGACGGTAGCTCTATCGGTGTTCGCCTATGTAATTCGACGGCTCGCCGCGACCATCGTCGTCATGACGGTGGTCGCGTTCGTCGTCTTTTCGCTGCTTTATCTGACTCCCGGCGATCCGGCCGCGATCCTGGCCGGTGACGCCGCCACCGACGACGACATCCGGCGCATCCGCGAGAAGCTTGGGCTCGACGAGCCGTTTCTGGTGCGCTTCGGCGGCTGGGTGTGGGCGCTCGTGCACGGGGATCTCGGCACCTCGATTTTCACCAATCTTCCGGTCACGCACCTGATCGGACAGCGCATCGAGCCGACCGTCGCGCTCACTTGCTGCACACTGCTGGTCGCGGTGCTGGTCGCCGTGCCGCTCGGCGTGATCGCGGCGGCCAAAGCCGGCACCTGGGTCGACCGCGCGGTGATGGCGTTTTCGGTGCTCGGTTTCTCGGTGCCGGTATTCGTGCTCGCGTATATCCTGATCCTCACGTTTTCAGTCCAGCTCGACTGGCTGCCGGTGCAGGGCTATCGCAACTTCCACGAGGATTTCTGGGATTGGCTGCGCCACCTGATCCTGCCGAGCGCCGCGCTCGGCACCGTCTACATCGCGTTGATCGCGCGCATCACGCGCGCAAGCATGCTGGACGTGCTGGCGCAGGATTACATACGTACCGCCCAGGCGAAAGGCCTGGCGCCGGGCGCAGTGCTGGTGGGACACGGGCTCAAAAACGCGGCGGTGCCGATCGTGACCGTCATCGGCATCGGCATCGCGCTGCTGATCGGCGGCGCCATCGTGACCGAAACCGTGTTTGCAATCCCGGGCATAGGGCGGCTCACGGTCGATGCGATCCTGCGCCGCGATTACCCGATCATCCAGGGCGTGATCCTGATTTTCTCGGGTGCTTACGTGCTGATCAACCTGGCGGTCGACTTGAGCTACATGTTCTTCGACCCGCGCATTCGATATTGATATGACCGCGATCGCGATCGCAAGCCCGGCAAAATCGGTATCGCCGACGTGGCAACGCTTCAAGGACGCGTTCCGGCGCCATCCGACCGCGATCATCGGCGGCGTGGTGCTGCTCGCGATGATCCTGGCCGCGGTGTTCGCGCCCTGGCTCGGCACCATCGATCCGCAGGCGGTTTCTCCGATCCGGCGCCTGCAGCCGCCGTCCGCCGAATTCTGGTTCGGCAGCGATATGCTCGGGCGCGACGTCTACAGCCGCGTCATCTACGGCGCGCGCGTGTCGCTTGCCGTGGGCATCGCGGTCGCGGTATTCAGCACGCTGGTCGGGCTTGCGATCGGGCTCGTCACCGGTTTCATCCGCTGGCTCGATGCGATCGTGATGCGGATCATGGACGGGTTGATGTCGATTCCGCCGGTGCTGCTCGCGATCGCGCTGATGGCGCTGACCAAGGCCAGCATCGAAAACGTGATACTCGCGATCACGCTGGCCGAAGTGCCGCGCGTGGTGCGGCTGGTGCGCAGCCTGGTGCTGTCTTTGCGCGAGGAGCCCTATGTCGAGGCGGCCGTCGCCGCCGGCACCAGTCTGCCGCGCATTCTGGTGCGCCACATTTTGCCGAACACGCTGGCGCCACTGCTCGTGCAGGGCACTTACGTCTGCGCGTCGGCGATGATTACCGAAGCCATCCTGTCTTTCATCGGCGCCGGCACGCCGCCCAACATCCCGAGCTGGGGCAACATCATGGCGGAGGCGAGGAGCCTCTTCCAGATTGCGGGTTATCTGATCCTGTTCCCCGGCGTCTGCCTGTCACTGACCGTGCTGGCCGTGAATCTGCTCGGCGACGGCATGCGCGACGCGCTTGACCCGCGGCTTGCGCGGAGAATGTGATGAACGTCGCCGCCGCCCCTTTGCTGGAAGTCGACGGACTCAAAACTTATTTCTACACGCGCGACGGCGTGGTGCGCGCGGTCGACGGCATATCGTTCACGGTCTATCCGGGCGAGACGCTGGCGGTGGTCGGCGAGTCGGGGTGCGGCAAAAGCGTGACCTCGCTGTCGATCCTGCGTTTGATCGCGTCGCCGCCGGGGCGCACCATCGCCGGGCGTTTGCTGTTCGAGGGGCGCGATCTGCTCGGGTTGTCGGAGCCCGCAATGCGGCAGGTGCGCGGCAACGAGATCTCCATGATTTTCCAGGAGCCGATGACGTCGCTCAACCCGGTGCTCACGATCGGCCGCCAGATCGCCGAGGCGCTCACGCTGCATCGCGGACTCTCGCACGACGAGGCGTTGGCGCGCGCGGTCGAAATGCTGCGGCTGGTGAACATGCCGGAACCCGAGCGGCGCGTGACGCAGTACCCGCACCAGCTCTCGGGCGGCATGCGCCAGCGCGTAATGATCGCAATGGCGCTCGCGTGCAATCCGCGGCTGCTGATCGCGGACGAGCCGACCACTGCGCTCGACGTCACGATCCAGGCGCAGATTCTCGATCTGATGCGCAAACTCAAGGAAAAAACCGGCGCCGCGATCGTGCTGATCACGCACGACCTCGGCGTGGTGGCGGAAATGGCGCAGCGCGTGGTCGTCATGTATGCGGGCCGCAAAGTCGAGGAGGCGCCGGTCGCGGCGCTGTTCGCGCAGCCGCGCCATCCTTATACCCAGGGACTGCTCAATTCGATCCCGCGGCTCGGCGAGGCGGAGGTTGTAGGACGCAAGCGCCTCGCGGAAATTCCGGGAATGGTGCCGTCGCTGCGCGAAGAAATCCCGGGCTGCATTTTCGCGCCGCGTTGCACGTATGCGACCGAACGCTGCCGCCGCGAGTATCCGCCGCTCGAACACAAGACCGCCGGCCACACGGTCGCGTGCTGGGAATCCGACCGCATCGTCGGAGCGGCCAAATGAATACGCGCGTAACCAGCACAGGCACGCCGCCTGCGAACGTATTGCTCGAGGTATCGCATCTGACCAAGCACTACCCGGTGCGCAAGGGCGTATTTTCGCAGGTGAGCGGCCAGGTGCATGCGGTCGACGACGTGAGTTTCTGGATCGCCGAAGGCGAGACGCTGGGGCTCGTCGGCGAAAGCGGCTGCGGAAAATCGACCACCGGCAAGACCATCTTGAAGCTGATCGATCCGACCGCCGGTACCATCGACTGGCGCGGCCATCGCATCGACCAATTGAGCGGCACCGGGATGCGCCCGTATCGCCGCGAGCTGCAGGCGGTGTTCCAGGACCCGTATTCGTCGCTCAATCCGCGCATGCGCGCGGCTGATATCGTGGCCGAGCCGATCCGGAATTTCGAGTCGGCAGCGGTGGGCGAAATCGATGAGCGCGTGGCGTCGCTGTTCGAAAAGGTCGGATTGCGTCCCGATCAGATGGTCAAGTACCCGTATGAGTTCTCGGGCGGACAGCGCCAGCGCCTCGGCATCGCGCGGGCATTGGCGCCCAGGCCGAAACTGATCGTGTGCGACGAGCCGGTGTCGGCGCTCGACGTGTCGGTGCAGGCGCAGGTGATCAATTTGCTGATGGACCTGCAGGACGAGCTCGGGCTGTCGTACCTGTTCGTCGCGCACGACCTCGCGGTGGTCGAGCACATCAGCCACCGCGTGGCGGTCATGTATCTCGGCAAGATCGTCGAGTTGACCGACAAGAGGTCGCTCTTCACCAACCCCCAGCATCCTTATACCGAGGCGCTGTTGTCGGCGGTGCCGGTGCCGGATCCGAAAATACAGCGCAAGCAGGTCATTTTGCTTGGCGACGTACCGAGCCCGATCAATCCGCCGCCGGGCTGCCGCTTTCATACGCGCTGCCCATATGCCGAGGAACGCTGCCGCGTCGAGGAGCCGGCGATGAAGCAAGTCCGGCCTGGCCACTTCGTCGCCTGTCATCTGCGCGACGGAAGCGCTGCAGCGCCGCGGGCAAAGACGGTATGAGCGTCATGCCCGACGTGATAGCACTGACGCGCGAGCTGCTGCGCTTCAACACCGTCAATCCGCCGGGCGCGGAACAAGCGTGCGCGCAACATATAGGCGGCCTGCTGAAGGGCGCGGGATTTCAGGTCGCTTACGCGGAATTCGCGCCGTCGCGCATGAGCCTGGTGGCGCGCATCGGTGGCGGCAAGGGCAAGCCGCCACTCGGCTTCACCGGCCACATTGACACCGTACCGCTTGGCGCCGCGGCATGGAAAGTGGACGCGTTCGGCGCGAGCATGGAAGGCGGCAAGCTCTATGGCCGCGGCGCGAGCGACATGAAAGGCGGGGTCGCGGCGTTCGTGGTCGCGGCGCTGCGGCTGGCCGACAAACTAAAGGATGCGCCGGGTATCACGCTGGTGATCACGGCCGACGAAGAATGCGGTTGCGGCGGCGCCGCGCACCTCGTGGCGCAGGGCAATCTGCTGGGCGAGATCGGTGCTCTGGTGATCGGCGAGCCGACGGCGAATTATCCGCTGGTCGGGCACAAGGGGGCATTGTGGCTCGAGGCCAAAACCCGCGGCATCACCGCGCATGGCTCGATGCCGGAACGCGGCGACAACGCGATCTATAAGGCGGCAACTGCCATCGCGAGACTGCAGGCGTTCGATTTCGACGCAGCGCCGCATCCGCTGATGGGCGCGCCGACGCTCAATGTCGGCACCATCCGCGGCGGCCTCAATGTTAATTCGGTACCGGACGAAACCGTGATCGGAGTCGACATCCGGACCGTTCCCGGCCAGGACCATGCGCTGATCCGTGCGCGGCTGCAACGCGCGCTCGGCGAGATGATCGAGATCACGCCGACCATCGACGTGGGCGCCATCTACTCCGATCCCGCGCAGGCGTGGATCCAGCGCGTGTTCGACATGGTGCAACCGCACCTCGGCTCGCGGCCGCAACCGCGGGCCGCTACCTATTTCACCGATGCTGCGGTGCTGAAAGACGCCTATCGCGATATCCCGATGGTGGTACTGGGGCCGGGCGAGCCGCAGCTTGCGCACCAGACCGACGAATATTGCCTGCTTGACCGCATCGAGCAATCGGTGGAAATTTACGGTGAGTTGATCCGCGACTGGAGCCTTTGAATGGGTGCGTTGAATACATTGTCGGCAGTGGAAGCGGCACGCCAGCTCGCCGCGCACAAGATTACCTCGGAGGCGCTGGTGCGCGATTGCCTCGAGCGCATCGCGGCGCGCGAAGGCGAAGTCCACGCCTGGGAGCATCTTGACCGCGAAGCGGCGCTCAGGCAGGCACGCGCCGCCGACGCCGGACCGAGCCGCGGGCTGCTGCACGGCCTGCCGGTCGGCATCAAGGACCTGATCGACACCGTCGGTATGCCGACCGCTTACGGCTCGCCGATATATGCCGGGCACCGTCCGGCGTGGGACGCGCCGTGCGTCGCGCTGACGCGCGCGGCAGGCGGCATCGTGCTCGGCAAGACGGTCACCACCGAGTTTGCCGCGACGTATCCGGGCAAGACCACCAATCCGCACAACCCGCGACACACGCCGGGCGGTTCGTCATCCGGCACGGCGGCGGCGGTCGCGGACTACATGATACCGCTCGCGTTCGGCAGCCAGACCGCGGGCTCGGTGATCCGGCCGTCGGCATTCTGCGGGGTCGTCGGCTTCAAGCCGAGCTACGGTCTGATCAGCCGCGTCGGCGTCAAGGCAATGTCAGATACGCTCGACACCATCGGCACCATCGCACGCACGGTACCCGACGCCGCGCTGTTGGCCGCGGCGGTCAGCGGCCGCAACGATCTGCTGGTCGAGCAACCGTTGTCGGCGCCGCCACGCATCGGCATTTGCCGCACTTATGAATGGAAGCAGGCGCAGCCTGAAACCGTCGCGGCATTCGAAAACGCGGCAACCCGGCTCGCGGCGGCGGGTGTCGCGGTGAAGGAGATCAAGCTGCCGCCGACTTACGCCAATCTGGTGCAGGCGCAGACCGACATTCAGCTGGTCGAGCAGGCGCAGTCGCTCGCGTACGAGCGGCTCACGCACTGGCCGCAGCTCAGCGCGCAGCTGCGCGACATACTCGAAGCCGGGTTGAAGATTTCGCACGAGCGCTATGACGCGGCGCAAACGCTGGCGCGCAACTGCCGCCGCTCGTTGACCGAGGTATTCACCGATTGCGACGTGTTGCTTGCGCCGAGCGCGCCCGGCGCCGCGCCCGCAAGCCTCGACACGACCGGCGACCCGATTTTCGACCGCATATGGACGTTGCTGCGCACGCCATGCGTGAACATTCCGGTCGCGACCGCCGCCAACGGCCTGCCGGTCGGGTTGCAGGTGGTCGGCGCATTCGGCAGCGACGCGCCGACGCTTGCGGCAGCGCACTGGCTGCACCAGGCGTTGAAATAAAGGGGGGCGGCTGCACGCGCTATCGTGCGCATTGGCTGCAGTGGATGCCGCGATCGTTAAATAGTTGTTTGTCTGCCGCGGAATGCATGATGTCATCTCGTCGGCGATAACGGACGAACGGGCACGCCAAGACCGTGCCGCGCGCCGCGCAAAGCCAAGGGGGATTACCTGAACGTCGCAGCAAGTCTATGGTCTGTTCGGGCCTGTTCGCGCGCCGTCGTCGCTGTTCCTCGCGAATGAAACTTAATAAAGTTGCTGGCGTATGGGATAATACCGCCCGGTAACGACAAATTGCATGACGAGCCAGTCCCAAAATCTCGCGGTGTTATTCGCCGATATCAGCGACAGCACCGGGCTTTACAGCACGCTTGGAGACAACGCAGCGCGCGTCGTTGTCAATGCGTGTCTGTCACTGATCGGCAACGTGGCCGAGCGCAACAAAGGGCGCATCGTCAAGACCATCGGTGACGAGGCGCTGTGCGTGTTCCGGCGCGCCGATGATGCAGTGCTCGCGGCGAGCGAGATGCAGTCGCAGATCGATGCCAAGCGGCCCGGCAAATACCACGTCAAGATCCACGTCGGCCTGCATTATGGCCCGGTGCTGGTCGAGAATAACGACGTCTTCGGCGACACGGTCAACGCTGCCGCCTACCTGAGGGCGGTCGCGGCCGCGGAGCAGATACTCACCACCGAGACCACCGAGAAAAACCTGTCGCCCGAACTGAAGGCGAACGTGCGGCCGGTGTTCAAGGCGGTGTTGAAGGGCAGCACCGAAGAATCGACCGTGTATCAGGTGGTCTGGCACCAGGACATCGCCGCGCTCACCGACGTCAACCTGCGCTCGCATAAAATCATCCCGGGCGACCAGGGCAGTCTGCTGGTCGCCTACCGGAACCTGACACTGCGCCTGGACCAGACGCGGCCCAACATCACCATCGGCCGCGACGACGACTGCGACTTCGTGGTGCCTGGAAAGCTCGCTTCACGCAAGCACGTCAGTATCCGTCTGCTGCGTACGCACTTTTATCTGGTCGACAGCAGCCTCAACGGCACCTTCGTGACCCTCGAGAGCGGGGAGGAAGTGCATGTGCTGCGGGGGGAGTTGTTGCTCGAAGGCTCGGGAAAATTGGCGCTCGGGCGCAGCGCCCGCGAGGGTGCGACCGAAATCATTACCTTCATCCGCGATCGCCGCTCGATGTATCGGGTTTAGAAGCCGCGAGCAGCCGGACGACATCCTTGCCGCCGCGCGACTTGTCGCGGCTCTCCGGCGTTTCCTTGCCGAGCGCGGTGGCGGCGATGAACTCGTACATGTCGGCCGCGCCCTGAAACATGCGCGGCGTCATACCGGCGGATTCGAAAGTCTGCGCGATCTGCAGCATTTCCGGCACCCAGCGATAGGCCTTAGGCGGCATCACCGGCAGCGCGCCGATGATCCGGTCATAGATATCGCGGTGCGTTTCCTTGAGTTGGGCCTCGAGCGCGGCATCGACGCCGAGCCGGCGCGCCGCGATCAGCAGCTCGAGTACCATGGCGATCATGCCTTTGTTCATCGCGCCGTAACACATTTTGATGGCGCTGGCGTCGCCGAGGCGGTCGCTCAGCACCCGCACCGTGATTTGCGGCGTAGCGAGTTGCTCGAGTTCGCGCGCCTCGGCCCCCGACACGTAAAGCCAGGTCTTGGCGGCACCGCGCGGTGGCGGTCCGATGATGCTCGCATCGACGCAGCGGCCGCCGGCGGCGGTGATTTTCGCATTGATCGCCTGCATGGTGCCCGGCGCGATCGCGTTGCAATCGACAAACAGCGGCGAACGCCTGGTTGCGCTCAGCGCTTGCGCCGCTGCGGTCGCAAAATCGAGCGCGGCGCCCGGATTCATGATGGACAGGATCACTTCGCAACGCTCGGTCAGCCTGGCGATAGAACCGACGTCGGCGAGGCCCGCCTGTTGCGCGAGCGCTTTGCTGCGCGCGCTGCGTTGGTCGAGCGCGGTGCAGACGGTGAAACCCTTGGTCTTGAGTTGTTGCGCGACTGCCTGACCCATGTCGCCGGGACTCATGACGCCGATGTTTTCGATTTTCATGCACTGGCCTCCGTTTGCGGTGAGCGCGCGGCTGCGCGCTCGCAGCGGACGATTCTACCTTATGCCGGGCGGCACTTGATGCAGGCGAGCGACCGGCATGGTTTACAATCGCAGTCCCGCCGCCGCGCGCACGGCGTCCGCATAAGGTCTCGATGATTTTCTACGTCATCGTCATGACGACGGTGCTCACCCATATTGCCTTCAAAGGCAGCAAGGTGCTGATTGCGCTGTATGCGATGGAACTCGGCGCCAACCCCTTCAGCGTCGGCATGCTGTTTTCGCTGTATTCGCTGTTTCCGCTGTTCCTCGCCGTCTACGCAGGCCGGCTTTCCGACCGGCTCGGGCCGCGCGTTCCGATGCTGATCGGCGCAGGCGGTCTTGGCTGCGGCCTGCTGTTGCCGTACCTGCTGCCGGGGCTCCCCATACTCTATGTATCGGCGACGCTGATCGGCACGTGCTACATTTTCTACACCATAGCGGTGCAGCACCTGATCGGCACGTTCAGCGCGGGGCACGACCGCACGCGCAACTTCAGCACCTTCAGCCTCGGCATCGGCGTGACCGCGCTGCTCGGACCTGCCGTGAGCGGATTTTCAATTGACCTGATTGGCCATCAGCCGACGTATCTGCTGCTCGCGTTGTTGCCCGTGGGGCCGGTGTTATTCCTGCTGTTTTTTTCAGGCCAACTGCCGCGGGCGGCGGTCGCAGCCCGGCAAGAAGAGCAGCGCGCGATGGACTTGGTCAGAAACGCGCCATTACGCCGCGCGCTCGTTACCGCCGGGATCGTCGAGACCGCGTTCGAGTTGTTCAATTTTTATATGCCGATCTACGGCCATTCGATCGGGTTGTCGGCGTCGCTGATCGGCATCGTCATGGGAACGTTCGCGATCGCCTTGCTGCTGATGCGCGCCGTGATGCCGATGCTGGTCAGGAAAAGCAGCGAAGAGCTGGTGCTGTGCGGTTCGCTCGGTCTGGCGGCTGCGACGTGCGTTCTGTTCCCGTTCGTCACCAACGTCCATCTGCTGCTGGCTATTTCCTTCGTGCTCGGTCTCGGGCTCGGCTGCTGCCCGCCGCTGTCGATGATCATCACCTACAACCGTGCCCCTGCCGGGCGCAGCGGCGAAGCGATGGGGCTGCGCCAGACCGTCAACAAATTCACCGAAGTGATGGTGCCGCTGATATTCGGCACGCTCGGCGCGGCGTTCGGCCTCGGTCCGGCATTCTGGATGGACGCGCTGCTGCTCGCGGCCGGCGCGTTCCTCATGCGGACGGATGCCCGGTTGCGGGTGCGTACGCGGCGGGCGACCTCAGGATAGCAATCGCGCTCCTCAGCGCGGTGGCGAATGCCGTTTCCTTCGCTGGTAGAGGCGGCCCGCGCCGTACAGCAGCCCAAGGGGCGCGCCCCAGCCGAGCAGATAAACGCCGATGACTTTGCCGTGCGCGAGAGCGGCGTCGCGCCGGAATTCCAGCTCGATCTGTGCGGCGAGCGCGCCGTGCTTCGCGCGCACGCGCTCCATCAGCTGATCGATATCGAGCAGCGCGGATGCGAAGCGGGTCCATGCTTGCGGCGTGCCGCGGTACTGGGGATCGGCTTCCCACAGGCTGTGGCGCTGGATCAGCTGCACGCGCAACGCGCGTGCGACCTGCTGCGATTCCTGATATCCGTAATAGGCCGCCAACGGCAGCGAGCCGGCCGCCAGCAGCAGCCAGGCCCATTGCCACCAAGCGAGGCGACGTATCATGCGGCAATGGTCAGAGCGGACATGGTGCGGCGATAATAGCACTTGTTTACTCGACGGCGCATCGTGGCGTTGCGTAGAGGGATGGAGATGTTATGCGCGATTATCCGAATGCCCGGATACGCGCCGGGCAGTTTTTTTGCGCGGCATTTGCACGACTGACGCCAGCGGGCAGCCGGCGACCGCATGCGGGGAAAACATTGGCTTGCTTGCGCTGGTATAATCGCGCCAGGATGGCCGGGCCGGATTTTGCGCCACGGGTACGGCGGGTGATTATCTCCATTGACGAGGGCAAACGCGGCCGGTGGCCGCTGCAACCGATAGCGTGTCACTGAATTCTTTTCAGCGCCGCATAGCGGCCATGCGGGCGCGAGCCACGGCAGTATGCCGGCTCGCGCTGGTCGCTGCCGCTGTTGCGTGCTGCGGCCATGTTGCGGCTGCTGACGCGCCGGCGCGTGCTGCGATTGCCTCAGCCCATCCGCTCGCCACCGAAGCCGGCTATCAGATGCTGCGCCAGGGCGGCAATGCATTTGACGCCGCGGTTGCCGTCATGGCGGCACTGGCGGTGGTCGAGCCGTACTCGTCCGGGCTGGGCGGCGGCGGCTTCTGGCTGCTGCACCGCGCCACTGATGGCCATCAGGTGATGATCGATGCGCGCGAAACCGCCCCGGCGGCAGCGACGCTGTCGTCGTATCTGGACAGCAGCGGCAGGCCGATTGCGGGCGTAATGCAGAGCGGCAAGGCGATCGGAATTCCCGGCGTGCCGGCCGGGTTGGCGCATCTGGCGCAGCGATACGGCAAATTGCCGCTCGCGCAGTCGCTGGCGCCGGCGATCGTACTCGCGCGCGACGGGTTCAGGATTGGCCCGCGTTATGCGCGCTTCGCGAAGTTACGCGAGCGTTATCTCGCCAACGGCGTCAACACCGCGCGCATTTTTCTCGATGGCAATCAGGCGCCACAACCGGGGTACCTGCTGCGTCAGCCGCAGCTCGCCGCAACATTGGAGCTGATCGCACAGGAGGGACGCGACGGGTTTTACCGCGGGCGCGTTGCACAGGATCTGGTCAATGCGGTAAACGCCGCGGGAGGCGCCTGGCAGGTGTCCGATCTGCAGGCTTACGCAACCGTCGAGCGCGTGCCGGCCCGGATCAGTTATCGCGGGGCGACCATAGTGACGACTTCGCTGCCGTCGGCGGGCGGCGTAATACTCGCACAGGCGCTGAATATTCTCGAACAATTCCCGTTGGGAGACGCGCGGGATCCGGCAACGGCGCACCTTGTGATCGAAGCGCTGCGGCGCGGATTCCATGACCGCATGTTCTATCTGGGCGATAGCGATTTTGTCAAAGTACCGACCGTCAAGTTGATGGACAAAGCCTATGCGCGCAGCCTCGCCGCAACCATAAACCCCGCAGAGGCGACGCCGAGCGACTGGCTTGCCACCGGCGCGATCATGACGAGCGAGGGCGGTAATACCACTCACTACTCGGTAATCGACGCCGAGGGCAACCGGGTTGGCGCAACCACCAGCATTAATTCCTGGTTTGGCGCCGGCATTGTCGCCGCGGATTCCGGGGTGCTGCTCAACAACGAGTTGGATGATTTCTCACTGCAACCCGAAACCGCGAATTCCTATCGTCTGAACAGCGGCGCGGCCAACCGGATTGCGCCGCACAAGCGTCCGTTGTCCAGCATGTCGCCGACCTTCGTCGAGGACAGCAAAGGCGTGCTGGTCCTCGGCGCGCCGGGCGGCCCGCGCATCATCAGCATGGTGCTGCTCGGCATACTCGATTACGTCGATCACAGCGAGGTCAATCTGCAGCGCATGGTTTCGGCGCCGCGTTATCATCATCAGTGCTGGCCCGATCGCGTCGAGATCGAGCCGCAAAGCTTTCCGGCCGGGTGGATTGCCGCACTTGAAGCCAAAAACCATACGCTGCAATCCGGCCCCCGCAAGTGGGGCAACATGCAGGTGGTTTTCAAGTCGAATGCCGACGGCTCGGCGCAGGCCGCGAGTGACCCGCGAGGGTTCGCGGATTTCGCCGGTTATTAGCCGTTCAAGCGCCGGCTCGGACATGCAGCCGAGCCCGGTCTTTCCGTCCGGGTCGGCGCCGCGTTTTGCGGCATCGGGTTTTTCGCGCCGACGGCGGTGCTACCTCCCCACACGCCGCGCGCGGCGGTTCGATGGGGCGCCATCGGCGCAAACTGCGGTATCATTGGCCGCACCCGTGTGCACATCTGTCAGATGAAAACCACTTTTCTCGAATTCGAGCAGCCGATCGCCGAGTTGGAAGCCAAGATCGACGAGCTGCGCTACGTGCAGGACGATTCGGCGCTCGATATTTCTGAAGAAATCGCGCGGCTGCAGAAAAAAAACCAGGCGCTGACCAGGGAAATTTACGGCAAGCTCGATGCGTGGCAGATCGCGCAGGTGGCGCGCCACCCGCAGCGGCCATACTCGCTCGACTACATCCAGAGTCTTTTCACGGGCTTCGAGGAACTGCACGGCGACCGCGCGTTCGCCGACGATCCGGCGATCGTCGGCGGGCTCGCGCGCTTCAACGCTCAGCCGGTGATGGTGATCGGACATCAGAAAGGGCGCGACACCAAGGACAAGATTTACCGCAACTTCGGCATGCCCAAGCCCGAGGGCTACCGCAAGGCGCTGCGGCTGATGAAGCTCGCCGAGAAATTCGGCGTGCCGGTATTTACCTTCATCGATACGCCGGGCGCATACCCCGGCGTGGGCGCCGAAGAGCGCGGCCAGTCGGAGGCGATCGGCCGCAATCTGTACGTGATGGCGGAGCTGCGCGTGCCGATCATCTGCACCGTGATCGGCGAGGGCGGCTCCGGCGGCGCGCTGGCGATCGCGGTCGGCGATGCGCTGCTGATGCTTCAGTATGCGACCTATTCGGTGATCTCGCCCGAGGGCTGCGCCTCGATTCTGTGGAAGAGCGCCGACTACGCCGCCGAGGCCGCGGAGACGCTCGGCATTACCTCAACCCGGCTCAAAACTCTCGGCCTGATCGACAAGATCGTAGCCGAGCCGCTGGGCGGCGCGCATCGCGACCACGATGCGATGATGCAAAACCTGAAAAAGGCGCTGCAGGACACGTGGCGCCCGCTGCAGGCCCAGTCGATTGATGAGCTGCTCGAAGCGCGGTTTGTGCGGCTGATGGGTTATGGCAAGTTCAAGGAAGTCGCCGAGAAATAGCGCACTGCCCGCTCACGTTACTGCAGTCCTCAGGCAGCATGTGAAGAGCGGCGACCGGCTGGTCGCGGGCTTGAGCGGCGGCGTCGATTCGGTGGTGTTGCTCGACCTGTTGCTGCGGGCGGCAAAAAAACTCCGCTTCGAGCTCGCCGCGCTGCACGTCAATCATCAGCTCAATCCCGCTGCCGGCCGCTGGACCGCGTTTTGCCGCGCATTTTGCAAGCAACGCGGCGTCGCCCTCACGGTCGCGCGGGTGACGGTGCCGCGCAATGCGAGCCTCGAGGCCGCTGCGCGCGACGCCCGCTACCGGGCCTTTTCGGCGTTGCCCGCTGATTTTGTAGCGCTCGCGCACAACCTCGACGATCAGGCCGAAACGCTGTTGCTGCAGCTGCTGCGCGGCGCCGGGCTCAAGGGTTTGAGCGCAATGCCGGTGGTGCGGATTGAAGACCGAGGATCGAGGATCGGGAAAAAAATCGCTTCAAATGCGAAGAGAAAACTCAATCCTCAATCCTCAATCCTCAATCCTGCCATTCTGCGCCCTTTGCTCGACATTTCGCGCAGCGAGATCGAGGCCTACGCGCGCAGCCGCAAGCTCGAGTGGATCGAGGACGACAGCAATGCCGACATCTGCTACGACCGCAACTTCCTGCGCCATCGCGTGCTGCCCATAATCGCGAAGCGCTATCCTGCCTACCGCAAGACCCTGGCGCGCGCGAGCCGCAACCTCGCCGAAGCCGCGCAAATGCTCGATCAGCTTGCCGCGGCCGACGCGCAGGATGACGCCGGCGGGCTCGGCACCACGGCGTTGCGGCGGCTGTCGGCGGCGCGCGCGAAGAACGCGCTGCGGCATTTTCTCGCCCGGCATGGAGTCACGATGCCCAGCGCGGCGCGGCTGGACGAATGCCTGCGGCAGGCGCTGCATGCGCGCAACGATGCCGGCGTCGTGGTTGAGCTCGACGGCAGCGAACTGCGGCGGTTCGCCGGCGAGCTCTACGTGGTGCCGAAATTCGCGCCGGCGCCGGGGCGATTCTCGCGGCGCTGGCGCGGCGAGCGCCGCGTCAGTCTGCCTGCGCTGGGCGGCACTCTGGTGATGGCCAAGGCGCGAGGCGGGGGCATCAACCTCGCGCGACTCACAGCGCACCCGGTCACGATCCGCGTGCGCCGCGGTGGCGAGCGGCTGCAACTGGATCGCGTCCGGCCGCGCCGCAGCCTGAAGAACCTGCTGCAGGAATCACGCATTCCCCCGTGGGAGCGCGCGCGGCTGCCGCTGATTTTCTGCGGCGATGCACTAGTATGGGCGGCCGGCATCGGGGTGGACTGTGCGTTCCAGGCGTCGCGCAACGAGGTTGCGCTGCGCCCTGGATGGACGCCACGGCCATGAGCGGGCTGACGTCGAGCTCGACATCATCACTGTGGCGCCCGGGCGGGGAGCATCGTCGGCCGCGGTCTCATCGTTCACGCCGATCCCGACGACTACAAGACCCAGCCGACCGGCAATGCCGGCGCGCGCATCGCCTGCGGCGTGATCCAGCCTGGTTAAGCTTCAAATCACTTTCGAATCCTTTAGCGCCTGGATGCGCGCCCCGTCATAGCCGATCTCCCGCAGCAGCGCCTCCGTGTGCT
>JAHFRL010000106.1 GCA_023266235.1 Betaproteobacteria bacterium
GCTACTCGCCGACCGGCGAAATCTTCAACCTCGCACTCGAGGACGTGGCCGCGTCCGCCGCAGTCGCGCTGGGCGCGGAAAAGCTCATATTCCTGATGGAATCGGTAGGAGTCGTTACCGGCAAGCGGGCGGAATTGAAGCATGAATTGACCTGCAGCGAAGCCGAGCGGCTGCTCGCCCGGGATGGCGCTTTGTCGGGAGACATTAAATTCTATCTGCCGCGCGCGGTGGACGCGTGCCGTGCCGGGGTCAAGCGGGCTCATCTGATTTCGCACCGTGCCGATGGCGCGCTGCTGATCGAGCTGTTCACACATCGCGGCATTGGTACCATGCTGACCCAGGACCCGGTCGAAAAGCTGCGCCCGGCACGCATTGAGGACATCGGCGGCATCCTGCGTCTGCTCGAGCCGCTCGAGGCCGAAGGCATACTGGTGAAACGCAACCGCGATCTGCTCGAAATGGAGATCGATCGTTTCTTCGTGCTCGAGCACGACCGCGTGACCATTGGTTGCGCCGCGCTCTATCAATACGGGGGCGGTATGGCCGAGCTCGCCGGCCTTGCGGTGCATCCGGACCACCGGCGGGCCGGCGCCGGCGAACGTCTGCTGCACGCGATCGAAGCACGCGCGAAGCAGCGGAAGGTGAAACGGTTGTTCGTGCTCACCACGCGCACGGCTCATTGGTTCATCGAGCGCGGTTTCAACGCGGCGCCGGTGTCGGCGCTGCCGCGACGCAGGCAGGATCTATACAACTACCAGCGCCGTTCGCAGGTGTTCATCAAGCGTTTGTAGCGTGCGAGCGGGCGTGGTGCACCTTTTTGGAGGGGAAAGGGCGATGCTGGAACAAGCTGTCAGCGCTGCGCCGCCGGGATCGGTGTCGGGCCGCGGGGTCGCATGAGGCTGCTGCCGCAGTTTTCTTCGCTGCGCGTCAAGCTGTTTCTCGCCGCGATCGTGGTGCAGGCATTGATGCTGGCGGTCATCACTGCCAAAAGCATCGACGTCATGAACGAGAAACTCGAGGAGCGCGCGCAACTGCGCCTCGAGGAAGAAAAGAAATTGCTCGTCTCCTCGCTCGCCGCGCCGCTCGCGCGCGGCGATATCGCCGCGCTCGAAGTGGTGCTGGCGCGCGTGCGCAGCGACGACGGCATCACCTATCTCGTGCTGCACGACGCCGGCGGCAATGTGGTTGCGCGCACCGGCTGGGATGCGGCCGCGCCATTGCCGCAGCTTGCCGCGCGTTTGCACGACGACGCCCGCGGCGGGCGCTTCGATACCGAGGTCAAAATCGAGTTGGGCGGGAAGATGCTCGGCAACCTGCGCTTCGGATTCTCGACCGCGTTCATGCACAACGCGCGCGCCGAGTTGATGGGCGAAGCGATTGCCACCGGCGGTATTGCGCTCGCGGTGTCGGCGCTGCTGATCGCGATGGTGGGTTTCTGGCTGACGCGCAATCTCAACCACCTGACGAGCGCGAGCGAGCGCGTCGCCCGGGGCGACTTCACGGTGCGATTGCCGGTCGAAAGCGATGACGAGATCGGCCAGCTCACCGCGAGCTTCAACCTGATGGCGCAGGCATTGCAAGGCCGCGTCAAGGCGCTCGCCGAGAGCGAGGCCAAGTTCCACGCGATTGCCGATTACAGCTACGACTGCGAGTTGTGGATCGGCACCGAAGGCAAGCTCATCTGGATCAACCCGCGCGTCCATGAAATGTTCGGCTACACCCCGGAAGAGTGCATGGCGATGGAGAACTTCCCGGCGGCGCTCGTCGAGGCCGAGGACGTGACGCGGACCATCAGGCAGATACGGCAGGCGCTGCGCGGCAACACCGGCCAGGATTTCGAGTTCCGCGCGCGCCGCAAGGATGGTTCGAAGTTGTGGGCCGCGGCGGACTGGCGCCCGATTTACGGCACCGCCGACGACTACCTCGGCATCCGCATCAGCGTGCGCGACATCACCAAGCGCCGCGAGGCCGAGCAACGGGTGGAGGCAACCGTCGTCGAGCTGCGCGAAGCACAGGCGGTGCAGCAGGAGTATCTCAAGCGCGCGCAGGACGAGCACGCGCGGCTCTTTGCGCTGCTCTCCGCGATGGAGATCGGTATCCTGTTCGTCAACACCGACAATCGCGTCGTTTACTGCAACCCTGCGTTCAGCCGGTTGTGGCAGATTCCGCCCGACGCCGCGCTGATCGGCGGCGATCCGCTGCAGGCGCTCGAGAAATCGGTTTTGGTGCTGGCGCGGCCGGAGGAGCAGATGCCGCACTTGTTCAAGCTGCAGGGTGGCGAGGCGCCCCGGGTTTATGAAATTCAGATGGCGGACGGCCGGCTGATCACCCAGCAATGTCATCCGGTCGAGGACGTCAACGGCAGCGCGGTCGGCCACATCTGGATTTTCGAGGACGTCACGCTCGAGCGCCAGACCGCCGAGCAGCTGGTCTATCTCGCCGAGCGCGATTCGCTGACCGGTCTTTACAACCGCCACCGTTTCAACGAGGAGCTGGGCCGCATGATCGCCGATGCGCAACGCGGCGGCTCGCGGCTGGCGCTGCTTTACTTCGATCTCGACGAGTTCAAGTATATCAACGACACTTTCGGCCACCGCGCCGGCGACGCGATGCTGATCCGTGTTGCCGGCGACGCCGCGAGCCAGGTGCGGCGCAACGAAATACTGAGCCGGCTCGGCGGCGACGAGTTCGCGATCCTGGTACCCGACATTTCGGACAACATTCTGCGCATACTCGCCGAGCGCATCGTGCGCTCGATCGCGATGCTCAAGTTCCAGTTTGAAGGGCAGAGCCTGCGGTTGACCACCAGCCTCGGCATCGCGGTTTATCCGGACCACGCCGAAACCGTCGAGGAATTGATCGCGCACGCCGATACGGCGATGTATCAGGCCAAGGAGGCGGGCAAGAATGCGTGGCGCGTCTACCGCCGCGATCTCGACGCCTCGCGCGAGATGGTGTCGCGGCTGTCCTGGAACGACCGCATTGCGCATGCGCTGGAGCACGACCTGTTGCGGCTCTATTTTCAGGGCATTTTCAATGCGGCCGACGACTCGCTCGCGCATTACGAGGTGCTGGTGCGCATGCTGGACCAGGACGACGCGACGCGAATCCTGATGCCGGGACAGTTCATCCCGTACGCCGAGAAAAGCGGCAAGATCCTCGACATCGACCGCTGGGTCATCAAGAGCAGCATCGAGCTATTGGCCGACGCCGGTGTGGCGTCGCTCGCGATCAACATTTCCGGGCGCTCGTTCGACGAGCCGACGCTGCCGCAGTATATCGCCGAGCAGTTGAAGCGCTGCGGCGTGGCGCCGCGGCGGCTGCTGGTCGAGTTGACCGAGACTTCGGCGCTGTCGGACCTGCACGACGCGCGGCGCTTCATCGAGGCGCTGCGCCAGACCGGCTGCCGCACCTGCCTCGACGATTTCGGCACCGGCTTTTCGTCATTTGCCTATCTCAAGCACCTGCAGGCCGACGCGGTCAAGATCGACGGGCTGTTCATCCGCGACCTGCCGAACGACTTCGACAACCAGATTTTCGTCAAGGCGATCGTCGCCGTCGCGCGCGGCCTGCGCAAGGTCACCATCGCCGAATGCGTCGAGGACCGGCAGACGCTCGACATGCTGAAAAGCTTCGGCGTCGACGCAGTGCAGGGCTTCTATCTCGAGCTGCCGCACCCTGATCACCAGTCTGCCCCTCACGCCGCGGCTGCCGGCGTCAGCGGCGAACTCAAGCTTTCCTGATAGAATTCGCTTCCTGCGTTGTAACAATCCCGTAACACGCGGTGGTTAGTCTGGAGCGCTTGCCATGGCCAGAATGGTGCAATGCGTCAAGCTCGCTCGCGAGGCGGAAGGACTTGATTTCCCGCCCTATCCGGGCGAGCTTGGCAAGCGGGTGTTTGAGAACGTGTCGAAGGAAGCCTGGAAACAATGGCTCGAGCTGCAGAAAATGCTGGTCAACGAGAACCGGCTCAATCTTGCCGACAAGAAGGCGCGCGATTACCTGGCGCAGCAGATGGAAAAGCATTTTTTCGGCGGCGGCGCCGATACCGCGCAGGGCTACGTTCCCCCGCCCGCCAAGTAGCAAGTCGCCGGTCATTTGGGGCGGCGGCGCGCGTCAGGCACCGGCGCCCGTTGCGTGTTGCCGCACTACCGCTGACAACGACACGGCATAGTCAATCCTGCGATGGTTAAACGACACGTTGCGCCCGAGCTCTACCTGAATCGCGAGCTTGGCCAGCTTGAATTCAACCGCCGCGTGCTCGCGCTCGCGGAGGACCGCAGCATGCCTGCGCTCGAGCGTCTGCGTTTCCTGTGCATCGTCGACAGCAACCTCGACGAATTCTTCGAGATCCGCGTAGCCGGCCTCAAGGAAGAGATCGCGGCCAATGCGCCGGCCGGGCCCGACGGCATACCGCTCGGCCAGGTGTTCCGCCGGGTGACACGCAAGGCGCAGGATCTCGTCGCGCGCCAGTACCAGGTGCTCAACGACGACGTGCTGCCGCAGCTCGCCGCGGAAGGCATACGCTTCCTGCGCCGCAGCAAGTGGGGCAGCGCGCAGAAAGAGTGGGTCAAGGATTATTTCTTCCGTGAACTGATGCCGGTGCTCACACCGATCGGGCTCGATCCCGCGCACCCGTTCCCGCGGCTGCTCAACAAGAGCCTCAATTTCGTGGTCGAGCTCGAGGGCAAGGATGCCTTCGGCCGCAAGTCGAGCATGGCGATCGTGCAGGCGCCGCGCGTGCTGCCGCGGGTGATCGCATTGCCGCGTTCGATCTGCGGTTGCGAGCACGGCTTCGTGTTTTTGTCGTCGATCTTGCATGCGCACGTTGCGGAACTGTTCCCCGGCATGACGGTGCTCGGCTGCTACCAGTTCCAGCTCACGCGCAACAGCGATCTCTACATCGACGAGGAAGAATTGCGCGAGCTGAAAAGCCTGCGCAAGGCGCTGCAGGGCGAGCTCACGCAGCGCCAGTTCGGCGACAGCGTGCGGCTCGAGGTCGCCGATTCCTGCTCGCCGCGCATGGCAGAAGCGCTGTTGCAGCAGTTCGGCCTGACGCAGGAAGACTTCTACCAGGTCAACGGCCCGGTCAACCTGGTGCGGTTGATACAGATCCCCGAGCGCGTCGACCGCCCCGACCTCAAGTTTTCGACTTTCGTGCCCGGCGTCCCGCGCGAGCTGACGCGGTTTCCGTACATATTCGACTGCATCCGCAACGGCGACATTCTGCTGCATCATCCGTACCAGTCGTTCCTGCCGGTGATCAATTTCATCGAGCAGGCGGCGCACGACCCGCAGGTGGTCGCGATCAAGCAGACCGTGTATCGCACCGGCGCGCAGTCGGAGATGATGGAGCTGCTGATGGCCGCGGCGCGCAACGGCAAGGCGGTGACGGTGGTGGTCGAGCTGATGGCGCGTTTCGACGAGGAAGCCAACATCAACTGGGCGCAGCGGCTGGAGGAAGCCGGCGCGCATGTGATCTACGGCGTGGTCGGGCACAAGACGCACGCCAAGATGGCGCTGGTGGTGCGGCGCGAGGACGACCGCTTGCGGCGCTACGTGCACCTCTCGACCGGCAACTATCATTCGCGCACCGCGACGCTCTACACCGACTTCGGCCTGTTCACCTGCAACGAGGAGATCTGCTCCGACGTCAGCGAAGTGTTCATGCAGCTGACCGGGCTGGGCAAGGCGATGAAGCTGAAGCATCTGTGGCAGTCGCCGTTCACGCTGCACCAGCGCAGCCTGAAAGCGATCCAGACCGAGACCAGGAACGCCGCGGCCGGGCGCAAGGCGCGCATCATCGCCAAAATGAACGCGCTGCTCGAACCCGAGATCATCGCCGCGCTCTACGCAGCCTCGCAGGCCGGCGTCGGCATCGATCTGGTCGTCCGCGGCGTGTGCGCGCTGCGGCCGGGAATACCCGGCATCTCCGACAACATCCGCGTGAGCTCGATACTCGGCCGCTTCCTCGAGCACACGCGGGTGTTCTATTTCTACAACGGCGGCGCCGAGGATGTTTACCTCTCAAGCGCCGACTGGATGGACCGCAACTTCTTTCGCCGCATCGAGGTGTGTTTTCCGGTGCTCGAGCCGCGGCTCAAGAAACGCGTGATCCAGGAGGGGCTCAAACCGTATCTGTCGCGCGAAGTCGAGGCGTGGGAAATGAACGCGGCCGGCCAGTACACGCGCCGCAAGGGCGGGCGCGGCGGCCGCGGCCATGCGCAGACCCTGCTGCTCGAGACGCTCGCCGCCAAGCGCGGCGCTTGACGCGGCGCATGCGGCCCGCCGCAAATATGTCGCGCCGCTTTTGCCCGCCGCAAATACGCTGCGCTAGACTGCCGGGCATGCCGCATATTCTGCGCGGCTGAAGCCCCCGCCCCATGTCAGTCGAAATCGAGCTCAAGCTGCAATTTGATCCGCGGCACATTGCGCGTCTGCGCAATCATCCGCTGCTCAAGCACGCTGCGCACAGCACGACGCGCAAGCTCTACAGCGTTTATTACGACACGCCCGACCTCGATTTGTGGCGCGCCGGCATTGCACTGCGGCTGCGACGCGCCGGTGCGCCTGCGGGCAGCAAGCAGAGTTTCCGCTCGCGGGATGCAAGCGCCGCCGCCGGCGCGCGCTGGATCCAGACCATCAAGTGCGGGGGCGCCGCCGTCGCGGGTTTGCATCAGCGCAAAGAATGCGAAGCCGCGGTCGCGACCCAGTTTCCGGATTTCAGCGCGATCGACGACGCCGAGCTTGCCGCACGCTTTGCTTCGATCGAACTGCGTGCACGCCTCAAGCCGGTCATCGTCACCGAATTCACGCGCTCGTGTTGCATGCTGGCGCCGGCGGCCGGCGTCTCGATCGAGGCCAGCATCGATCACGGCATCATCAAGAGCGGTGACGCGAGCGAGCTCGTCTGCGAACTCGAGCTCGAGGTCAAGGCGGGGTCGGTGTGGCGCGCCTACCAGGTCGCGCTGCAGCTGCTGGACGCCGCGCCGCTCATGGTTGACGACCGCTCGAAGGCGGAACGCGGCATGGCGCTGCATGAGCGCGTGCCCCGCAAACCGCGCAAGACGCCGCCATCGCCGGTCGCCGCGGGGATGACCAGCAACGACGCGTTCACGGCGCTGGTGCAGTCGTGCCTTGCCCACTACACGGCCAATCAGCGCGGCATGCTCGACGGCGCCGACCCCGAATACCTGCACCAGATGCGCGTGGCGTTGCGGCGGCTGCGCTCCGTCTTCAGCACTTTCGCGCCGCTGTTTCCCGCCGCTGCGCTGGCGCCGCCCACCGCAGAAACACGCTGGCTTGCGCAGGTGCTGGGCCCGACGCGCGATTGGGACGTATTCAACGCCGATATTCTGCCGCCGGTCACCACGCGCTACGCCAGGCATGCCGGCATCGCCGCAGTGACGCGATCGGCGGCGCGCCTGCGCCTGGCCGCAAATCGCCGGGCACGGCGCGCGGTGGCATCGGCGCGCGGGCAGGGCCTGCTGCTCGCGCTGGGCGGCTGGTCGAGCGCCGCGACCTGGCTCGAGCAGCTGAGCGAGGCGCAGCGCGGCGAGCTGCAACGCCCGGTCGCGGAATTCGCGCGCACCGTGCTCGACGCGGCATTGAAGCGCGTGTCGAAACGCGGCAGGCATTTCGCGACCCTCGCGCCGCCCAAGCTGCACCGGCTGCGCATCGCCGCCAAGAAGCTGCGATATGCGGCCGAGTTCTTCGCGCCGTTGTATGATGCCGGCAAGGCGCGCGGCTACCGCGCTGCGCTCGCCCGCTTGCAGGATACGCTCGGGGCCTACAATGACGCGGTCACCGTGACGCGGCTGGCGGAGCGCGCGAGCCGCGGCCTGAAAGGTGCCGCGGCGAACGAGGCGCGCGGCATCATGCTCGGCTGGAGCGCCGGCATGCAGGATGCGGGCACGCGGCACCTGAGGCGCATCTGGAACGACTTTCGCGCGGCCAGGCCGTTCTGGGAATGAACGCGCTGCGCCGGCGCCGGAGAAAACAACGATGGAACTGATTTTATGGCGTCACGCCGATGCTGTTGACGGCTCACCCGACAGCGGGCGCCGGCTCACCGCCAAAGGCATCAAGCAGGCCAAACGCATGGCGAAATGGCTGCGGCCGCGCCTGCCCGAGGACGCGGTGATACTGGTGAGCCCGGCCACCCGCGCGCAGCAGACGGCGCGCGCGCTGTCCGCGGATTTCAGGACCGTGGACGATATCGGACCCGCGGCGACGCCGGAGGCGCTGCTTGCGGCTGCCGGCTGGCCGAAGCTGGAGGGAACCCTGCTGGTGGTCGGGCATCAGCCGACACTCGGCGAGACGGCAGCCTTGCTGCTGACCGGCAGGAAAGAGCAATGGGGTCTGAAAAAAGGCGCGCTGATCTGGCTCGCGTGGCGCGAACACGACGCGAGTCCGCATACCCAGCTGCGCGCGGCGATTTCGCCGGATCTGCTATGAGTGATGTCAGGCTGCCTGCGCCTCCACGCCGGCTTCGAGTTCGCGCAGCGATTTGATATCGAGCTTGAAGCCGGCGCCATCCCATTCCTCGATTTCCTCCTGCAGCGCCGTGACCGTCAGCGGGTTATTGGCGAGCCAGTCGCGGTCGATGCCGAGCCGCAATGCGCGGCCGTTGATTCTGGCCGCGAGCTCCGGCAGCGCGATGTCGGCGCGGCTGCGGTAAATCAGCGCCGCGAGCCGCAGCGCCATCACCATGCGCCAGTCGACCATTTCGACGTCGCGCGTGAAAATCCTTTTCAGCGAGCGGCGGTGCGCGAGCACCAGTGTGGAAAGCCGCCACTGCTCGATTTTCGAGAAACCCGGCATGTCGGCGTTTTGTACGATATAGGCCGAATGTTTGTGGTAGCCGCTGTAGGCGACAGAGATGCCGATCTCATGCAGCTTGGCCGCCCATGAGAGGTAATGCGGCGCCGTCTCATCGCTGTCGTCCGCGCCGGCGGTGAAGCGCCGGTAAAGCGCGAGCGCGAGGCTCGCGACGCGCCGCGCCTGTTTCGAATCGATGTGATAGCGCTGCATGAACTGCGAAACCGTGACGTCGCGCATGTCGTGGTGCTGGACACGCCCGAGCAGGTCGTAGAGGATGCCCTGGCGCATCGAGCCGTTCGCCACCACCACCGATTCGATGCCGAGCTCGGACAGCGCCGCACTCATGATCGCGAGTCCCCCGGGCAGCACCGGCAGGCGGTCGCTTTTCACGCCCTTCAGGTCGAGCCGCTCGATGTCTCCCGCCTTGATCATGGCGGAGCGCAAACGGTCGAGGCCGTCGGGCGTGATTCCCGCATCCGAGTAGCCGTTCAGCTGCAGGATCTCGGCCAGCGCGCGCGCACTGCCCGACGAGGCCACCACCTGCTGCCAGTTGCCGGTCGCGAATCCGGAAACAATGGTCTGCAGCTCATTGCGCGCGGCGAGCTCGGCCTGTTTCATCGCGCTCTTCGAGATCTCGCCGCCGGGAAAGTACTTGAGGCTGTAGCTGACACAACCCATGTAGATGCTCTCGAGCTTCAGCGGTTTGAAGGCGCGGCCGATGATGAACTCGGTCGAGCCGCCGCCGATGTCGACCACCAGGCGCCTGTCCTTCGATACCGGCAGGCTGTGCGACACGCCGAGGTAGATCAGGCGCGCTTCCTCGCGCCCCGCCACCACCTCGATCGGAAAGCCCAGCGCGGCCTCGGCCTGCTTGAGAAAGCCGGCGGCGTTCTTGGCGACGCGCAGCGTGTTGGTGCCGACCGCGCGCACCGCGTGCGAATCGAAGCCGCGCAGCCGCTCGCCGAAGCGTTTCAGGCATTCGAGCGCGCGGCCCTGGGAGTCTTCGTCGAGGCGCTTGTCGCGCGTGAGTCCGGCGCCGATGCGGATCGGCTCGCGCAATGAATCGAGCGGGTATAACTGGTCGCCGACGACACGCGCAACCTGCAGGTGGAAGGAGTTGGAACCAAGATCAACTGCGGCGAGCGTGGAATATACCGCCATCGGGTCTGAGAGTTGCCGTCAGTGTGCGCGCGTGGAGTCGGGTTTGCGGTCCGGATTTTGCGAAGTATAAGTAATTCGGGGCGCCGATGCCACGGATTTCTCGCGCCGGCGCTTCAGCGCGTCAGCGTCCGCACTCCGCCATCGGTGCCGAGCAGCAGCACGTCGGCGCCGCGCCGCGCGAAAAGGCCATTGGTGACCACTCCGGTGATCTGGTTGAGCGCGCTCTCGAACTCGAGCGGCTTGACGATCTGCAGGTTGTGGACATCGAGGATCACGTTGCCGTTGTCGGTCGTAAAGCCGTGACGCAGCGCCGGCTGGCCGCCGAGCTTGACCAGCTCGCGCGCGACGTAAGAACGCGCCATCGGGATCACTTCCACCGGCAGCGGGAACCTGCCGAGCACGTCGACGAGCTTCGACTGGTCGGCGATGCACACGAACTTGCGCGCGACGGCGGCGACGATTTTCTCGCGCGTCAACGCGCCGCCGCCGCCCTTGATCATCGCCAGGTGGCGCGTCACCTCATCGGCGCCGTCGACGTAGACCGGCAGGTCGGCGACGTTGTTGAGATCGAGCACCTCGATGCCGTGCTTCTTTAACCGTTGCGCCGAGGCTTCCGAGCTCGCCACTGCGCCGTCGATCTTGTGCCTGATCTTCGCCAGCTCGTCGATGAAGTAGTTGGCGGTCGAGCCGGTGCCGACGCCGACGATGCCGCCGACCGGAATAAAGGTGAGCGCCGCCTGGGCGACCGCCTGCTTGAGCTCGTCCTGGGTCATGGTGCCCATGGTAAATGGTGAATGGGGAATAGTAAATGGTGAGAGACGGAAAAAAGCAATGATGAATGATGAGTGATGAATGATGAGTGAGAACCGAAACCTGAAACTTGATGCCGGAGGCGGGAGCCCCCCCTGGAGGGGGTGAGCAAAATGGCCAAGATCGTCCAATCCTGCTACGCTTGACACATTGCAACCGCCGGAATCCGCTGCATGAAAATCGATTACCTCGAACGCATCCTGACCGCGCGCGTCTACGACGTCGCGGTCGAGACGCCGCTCGAGCGCGCGCCGAGCCTGTCGGCGCGCCTCAACAATACGCTGCTTCTGAAGCGCGAGGACATGCAGCCGGTGTTCTCGTTCAAGTTGCGCGGCGCCTACAACAAGATGTCGCGGCTGCCGGCGGCGCTGCTGGCGCGGGGCGTGATCGCGGCTTCCGCCGGCAACCACGCGCAGGGTGTTGCGCTCGCCGCGCAGAAGCTCAAGTGCCGCGCGACCATTGTGATGCCGGTGACCACCCCGCAGATCAAGGTCGCCGCGGTTGCCGCGCGCGGAGCGAAAGTCGTGCTGCATGGCGATTCTTACAACGAGGCCTATACCCATTCGCGCAAGCTCGCGCGCGCGCGCAAGCTCACCTTTGTGCATCCCTATGACGACCCGGACGTGATCGCCGGCCAGGGCACGATCGCGATGGAGGTCCTGCGCCAGACGCGGCGCCAGATCGACGCGATTTTCGTCGCGGTCGGCGGCGGCGGGCTGATCTCCGGCATCGCCGCCTACGTCAAGCGCCTGCGCCCTCGGATCAAGGTGATCGGCGTCGAGCCGGTCGACGCCGATGCGATGTACCGTTCGCTCAGGGCGGGCACGCGCGTCAGGCTCGACCAGGTCGGGCTGTTCGCCGACGGGGTCGCGGTCAAGCAGGTCGGCAAGGAGACCTTCCGCATCTGCCGCGAACTCGTCGACGAGATGGTGCTGGTCGACACCGACGCGATCTGCGCCGCGATCAAGGACGTGTTCGAGGACACGCGCGCGGTGCTCGAGCCCGCCGGAGCGTTGGCGATCGCCGGCGCCAAGGCGTGGGTCGAGAAGAAGGGCGTGCGCGGAAGGACGCTGGTGGCGGTGGCCTCGGGCGCCAACGTGAATTTCGACCGCCTGCGCTTCGTCGCCGAGGAGGCCGAGCTGGGCGAAAAGCGCGAGGCGATCCTCGCGGTGACGATACCGGAAAAGCCGGGCAGCTTCCGCAAGTTCTGCGCGCTGCTCGGCCCGCGCAGCGTGACCGAATTCAATTACCGCTATGCCGACGCGCGCGAGGCGCATGTGTTCGTCGGCGTCCAGGTCCACGACCGCGATGAAACCGCGCGGCTGGTACGCTCGCTGCGCCGGCATGGGTTGAAGACGCTCGACTTCAGCGACAACGAACTCGCCAAGCTGCATGTGCGCCATCTGGTCGGCGGCCACGCGCCGAATGTCGCGCACGAGATCCTGTACCGCTTCGAGTTTCCGGAGCGCCCCGGCGCGTTGATGAAATTCCTGAACAGCATGCGCCACGGCTGGAACATCAGCCTGTTTCACTACCGCAATCACGGCGCCGATTACGGGCGCGTGCTGGTCGGCATGCAGGTGCCGCCGCGCGACAAGGCGGCGTTCAAAGCGTTCCTGGCGCGGCTTGGTTATCCGTATTCGGATGAAACCCGCAACCCGGCGTATCGGATGTTTCTCGGTTGGCGTTGATGGTCTAATCCTCTCGGAACAGGCGGTAAAACCGGCTAAAATCGAGGCCACGACGCTGATTTAAATGCCGATGCTCAAATCGTCCGTCACACTCGTCATGGCGCTCGCTCTCCCGGCGGCCGTGCACGCCGCGAGCCTGGACGACGATTTCCTCGCGGCGCGCGAGGCCTTTCGGGCAGGCGACGCGGTCAAGTTCGAACGCTACGCAAGCTCGCTGAACGGCTACGTGCTCGAGCCGTATGTTGCCTATTGGCGGCTGCGCTTGCGTCTTGAGGAGGCCGCTCCCGCCGAGGTCCAGGCGCTGCTCGCGCGCCTCAAAGACGGGCCGGCAGCGAACAGCCTGCGCGCCGACTGGCTCAAGCTCCTCGCGATGAAACAGCAGTGGGAGCTGTTCGACGCCGAGCATCCGCAGCTCGTGACCGCGGATGCCGAACTCAATTGCTACGCGCTGCAAAGCGGAATGCGCACCGATGCGGAGGCCGCGCAGCGCGCGGCGCGCGCGATGTGGTTCAGCGGCCGCGAGCAGCCCGATAGCTGCAACGCGCTGTTCGATCAGCTTGCCGAGCGCGGGCAGTTGACCGTGGAGGACGTGTGGGCGCGCATCCGGCTCGCGCTCGAAGCCGGCAACGCCGGCGTCGCGCGCCGCGTCGCCGAGTATCTGCCCGACGGCCAGCAGGCCGACACGCGCGCATGGGGCGGCATCGCGGTCAACGCGCAGGGCTTTCTCGACCGGAAGGCGTTCAATCTCAAGACGCGCGCCGGACGCGAGACCGTGATGTTTGCGGTGCACCGCCTGGCGCGCACCGCGCCGCCGCTGGCGGCGCAGCAGTGGACCCGGCTCGGCGAGCGCTTCGCGGACGCCGAGCGCGGCTACGTGTGGGGGCTGATCGCATTATTGGGCGCGCAACGCCACGCGCCGAATGCGCTTGCCTGGTACGCGCAGGCCGGCGCTCTTTCCGACTTGCAGCTCGCGTGGAAAGCGCGCACCGCGTTGCGCGCGCAAAGTTGGCCCGATGTGCTGGCGGCGATTGACGCGATGTCGGCCGGGGAAAGCCAGGAGCCGGCATGGCGCTACTGGAAGGCGCGCGCGCTCAAAGTGCAGGGGCGCGCTGCCGAGGCGCAGGCGCTGCTCGCGCCGCTCGCGGCCGAATTCAATTTCTACGGCCAGCTCGCGGCCGAGGAGCTGGGCGGCAGCAGCCGCACCCCGGCCGTCGCCTACAAGGCGGGCAGGGACGAGGTGCAGGCCGCGGCCAGACTGCCCGGCTTGCAGCGCGCGCTGGCGTTCTACCGCCTCAACCTGCGCTTCGAGGGCAACCGCGAGTGGATCTGGGCGATCCGCGATTTCGACGACAAGCAGCTGCTCGCCGCGGCCGAATTCGCGCGCCGCAACGAGATTTTCGACCGCGCGATCAACACGGCTGACCGCACGCGCGAGCTGCACGATTTCAGCATGCGCTACCTCGCGCCGTATCGCGACGTGATGAAAGGCTACGTGGGCCAGCTGCAGCTCGACGAGGCGTGGGTGTACGGCCTGATCCGCCAGGAAAGCCGCTTCATCGCCAACGTCAAATCCAGCGCCGGCGCAGCCGGCCTGATGCAGTTGATGCCGGCAACCGCGCGCTGGGTCGCCCGCAAACTCGGTCTCAGGGATTACCGCTGGACGCGGGTCACCGATGTCGATACCAACATCAATCTCGGCACCTGGTATCTGAAGCACGTCTACGAGACGCTGGACAACCATCCCGTGCTCGCATCGGCGGCTTATAATGCCGGGCCAGGCCGCGCGCGCGGCTGGCGCGCCGATGCGCCGATGGAAGCCGCGATCTACGCGGAGTCGATCCCGTTCAACGAAACCCGCGATTACGTGAAGAAAGTGATGAGCAACGCGAACTATTACGGCCAGCAGTTCGGGCACACGCTGCTGTCGCTCAAAGAGCGCATCGGGGTGATCGCGCCGCGCCAATCCGGCGCGGAAAAGCTGCCCGACGAGCCGGGCGGGTGAGACCGTGATAAATGATGAATGATGAGTGATGAGTGAGGCGAGAGGGGAGAGGCGGGAGGCGGGAGGCGAACAAAAGATGGTGGCTTGATATGGAAGTAAGCAAAGTTTGCATCATCGGCGGCTCGGGGTTTGTCGGCCGCCATGTCGTGCACCTGCTCGCCGCGCAGGGCTGCGAAGTGCGCGTGCCGACGCGCAACCGCGAGCGCGCGAAGCCGCTGATCCTGCTGCCGATGGTCGAGGTGCTTGACGCCAACGTCCACGCCGAGACCGAGCTTGCCGCGCTCACGCGCGGTGTTGACGCGGTGATCAACCTGGTCGGCGTGCTGCATGATGCGCGCGGCGAGCGCGGTTTCGAGCAGGCGCATGTCATGCTGACGCGCAAAGTGATCGCGGCGTGCCAGGCCAACGGCGTGCGCCGCTACGTGCACATGAGCGCGCTCGGCGCCGACTTGAACGGTCCGAGCCGGTACCAGCGCACCAAGGGCGCGGCCGCAGCGCTGGTGCGCGCATCGAACCTCGACTGGACCCTGTTTCGCCCGTCGGTGATCTTCGGGCGCGAGGACCGCTTTCTCAACCTGTTCGCGATGCTGCTCAAGCTCGCGCCGGTGATGTTGCTCGCCAGCCCCAACGCGCGCTTCCAGCCGGTGTTCGTCGAAGATGTGGCCAAAGCATTCGTGCGCTGCCTGGCCGACCGCGCCGCTTTCGGCCAGTCCTACGATCTGTGCGGGCCCCGGGTCTACACGCTGCGCGAGCTGGTTGAACTCGTCGGCGCGATCACCGGCCGCCGCCGTCCGATCATCGGCCTGAACGATACTTTGTCGTATCTGCAGGCGTTCGCGTTGGAGCTGCTGCCGGTCAAGCTGATGACGCGCGACAATTACTATTCGATGAAAGTCGACAGCGTGAGCAGCCAGCCGTTTCCGTTCGGCATCCGGCCCGCCGCGATCGAAGCGGTCGCGCCGGCCTACCTCGGCAACGAGGCGCCGCGCGCGCGCTATGGTTCGTATCGCAACCGCGCCGGGCGCGGCTGACTTCCGCCATGGCCGAGTTGACGCTCGTGATCGGCAACAAGAATTACTCGTCGTGGTCGATGCGGCCGTGGGTGCTGCTGCGCCAGGCCGGCATTCCATTCCAGGAAGTGCAGCTCAAGTTCAACGCTGAAGCACGCGCGCAAGGTGTCGAAGCCTACTCGCCGACCGGCCTGGTGCCGGTGTTGCTGGCCGATGGCGCGCCGGTATGGGACACGCTGGCGATATGCGAGTCCGTCGCCGAAATGTTTCCGCAGCACGCGCTGTGGCCGGCCGATCCGCGCGCGCGCCAGGTCGCGCGTTCGATCTGCGCCGAAATGCATGCCGGTTTCCGTGAGCTGCGGGGCTCCATGCCGATGAACATCCGCGGCGCCCACCCGGGCAAGGGCGCGACTCCCGCCGCGCGCAAGGATATCGAACGCATCGTCTCGATCTGGCAGTCGTGCCGCGAACGCTACGGCCGCGGCGGGGCGATGCTGTTCGGCGGATTTGGCGTGGCGGACGCGTTCTATGCGCCGGTGGTGATGCGTTTCGCGACTTATGCGGTCGGGCTGCCGCCGGTTGCGCAAGCCTACGCCGAGGCGGTGCGCGCGCTGCCGGCGGTGCTGGAATGGACGGCGGCGGCGCGCCGGGAAACCGAATTCGTCGCCGCCGATGAGCCGTATGCGGAGTGAAAGGTGAAACGTGAAACGTGAAACGCGGGCGACGCCCTTCTCCGTTACCGGAGGAGGGGAAATTTTTCGTTTCACATTTCACGTTTCACGTTTCACGCCCTTATGAAAATCTACTCCGTCGGCGGCGCGGTGCGCGACGAGCTGCTCGGGTGGCCGGTGACTGACCGCGATTATGTCGTGGTCGGCGCGACACCCGCGCGGATGATCGAACTGGGTTACAAATCGGTCGGCAGGGATTTCCCGGTATTTTTGCATCCGCAAACGCACGAGGAATACGCGCTCGCGCGCACCGAGCGCAAGACCGCGCGCGGCTATCACGGCTTCGAATTTCATGCCGCGCCGGGCATCACGCTCGAGCAGGATCTGGCGCGGCGCGATCTCACCATCAACGCGATCGCGAAAGACGAAGCCGGCAACATCATCGACCCGTTCGGGGGCGCTGCCGACCTGAAAGCGCGCGTGCTGCGCCACGTCGGGCCGGCATTCGCCGAGGACCCGGTGCGCATCCTGCGCGTCGCGCGTTTCGCCGCGCGCCTCGATTTCGCCATCGCGCCGGAAACCCTGCACCTGATGCGCGAGATGGTCGCCAATGGCGAAGCCGATGCGCTGGTGGCGGAACGCGTATGGCAGGAACTCGCGCGCGGCCTGATGGAGCGGCAGCCTTCGCGCATGTTTCGCACGCTGGGCGAATGCGGCGCGCTCGCGGTTGTGCTGCCCGAGCTCGCCGGCCAGTTTGTCGGGCCCGCCGGCAACCATACGCAGGCCGCGCTGGATGCCGCCGCCGCGCGCGGCCTCGGGCTGGCTGAGCGCTTCGCGCTGATCGCGATGCGCGCCGACGAGGCGGCGATTTCCGGGCTGGGGGAGCGGCTGCGTCTGCCGCAGGATTGCCGCGAGCTCGCGCTGCTCGCCGTGCGTTATCGCGCTGATATCGACCGCGCGGCTGCGCTGCAAGCCGATGCCTTGCTGTGGTTGCTGCAGAACACCGATGCGCTGCGCCGGCCCGAGCGGTTTACGCAGTTGCTCGAAGTTTGCGCGGTCGATGCACACGGGGCGGCAACCGCGCCCTATCCCGCGGCCGTACGCCTGCGCATGGCGCTTGCCGCGGCACAGGCGGTCGATGCCGGCGCGATCGCGCAGCAATGCCGCGAGCCGCGGCAAATCGGGGAGCAGGTTGCGCAGGCACGACGCGACGCGATCCGCAAGGCGCTGCGCGAGTAAAAAGGGAATAGGGAATAGGAAATAGGAAATAGGGAATGGTAAGAGCCGTTCGCCCATTTCCCATTTCCCATTTCCCATCACCCATCACCCATCACCCGTAAGGAATCCATGATAGATCTCTACA
>JAHFRL010000018.1 GCA_023266235.1 Betaproteobacteria bacterium
TGCCGTCCGCGGCCGCCACCTGTCCTGTGCTGAACAATGCAACCAACGTCGTGATGCCGATTATCGCGAGTTTCATAACCTTCGCCCTTTCGTGTTGAGAAAATGTCTTCATCCATTAACGTCGCAGGCGGGAAAACCGTTTACCTGGCGATCCACGGCGCCGCACTGTGGTCGGCGATCGGAAACACCCACTCCCGCATTCTTTCCATTGAATCGCAGCTCAACCGTAGCCGATGTAAAAATTGCATCCGTTGATCTATATCAAATTAAGCGCCTTGCAGTCGTGCATTATTGCGGGGGCAACTCAATTATAAAGAGCCGCATTTCTTGTTTTCTGGTGTCAGAACGCACGCATGAAATACCGGGTTTCTCCAGACCTGCCGCTCGGCCTGCCTGTCGCCGCGGCCGGGTTGATCTTCGCGGGCCACGCTTTCGCGATCGTTGAACGCGCCTGTCCAATCGCGAATTAGCGTTGTCCATCATGCCCAAACATATCGTTCGTCTGCTTGTGCTGCTGGCCAGTTTCGGAGCGCTTGCACTGCTTGCAAAATGGTATTTTACGGCCGACTCATTTTATGAACTTGGCCACTATCGCGCGGCGTCGGTGCCCGAAATCGCCGCTCAGGAACCGGTCTATCAAACACCGCGTTATTGCCAGACCTGCCATAGTGAACGTCATGCGCAGTGGTCGGCCAACAGCCACAAGACGGTGATCTGCGAGGTGTGCCATGGCGCAGCGCAAGGCCATCCTCAAAACGGCAAACTGCCGATCCCCTCCGATACGGTAAAGCTGTGCACCCTGTGCCATGAGGCCATGCCGGGGCGGCCCCGCACGCAGCCGCAAATCGAGGTAGCTCAACATTCGGCAGGCCAGCAATGCATCGTTTGTCACAACCCTCATGCGCCCAAGATTGCGGGCGCCGCAGTAAAGGTGGCCGGCGATGCCGCGGCAGGGCAACAACGCGCGGCCGCCTGCGCGGGCTGTCACGGCGCGCAAGGCATCAGCCCGAACGATACGTGGCCGAACTTGGCCGGGCAACACGCCGCTTATCTCGCCAGGATACTTGGGGCGTACAAGTCCGGCGCTCAGAAAGATGTGGCGATGACGCCCATCGCGCAACCGCTCACGGATGCCGATGTGCGGAATCTCGCGGCTTATTACGGCAGCTTGAGTTGCAAAGCAGCGCCAAGCGAGACGCATGCCGGGGATGCCGCCGCCGGCAAAACTCTGGCGAAAAATTGCGCGGCCTGCCATGGTGAAACGGGCGTCGCGAGCAACCCTGCCTGGCCGAAGCTTGCCGGACAGAAGGCCGGTTACCTGATGAACGTGCTCAAGGCCTTCAGGGCCGGCCTGCGCAAAGACCCGATGATGGCGGGCGTTACAAGGAGCCTTAGCGACGCGGACATCGCCAACCTTGCCGCCTATTACGCCGGGCAAAGCTGTCAGCCCACAATGGAAGGAAGGAAAACGCCATGAAGGAAACCAAACCCTCGCTGGCCGCACGGCGCGCATTTCTGCGCAAGATCGGTCGCGCCGCAACTTATACAGGCGCCGTCGTGGGCGCCGGGACCTTCGGCGTCATGCAGCAAGTCGCGGCAAAGAGCGAATCCACCTCTGACCGCGGCTCGTTTCCCACCCCGGATTACGACTGGACCCAGCACCGTTGGGGCTACGGTGTCGACGCCACAAAATGCATCGGCTGCCTGCGCTGCGTCGAGGCGTGCAAGCGCGAGAACAACGTTCCCGCAACCGCGCATCACTTTCGCACCTGGGTGGAGCGGTATGTCTATCTGGAGGGCGAAACCAAACCGCGCATCGACAGCCACCACGACCCCGTGAATATCGAAGCTTCCGGCTCGCAGCGCGAGTATCGGTTCGCCAACCGCTACAAGGGTGCGAAAGTGGAAAAAGCCTTTTTCGTGCCCAAGCTGTGCAACCACTGCACGCATCCGGCCTGCGTGCAATGCTGTCCCACCGGCGCCACCTACAGGACCAAGGACGGCGTGGTGCTCATCGACCACAAATACTGCATCGGCTGCGCGTACTGCGTGCAGGCCTGTCCTTACGGCGCGCGCTTCTTCAACCACGAGAAACAGGTATCGGACAAGTGCACGTGGTGTTATCACCGCATCACCAAGGGATTGCAGCCGGCCTGCGTGGAGGTCTGCCCGGTCGGTGCGCGAGTGTTCGGTGATCTCAAAGACAAGCAAAGTCCGATCAGCCAGTTCATTCGCAACAACCGCGTGCGGGTCCTGAAACCCGAATCCGGCAATGCGCCGAACGTCTATTATGTCGGCCTCGATAAGGATGTGATCTGATGGAACCCCTGTATGATCTCGCGACGTACACCGGGTCGGTATATCCGAACGACACGGTTATTGCCTGGTCCGTGATGATCGTGGTCTATCCGTACATCACGGGGCTGGTGGCCGGTGCCTTTACGGTTTCCAGCATGTATCACGTATTCGGCATGGAGCGATTCAAGCCCGTCGCGCAGTTTGCTTTGCTCACCGCGCTGTGCTTTATGTTCTTCGTGCCCGTGCCATTGCTGCTGCACCTCGGACATCCGGAGCGCGCATTCAACGCCGTGCTTACGCCGCATTGGACTTCGGCAATGGCCGCATTTGGTTACTTCGCCGGCTTCTACGTCATTCTGCTGATGCTGGAAATCTGGTTCATGTTTCGGCCGCATTTCGTGCGGCAGGCGCAGCAGAGGACAGGGCCGGTGGGAACGCTGTGTCGCGTGTTGTCCCTGGGGTCCTATGATCTCTCAAAAAAGGCGATGAGCTACGATCACAAATGGATCTTCGCGTTGGCAGTCATCGGCATACCCGGCGCGCACGGTCTGCACGGTTATGTCGGATTTATTTTTGGCTCGCTCAAGTCCCGGGAATGGTGGTCTTCCGATCTGATGCCCGTCGTGTTCCTGTTTTCCGCCGTCATATCCGGGGTCGCCTTGTTGATTGTGCTTTATGTTCTGTCCTGCCGCTTGCGCAGGGTCGCGGTTGATCTGGCGTGCCTGAAGGGATTGGCCTATGTGCTGTGGGGCTTCATGATGTTTACCCTGGTGTTGGAAGGGTTGGAATTTTCCAACATCGTGTATAAGGGACGCGAAGGGATCGAGACGATCATGGAATACGTGATGGGCCCGCTGGTCGTTCCTTTTTTCATCCTGCAGTTCGGAATTGGCGCGGTAACACCAATCGCGGTCATCAGTTACATGATCTGGCGCGGCACCACCGGCAAGGCGCTGATCGCGGGCGTCACCGTGAGCGCGGCATTAGTGCTGTTCTCGGTGCTGATGATGCGCTGGAACGTGGTTATCGGCGGTCAGGAAATTTCGAAGACGGGCCAAGGTTTGGTGCATTACCACATGCAGCTTTTCGGCAGGGAAGGCTTGCTGGCTTCCATCGCGGTGGTTGCCGCGCCGCTCATCCTGTTGGCGGGCTTGGTGCGGCTGCTGCCGCCCTGGGCAGATCACGCGACACCGGCACCCTCGCCTCTCGCCGGTGCGCGGTAATTTTTTGAATTGAGCTTGCCCTGCATTGCCGGTACCGAAGTAACTGCGGATAAGGAGGTATAGGTAAGATGTTAAAATATCCGTAACCGTTCAAGGGAATGTTGATGATGCGAAGCGCGCAGACCTTTTTCCTGATGGTATTCATGCTCCTTGCGGGCATAACGATCCCGGGCTGCTCGCCGGGCGACGCACCCGAATCCCCGAAGGTCAAACCCGGCGAAAGTGACGAGCTCCGGGCCACGCAGGCGACCGCTGTTGATGTTGCAGAAGGCAAGCGCGTCGCAGAAGGTTCGTGCATTCGCTGTCACGGCGCGAACGGCATCAGCACCACCAAGGGCGTGCCCCATCTCGCAGGCCAGCGCCCGGCGTATCTCCACCTCGAGCTGCGGGCCTACCAGTCAGGCGCCCGCGGCGACAAGGCCATGGATGGTGCCGTCATGTTTCTGAGCGACGACGCGCTGTTCAAAGTGGCCGCCTACTATGCAAGCCTCGATCCCGCACAACCCGATGCAACGACCGCCGCCAAGGCCGCCCTCGCCAAGCCCGACCCGGTTAGTGCCGGCAAAGCAGCAGCGGCTGGATGTGCGGGGTGCCATGGCGAGGCCGGCGTCAGCAAAACGCCCGGCATGCCGAGCCTCATCGGGTTGGATCCGAAATACCTCGTTACGGCCATGAAGGCCTACAAGAGCGGTCAGCGCAAGAACGAAATGATGAAGACCATGCTCTCGGCAATTACCGAGGCAGATCTGAATAATATCGCGCTCTACTATGCGCTGCAGAAGCCCGACCGGGCGCAAAACCCGAACGCCGGTGACCAAGCGGCGGGCAAGGCTGCTGCTGCCGCCTGTGCCGGATGCCACGGCGACCAGGGCGTCAGCGGCAATCCCGCCACTCCAAGCCTCGCCGGTCAGGATGCACAGTACCTCGCGGCTGCGCTCCGGGCCTACAAGGATGCATCGCGCAGCGATGAAACGATGAAAGCTCTGGCGGCGGCGCTCGATGACAATGCCATGAAGAACCTGGCGGCTTTTTACGCGGCTCAGCAGCCGCGGCCGCCGAACGTACGAAAGCCCCTGACTACCGCCGAGTGGACGCAGAGGTGCGACCGCTGTCACGGCATCAATGGCAATAGCATCGACCCGCTCTTGCCGGCCCTGGCGGCACAGCGCGTGGACTACCTGGAAAAAGTGTTGCATGCCTATCGGGGCGGCGAGCGAAGAAACACGACGATGGCCGCCATGGCCGCCGGACTGACCGAGGCGGAAGTCGATAACCTCGCGGACCATTACGCGCACCAAAAGGCGCGCGCGGTCGTGTACGTGATGCCGCCAGGCAAGTAAGCGGGCCGAGGTATCTTACTGAAAGCCGATGCCGGAATTTGCCAGCATGCCGCATGGCAGGATATCAGTTGGCAATAAGGCATCACGCGCATTCGCATAGAATACAATAGCAGCCCAAACGCCGAGGCTAAAGCACCTTGGACGCAGCTTGAACCGTGCTCGCGTGCCCCGGCCCGCAAGACCAAAGGAACCGACCATGAATGACGATCCACTGCACCAGCTTTATACGCATTATTCGGAGTTGCCGTACAGCCAGCGCGTCCTGTATACGGCGACGCTCCTCGTCATCGGGATGGGTTACCTGTTCGCCCTGATCTATCTGTTTCATACCTATTCCGGCAAGGATGGCAATCCGCTGACATTGTCATACGACGACATCGTCATCGCCTACACCGGCAGCGGGAAGGGCTCGCGTCTTGAATCGGCCCTGCGCGGACCGATGTCAACCATGCTGCCGCCCGAGGAGACCAGAACCATAATCACCTGGGTCCGGGAAGGCGCCAAGGGTGAGAAGTACGAGAAGGACATCAAACCGACGCTAGGCAAGCGATGCATAAGCTGCCACGATGGCAGCAACCCGCACTTGCCGAACCTGAGCGGCTACGATAATGTAAAGAAAGTGACCGAGCAGGACACCGGAACCGATATCTTTACACTGGTTCGCGTGTCGCACATTCACCTGTTCGGACTCACCTTTGTCTTCTTCATCATGGGCCTGATGTACAGCCACGCCTACGTGCGGCCCGTGTGGTTCAAGTGTACCGTCGTCGCACTGCCATTCGTCGCCCTCACGCTGGATGTGAGCTCCTGGTATTTCACCAAGCTGTATCATCCGTTCGCCTGGGTGGTGATGGGCGCCGGCGGAGTGATGGGTCTGTGCTTCGCCTTCATGTGGGTGGTGACCATGTATCAGTTGTGGTTCTCCAAGACGCCCGCGCCGGTCACTCGGAGAAAGGGCGGCGATATCCCATAACCGGCTAACGGGAAGTCGGACAAAATCGGAGTTTGATTCGCCACGCGTAGGGTAGCAGCGCCGCCGCCCGGTCGCCACGTGCCGGTCGTCGTAAATCCATAATCCCGGACCAGCGTTTATCTCGCCGGCTGACCGGCATACCAGGACGAGATACTTTCTATGATGGCGTTACTGTAAGTGAAGCTCATATTGTGCATCATTGAACTTTCACGCTTTCCATCGCGATATGCCCTCAAGGCCATAATCAGATAGTCCTTGTCCTGCCCATTCATTTTTGGAGCCGCCATCGCGGGGTTGTCATCAACGTCGTGGCAACGATTGCATTTTTCAGCCAGCTCCTTGGCGGAACTCGGCGCCTCACCCGCGGCTTTGGACTTCTGGATCGCGTAGAACGCGGCGATGTTCTCTATGTCTTTATCACCAAGCCCGGCGACATAACGTTGCATCCCCCAATTCTGGCGGGTTTTTCGGTACGCCCTGATTGCGTTCACCAGATACTGGGGGTCCTGGCCCGCCAGACTGGGCGTCGCACTGTCGGTGCTCACGCCGTTAGACCCATGACATCCACCACACATGGCGGTTGCCGGTTCGCCTGCCACCGGATCACCAAAAGACGGCGCGGAACGTTGGGCAGGGGTCTGCGACACGAAATACAGCGCCAACTTCTCCAATTCCGGCGTGTTCGAACCACGCATCATCGATTTCATCGCGGCTACTTTACGTTCTCCCTGGTGATATTCCTGGATGGCAGCAACAAGATAGTGGAGCTGCTGGCCGGCGAGGCTGGGCGTGCCGGGAATCCTGCTGTTACCATCTTCGCCATGACACTTTGTACACGCTGCCGCCAACGCCTTGCCTTCTTGATAGAGAGACGAGAGTTGGACGTCCTTTGCCGAGGCGTTCACGACTGGCGGTAGACTGGCGTAGTAAGCGACCGCACTACGCATGTCCGCTTCACTCATGTTTCCCATCATGTCTCTGAGGGCGGCATGGGTACGCTTTCCTTCTTTATACTCTTTTATTGACGCGAGCATATAACGCTCTCGTTGCGCCGCCAGGTGTGGAATAGCCGGGGCAATGCCCCTGCCGTCCAGGCCATGACACCCCTTGCAGTCTCGCTCCACGATGGCTTTGCCGGCGCTGATATCCGCCGCAGATCGTTTCTCGGGTGTGGGATTGGCGGTTGTATCCTTTTTATCCGTGCAGCCAATCAGCGCCATCGACAACATAATGCCCAGGATCAGATTTTTCATTGGAAATCTCAAGGATTAGTGGGTCGCCTGCTTACATCCGGTCGAATATTTGTTGCCATGCAGATCGATAACATTCTATTCCGATGACAAACGAAAACACAGTCTGACTCTTCTTTCACGATCATCCACCCGCCGTCACACACTACCCGTGAACCCGATCAGCACCAGAATCAGCAGCGTCAAGCCGAAAGCGATCAGCGTGAGTCCCAGTATTCTCGAGCCCAGGGTCATGGGTCGTGACGGAGCGTCCACCAGATACTTCGCAAGCTGTCCCGATTCGACCAGCCGGTTGTATTCCAGGGTGTGCTCCCGCCTGAACTCTTCCAGAGACACCGCACCGGTGAACATCACGATATCCGGCGGGGGATACTTGTCCGGCCTGAGATGGTTATTGAAGAAATGCACGGTAAACAGGAACACGGCCGCAAGGAATGCTTCTTCCCCGTGAATAATAGTCGCCACGTTAAATGCCCACCCGGGCAGAACCGAGGCGGTCACGCTCGGAAATGCCAGCATCATGCCGCTCCCGCCGATGATCGCCATGCCCCAGAACACCGCCCAGTAGTCGAACTTCTCCCAGTAGGTCCAGCGGTCAAAGACCGGTCGCGGGCCTTTGCCGAAGAACCACCTGAACATGGCGATCGCATCCTCGAGATCCTGCCACCAGGGCACCAGCGAGTTGGGGCCGATCCAGTTAAACGTTCTCCACCTCGGGCCCAGGTGGAAAGCGAGATAGACCATGTGCGCGAAAAAAATCCCCAGCATGATGGCCGCGCTGATTCGGTGCACGATGCCCGCCGCATGCGGGCTGCCGAACGCGTTCATGATGATTTTCGCCCACGACGTCTCGGCGTAAAACACCGCCATGCCGGTCAGGACCAGCATCATCACGCTCAGCGCAAATGCCAGGTGGGCAATCCGCCACAGAGGCCTGAAGCGCCGGTAATACGTGCCTTGGGCTCCCGGCAAATCCTCCGTCAGCACGTGCGGTCTGCTCTTGCCTTCCTTGCGATCCTTGTATTCGCGATAAAACCACAGCGCCGAATGCGTCCAGAAAAACAGAAACACCCCCGCCAGCAGCGCGATCATGAATTTCGACGCGACCCACATGGCTGGATAACGACCGAAGTCGTGGGTATTACCGTGCGGATTGAACGTGATAAACCCCGCCGTCGCGTCCTTGTGACACTGTTGGCAGGTTTTGAGGCGGCTGTCCGGATGCACCGTCGACTTCGGATCAGCTACGCGCTGGATGGCATGACTGCCGTGACAGTCGAAACACTTGGCGGTATAAGCGTAGCCCAGAGTGTTCACCTGCCCGTGATAGGTTCCCGTATAGGTTTTCAAATTCTCGGCATGACAGTTCCCGCAGTTCTTGGTAATGACGAGCCTGGTGGAAGCGATTTCCGGGTTCTCGATGTCATGGGTAGTGTGGCAATCCGAGCAGACGGCCGCCGCGGGATTGCGCTTCCACATGACTTCGTCGCCATGCACCGACGTCATGTACGCGTCGCGTTCCTTGCTATGGCACTTGCCGCAAACGTTCGGAATTGTCAGGCGCCACTCTGCGCGGCCGGCACTGCCTTTGGGATAGATGTAGTGGGCGTCGTGACAGTTATAGCAGGTGGCGTTGGTGCGCGACTGGTCCTCGATGTTTGGCCGGGCATGAATCGATTTCATGTACTTGTCGATTTGCTGTACAACCACCCCCAATCTGGCGAACTCCCGGGTTTTATTCTCCTTCTGGGCGGTTGCCCATAACTCCTCGTGGCACTGCACGCAACTGACCTTGTGCTGCCCGATTTTCTGGTGCGGAATTTCGGTAATATCCTTATGGCACTCGACGCAAAGCCGCTTGCCATGCACGCTCTTTTCAAATTTTTCCTTGGCCACGTGCAGCTGGCGCGGTTTCCCATCTGCGCCCGGCACCGCGAATCCTTCATTGCCGTGACAGCCCAAGCATACGGCGCTGTCAATCTTCGCGGCGGCTGGTTCGGCTTCCGCGGCTTGGGTTTGCGCCTCCCAGATAATCGGCGCTCCTGCAAGACAAATAACGCCCGCCACTATCAACGCCGCGAATCCCGGAAAACGCATGGTCTTCAATTTCCTTGTTAAATAAACAGCACAATGTTCACGCGGCGCGAGAACGACCCGAATATTTGCACTTAAGTTTCGTTGTTTTGCTCCGGCGCGATAGTGCGCCCAAGTTGCCTGCCTGGCAACAAATGCGGGACGGCGTTGCCGCCGTCCCGCCATCACGATGAAGTCCGTTTACTTCGCGAACCTGAGTTTCATTGCACCGACGTGGAAATGAACGGTCCCCGCCGGACCGTTCATGACTTATAAACAACCCTCCTTGAACTGGCTGTTTTACTCCAGGCGTGGCGCCGGGTCAGTGAACGCATCGCGTGTGCGGCGCCGGTCCTTACTTTCCTCAACGGTCGGGGGATTCCTGCGTTCCTCGCGCCTGGCGGCCTTCCGTCATGCGGTTTTCAACAACGGAAACGGGGCGCCTCTCAGACGCCCCGTTTGATACGTCCCCGGGCTTATGCTAATCCCCTGCGGATCAAGGCGGAACGTCGCCCGGCTGGGATGCGACTTTGTAGTCGACGCCATTGTCAGCCGGCGCCTTCAATTTCACGACCTTGATAAAGCTGTAGCCCATCGCTTTGTGGCAGCCGTTGCAATCGTTGATCACGGCTGTATACGCGCCCTCGAACGCCTTCAGGTTCTTCGCTTGAATCGCCTTGTTGACGGGCGCAAATGCCCCCTCGTAAAAGCCTTGCCAAACCTTGTATTCGTTTGGTTTCGTCACCTTGGCCGGATTCATCGCGCCATTCATGTACTTCGACATGTAGGCGGCGAGCGCCCAATTGCCGCCCTTGGCCGCGAAGTAAATATTCTGGAAGCGATCACCGACCTCGCGCATCGGAATGGCGAATTTCGGCAGCGCACCCTTGATCTCATCGATCTGCTTCTGCGGGTCGGCATCGGCCGCCAAGACCGCGCCACTTCCCAGAGCGAAGAGGCAACCAGCTAGGAGCGCTTTCCCTGCCTTCGTCCACATATCCTTACCTCGTCCATGCTGTTCTGATGGGGGCCGCCCATCACGGCTACACCAAGTCAAAGACTACCCCATCGGGCCTGACGAACTTTGACCTAGGTCAACTATCCCTGATTTGACGAACGCGCACACCGTCGATCAGACTATCCGGCGCCGAAAAAGAAAAAGTCCGGAAAAATCCGGGCTTATCGCGTCACCGGTCTCCACCGGCTATTTTTTCTTCGCCGGTGCCGCCGCTGCTGGGGCAGCGGGAGCTGCCGCTGCAATCGGCGTCGATTTGACGGCAACGCCTTTGGCTTTCTGCTGCTGGATGTAGCGGCTGGTGACACGGTCCTGCGCCTTGGCGAGTTGCTCGCCCTCTTTCTTGGCGGCATCGGCAGCTTTGGCCTTGGCTTCGTCGGCTTTCGCCTTCTGCTCGTCGGTCATCGGTGGCACCGGCAGCTTCGCGTAGACCGCCCCGGTGGTCAGCAGACATAGCGCCGCGATTACGAGTGCTTTCCTGGATTTCATGGTCTCTCCCGCAGTTCTGGATCAAGCCTTGGTCGCCTGCGCCACTTGCGTCTTGATCGCGGCCGGCACGTCGTCGGCGAAGCGCTGGCGCGCCTTGCCGGCTTTCACTTCCTCATACCAGGTCTGGTGATGCTCTTTGGCCCAGGTTTCGTCCACGTATCCGGTGCGCATCGCTTCATATGCCCCATCGGCGCCAAGCGTGCCGATGTATATGTGGCTCAGCGCTACCGCAATAAACAGCATCGCGGAAATCGCATGCACCACGTTGGCCAGCTGCATGACGGATCGCGTCTGCTCGAAATTGGGAAAATCGAGCAGCAGTCCGGAAGCGCCGGATACGAGCCCCAGCAAGGTCACGCCGAACCAGAACCAGATTTTTTCACCGGCATTGAAGCGTCCCGACGGCACATGCTCGCCGCTGAGCATTCCGCCCGCCTTCGTGAGCCAGACGAAGTCCGCGACGCGCCACACGTTGTCCTTCACGTAAGTGACGAACATCACCAGCGTGCAAAAGATGAATAGCGGCCCGATAAAATTGTGCAGGTTCTTGCCGATGATCGCGAGCCACGAAAACAAAGTGTAACCGAACATCGGCAGCAGCACATACTTGCCAAACATGAGGATGAGGCCGCTTACCGCCAGAATCACGAAGCTGATGGCCGCAGACCAGTGCACCAACCGCTCCCAATCGCTGAAACGCTCAATGAGCCTGCCCGTGGGATTTTCGTGCACGCGCAGCGGACCCTTCCATCTAAAATAGCCAAAAATCAGCAGCAGCATTGCGATCAACAGCAATCCGCCGTACAGGGGCAGCGGGCCATTATGGATCTGGCGCCAGGTTTCACCGGCAGGCTGGACCAGGATGTTGGTTTCAATCCCGCGCACCTGCGTGGTTTGAAAAGCGTTCTCTCCCTTGCGCACGTCGCGCCATACCGGCGCGTTGTTGCCGGGCTGCGTGGTTTGGCGCTGCGCCTGCTCCCTGGCCCCGCCCGCGTCCGCGGCATGCGCAAACGGCGCGAGCAGCAGCGCGAGCAGCATCGCCATCAGCGGCAATATGCGTTGACATGCGAACGACCTGGTCATGAGTCAACCCCCTATTTAGCGCTCGCGACGGCGCGTGAATACTCGTCCTGCCCCTGGTTGCGTGCCTTGACCGCTTTTTCCCACTCGACCTGATTACCCTTGAACTGGTCGTTGTCCCACGGCTTGCTGTCGGGCTTGCCCTGATATTGGCCTTGCTTGTAGACCATGGGCTTGTCGCCGCATGCAGCCAGCGTCAGCGCCAGCGCGCTGGCGGCGACCGCCAGCGCTAATTTGCGGACGGTCATGACTTGCCTCCCTTGCTTTGCGCCGGCCGTTCATCGGGCTTGCCGTAGGCCGTGCCCCAGCCCCAGATCTCGGAGCCTTTGCCGCGCTTCAGCACGCGGTTGCGGTAGATGTCGGAAATCACGTCGGCATCGCCCCCGAGCAGCGCCTTGGTCGAGCACATCTCGGCGCACGCCGGCAGCTTGCCTTCCGCGAGCCGGTTGCGGCCGTATTTCCTGAACTCGGCTTCCGAGTTGTCGGCCTCCGGACCGCCGGCGCAGAACGTGCACTTGTCCATCTTGCCGCGCAAACCGAATGCGCCGTCCTGCGGGAATTGCGGCGCGCCGAACGGGCACGCGTAAAAGCAATAGCCGCAGCCGATGCACAGATCCTTGTCGTGCAGCACCACGCCTTCCGAGGTCTTGTAGAAACAGTCGACCGGGCACACCGCCATGCACGGCGCGTCCGAACAGTGCATGCAGGCGACCGAGATCGATTTTTCACCCGGCACGCCGTCGTTCAGCGTCACCACGCGGCGGCGGTTCACGCCCCACGGGACCTCGTGCTCGTTCTTGCAGGCGGTCACGCAACCATTGCACTCGATGCAGCGCTCGGCATCACACAGAAATTTCATTCTTGCCATGGCTATACTCCTCAGCTCTCGTTATCTCGTCATGCCGCTTTGCTGACCTGGCACAGCGTGGTCTTCGTTTCCTGCATCATGGTCACGATGTCGTAGCCGTAAGTCGTCGCGGTGTTGACCGCCTCGCCGCGCACTATCGGCGCCGCGCCCTCCGGGTATTTGTCGAGCAGGTCGCGGCCTTCGAACCATCCCGCGAAATGAAACGGCAAAAACACGGTTCCCGGGGCGACCCTTTCGGTGACCTGGGTCTTGACCTTCAGGCGCGCCTTGGTCGGCGTTTCGACCCACACGTATTCGTCGTTCTTGAGCCCGCGATCGTTGGCGTCCTTCGGGTTGATTTCGGCGAACATCTCCTGCTGCAGTTCCGCGAGCCACGGGTTGGAGCGCGTTTCGTCGCCGCCGCCCTCGTATTCCACCAGCCGGCCGCTGGTCATGATCAGCGGATATTGCTTGGAGATGTCCTTGTTCGCCTGCTGCACCGTCTTGAACAGCACCGGCATGCGCCAGCGGTTTTTCTGATCGTCGTGGGTCGGATACTTGTCGATGAGATCCGGCCGCGGGCTGAAGAGAGGCTCGCGGTGCAACGGCACTCCATCCGGGAAGTTCCACACCACGGCGCGCGCTTTGGCGTTGCCGAACGGATGGCAGCCGTGGTTCTTCATCACGATGCGCTGGATGCCCCCGGAAAGGTCAGTCTTCCAGTTCTTGCCTTCGGCCGCTTTCTTCTCGGCGTCGGTGAGCTCGTCCCACCAACCGAGTTTCTTCAGCAGTACGTGGTCGAATTCCGGATAGCCGGTGGTGAGATCGGCGCCCTCGGAATGCGAACCGTCTTCCGCCAACAGGTTCACACCGTCGCGTTCGACACCGAAATTAGCGCGGAAATTGCCGCCGCCATCCATCACGTGTCGCGACGTTTGATACAGATTCGGCGAGCCCGGGTGCTTCAATGCGGCGGTGCCGTAGCATGGCCACGGCAGGCCATAGTAGTCGCCGTCGAGCACATAGCCGGTTTTGGCGTCCTTGCCGCCCTTGGCGCGCAGCGTCTTGACATCGAACACGTGCATGTTGCGCATATGCGCCTGCAGCCGCTCCGGCGACTGGCCGGTATAGCCGATGGTCCAGGTACCGCGGTTGATTTCGCGCAGCCCGTCTTCCATGTCCGGCTCGTCCATGCCGCCTTTGCCCTTGACCAGCTTGATCTTGGCCACCAACTCCTTGCCGAAACCGAGCTTCTGCGCGAGTTGGTACATGATCATGTGGTCGGTGCGCGACTCGAACATCGGATCGATCACTTTTTCGCGCCACTGGAGCGATCGATTGGACGCGGTCACCGAGCCCGAACACTCGAGTTGCGTTGCCGCCGGCAGCAGGTAAGCGCCGTCTTTTCGCGCCAACGCCATCATCGCCGCGGTTGCGGACGGATACGGGTCGATCACGACCAGTAAATCGAGTTTTTTCATCGCCTCGAGCATTTCCTTGCCGCGGGTCTGGCTGTTCGGCGCGTGGCCCCAGTAGACCACCGCGCGCAGGTTCGAGTCCTGGTCGAGATTTTCGTTTTTCTCGAGCACGGCATCGATCCAGCGCGACACCGTGATGCCCGGTTTCTCCATCATTGCCTGGGACGCAAACTGCTTCTTGACCCACTCGTAGTCGACGCCCCACACCGCGCACCAGTGTTTCCATGAGCCAGTAAATATCCCGTAGTAACCAGGCAGCGAGTCGGGGTTGGGACCGACGTCGGTCGCGCCCTGCACGTTGTCATGGCCGCGGTAGATGTTGGTGCCGCCGCCCGACACGCCGACGTTGCCGAGTGCAAGCTGGAGGATGCAGGACGCGCGTACGATCGCATTGCCGTTGGTGTGCTGGGTCTGCCCCATCGCCCACACGATGGTGCTCGGACGGTTCTTGGCCATCGTCTCGGCAACGTCGAGCACTTCCGCTTCTTTCATGCCGGTGACTTCCTCGACCTTGTCCGGCGTCCACTTCGCGGCCTCTTCTCTGACCTTGTCCATGCCGTAGACGCGCGCCTTGATGTACTCCTTGTCCTCCCAGCCGTTCTTGAAGATGTGGTGCAGCATGCCCATCAGAAAGGCGACGTCGGTACCGGAGCGGATACGGTAGTACTTGTCGGCCTTGGCCGCAGTGCGCGTGAAGCGCGGATCGACACAGATCACCTTGGCGCCGTTTTCCTTGGCGTGCAGCGTGTGCAGCATTGACACCGGGTGCGCTTCGGCAGCGTTGCTGCCGAAGAACAGAATGCACTTCGAATTCTGCTCGTCGTTGTACGAGTTGGTCATCGCGCCGTAGCCCCAGGTATTCGCCACACCGGCCACCGTCGTCGAGTGGCAGATACGCGCCTGGTGGTCCATGTTGTTGGTGCCGAAGAACGACACGAACTTGCGCAGGAGAGCCGCCTGCTCGTTGTTGTGCTTGCTGGAGCCGATCCAGAATGTCGCGTCGGGGCCCGACTCCTTCTTGATTGCGAGCAGCTTGTCGCTGACTTCCTTCAGCGCGTCGTCCCAGCTGATGCGCTTCCATTTGCCGTCGACGAGTTTCATCGGATACTTGAGGCGATGCTCGCCGTGGCCGTGCTCCCGAATAGAGGCGCCTTTCGCGCAGTGCGCGCCCAGGTTGAGCGGCGAATCGAACACCGGTTCTTGCCGGATCCAGACGCCGTTCTTGACCACGGCGTCGATTGCGCAACCGACCGAGCAGTGCGTGCAGACGGTGCGCCTGACCTGGATCTGGCCGTCGCCTTTGGCGTCGGCGGCGTGCGCCTTGCCCATCATCGAGAACGGCAACTGGCTCACCGCGGCGCCCGCCCCGACTGCGAGGCCGGAGCGCTTGAGGAACGCGCGGCGGTCTATCGTATTGCCGAGATAAGCGGAGACATTGCGGCTCAGACGGCCGCTGCTGGCGGTAGCGCTGCTGGCTTTTCTGGTCAGTAACATATCGGCGTCTCCTGCGAATTAAACTTTGGCGGTACGGTAATAGTTGCGCACGTGCTCGGTCAGCTGGTAGCCCTTGCCCTCGCGTGCGGCTGTCTTGTCGGAAGTTGGCTCGGATTGCCCGCCTTGTTGCGTGATCACAACCGCAGCCGCGGCGGCGCCGCCGGCACCGAGCGTGGCGAGAAATTTTCTGCGGCCGGAACTGGGTTTGGTGGTCATGGTCGAGCCCTCCTTGATCTAGGCAATGTCGAAAGATTCGTTCTCGATGGCGAAAAACTCGCGCGCGAATCGCGCGACATGCTTGTAAAAATGGGTATCGTTGGCGTTGTCAACAGCAGCGCAGAGCCGTGTATTCCAGCTTTTTATGTGGCGCAGGAAGAAATCGCGCTGCACCTCGAGCGCAGCGGGCGGCGTGTCGTGATCGCCCGCGATCAGGAAGCGCATCACGTCGCAAAGAGCAGAAATATGATCCTCCGTCTCGTGACTGTTGCCGCTTCGCGCTAAACCCATCTGCGTGAGTTCGCCGCGCAATTGCGCGAGCGGTTTCTCATTCAGGAATCCCGCCAGATAAAACGAGCCGTACAGCATCACTGGCTGGCGGCCGGTGCCGATGAATGCCGTGTCGTACTCGTCCCTGACTGCTGCCGCGTCGGCGTTTGCGGCCGCCTGTTGCAACGCATGCCACGCGCGGCAAAAACCTGAATCTGAGCCATCATTGCATAGCGTTACACTGCTGGCAATACCCTTCAGCAGCGTTGCCGAAGGCGGTTCGTAGAACAGACTGCTGAGCAGCGCATAAACCTCTGCGCGCGCTTGATCTTCAGGCATGACCTCGCTGCTTCCAGGGACTTCATGGTGCAATGCGTCAATACTCATTTGAGATCGAGGATCGAGCCATGCTTGGCATGCTGCAGCATATCCACCACCCGGCAGTCGGCGCACATTTTCAGCCGTTCGATGGCGCCCGGCTCGGCGAACATCGAATGCGAAGTCAGCCGCCCCAGCATGTTGTCGATCATCTGCCTGGTCGCGAACGGCTTGCCGCATTTGATGCAGGCGAAGACCGCGGCTTCGTTGAGCACCACTTCGGCCTTCGCCTGCCGGGTCAGCAGCAGGCGTGGCGCAAGGCTGATCGCGTTCTCGGGACAGGTCTTTTCGCACAGCCCGCATTGCACGCAATTGCGCTCGATGAACTTGAGCTGCGGCCGCTCCTTGGAATCGAGCAACGCGCCCTCGGGACAGGCCCCCACGCACGCCATGCACAGCGTGCAAGCCTGCTGGTTTACCAGGACCTGGCCGTAGGGCGCGCCCGCCGCCAGCGCAATCTGTTCCTGCGGCTGCGGCGCGTGCGTGAGCAGATGGTCGAACGTGAAATCGAGCGTGCCGCGCTTTTCATTCGGCCAATTAAAAGTCGCAGCCGCCGGCGCAACCGGTGCCGGTGGCAGGCCCCATACGGCAGCCTCGAGTGCAGCGCTGTCGTGCGCTTCGATCAGCTGAACGTGGTGCTCGCCATAGCCGAGTGCCGAGAGAATTTGCTGCGCATAGCCGGTCTGGCGCTTGAGCGAAACCAGATATTCGGGTGCCTCGCTGCCGGTACTGACGATCACCACCTGCGCCGCACCATAGGCCATGGCCCCCAGCAGGGCGTCGATGCCGAGCGAGGCGATATGAAACGCCTCGAGCGGAATCACCCGCGCCGGCAGCCCTTTGCCGCGGCGGCCGAGCCGCGCCACCAGCTCGCGCCCGTCGGTGGCGTTATGAAGCAACATGCAGGCCTGCCCGCCCCCGGCGCTGCGGTAAGTCGCGAGCAGCGTCTTCACGCGCAAGCCGAGATCGGCGATGCGTGGATAAGCGTAGCTCATTGCCCCGGACGGGCACACGCTCGCGCATGCGCCGCAGCCCATGCACAGGTGCGGCTCGACCTTGACGTGATCGCCGTCAGCGGTAATCGCCGCAGTCGAGCAGATATCGATGCACTGCGTACAGCCGCTGATTTCGGAACGGCTGTGGGCGCAGATTTTTTCCTTGTACACGAAGAATTTCGGCTTCTCGAACTCGCCGATCATCGGCGCGAGCTTGCGCGCCGCCTGCGCCTGTTCGAGCGGATCGCGGCCGGGAGCGAAATAGCCCTGCGGCGGCTCGTGTATCCTGAGCAACGGTGTTGCGCTCAGGTCGAGCACCAGGTCGAAGCGCTCGCCGTGCCGCGTCTCGTGGCGTTCGAAATCGATTGCCCGAACCTCGCCGCACGCCTTCACGCACTGGCGATGCGCCTTGCACTTGTCGAGATCGATCTGGTAGCTGTAGTCGATCGCGTGTTCGGGACACGCCTTGATGCATGCGTTGCAGCGCGTGCACACCTCGAGATCGATCGGATTTACCTGGTCCCAGGCGACTTCGAATGCGCCGAGATAGCCTTTGATCTCGTGCACCTTGCCGCTGAATACCGGGTAACGGCGCTCGGCCGGCAACTCGCCGCTGCCATCGGTAATCAACGCGTAAACGCTGAACTGTTCGGCCAGCTGGTCGGCCCACGCGGTCGCCGCCGCGCCGGGACCGATGATCATTAAATCGCCGCTGGATTGATACGCAACAACCGGCACCGGCTCCGGCGCTGGCAGTTGCGCCGCGGCCAGCAACGCCGCGATTTTGGGCGCCGCCTGCTGCGCGTCCTTCGACCAGCCGGCGGTCTCGCGAATATTGACGAAACGGATGTCGCCCGTCGCCTTGAATTCCTCGTGCAATTCGCGGAACAACGGCGCTTCCTGGGTGCACGCGACGAGCAAGTCCTCGCCGCTTTTGGCCGCCGCCTCGAATGCCGCGACATGCCGTCGGCAAAGCTCGCTGTGGATGTGTGGAACCGCGCCGGGCTCCAGCGTCCCGGCTACGGATTTGCCGTCGAGCGGCATGGTGCGGTTGCAGTTGCACAACAGCACTTTGCGACCTTGCTGCGTCATTGAATGGAATACCGGATGTTAAAAGGACGCAATAGGCCAGGCGCGATACTAACCAAAACGTCCCGCCCGCGCTACGACTTCCGCTCCGCCGGAACGTGCGGCTCCGGATTCCGCTTCGCATCCTGCGATTGCTCGTCCGGCGCCGGCTCACCCGGAACTGCCGTCAAAACAGTTCGTTCGGCCGAAGACGGCAGTGCATTTTCGGCGAACGCCTCGGCCCGCTTCGCCTCCGTCTCCTCTTTCGTTTCCTTCGCCCACCCGAGGATCTTTTGCGCCTGTCTGAGCCCGGCCAGCATCGTGGCCGGCAAAGGGTTCGGCTTGGAATAATCGTCGATATAGACATCCAAACCGTCCATCACGTTGAAATGCGGATCGCTGAACAGTTTTTTGAGGGCCGCCCGCCTCAGGTTTTCATCCACCTTGGGATGGAAAAAGCCGCGAAAGTCGGAATCGATGGTCAGCTTGTCGATCGGCGGCAGCTCGGGAGGCGGCGCCTTGGGATCGACAGCCGGCAATGCGGCCTGCGATTTGGCGGGAGGTTGTTCTCTTGCCCGCTGCTTTAACCGCGACCAGCGCGACAGGAATTCCTCCTTGTCGAATTTTTTCTCGTCCTCGCTCATTGCTCGAACCTGCCCATGCGGCCCTTGTCCTTATTGCTCGCGTAACGCTTCTGCTGCTTCGGCTCCGGCCTGTAATGTTGCTCGACGAACCCCCGGATCCACGGCAGCAATTCGCCGGGCAGCGGGGCACCGTCGACGTGTTCGTCGCCGTCCATCCAGCGCGCTCCTTCGTGATAACTGACGGTGACGAACTCGGGACGCGCCTGTTCATCGTGTAACCGCCACAACACGAACACTTTGGGCGCGGGCGAAGTCAGATTCAGGTAGTACCCTTCCGCTTCATCGCGCATCAGCCTGAGTTCGAGGCCCGGATACAGAATCTGCAATGACTGCTCGTCCTGTAGCATCACCCGCGCACCCGTCCCGGCGGGGAAAATATCGCGCACCACGCCCTTCGCCTCCCAGCAGTATGACAGCCAGCGGCTGGCGAGTTTGCTGCGCTCCATGATCACCGCGACCGGGTAAGTTGTCGCCGTCATGCCGTTGGGCTTCGTCATCGTGCCTTGATTCTGCGCCAGCGGGCCCGATAATTCAACTCACCATGCGGGCCAAATGGTTGATTTATCAGTGGTGTTTTCCTTGCCCTGGGCCGAGTTCTTTTGTCATAATCGGCTCTCCCCTTCGCTCGCGCGAGCGAAGCAAACAGCCTGATCGGAGCAGTGGTTTGAACGATCCGCTATTTCCGGCTGCCGCCAGCCACGCCCAGGTCACCGACCGGCTGGGGCGGCCGCTGCGCGACCTGCGCATTTCGGTCACCGACCGCTGCAACTTCCGCTGCGTCTATTGCATGCCGAAGGCAGTGTTCGGCAAGGACTATCAGTTCCTCGAGCACAAGGAGCTGCTCAAGTTCGAGGAAATCGCGCGCCTCGCGCGCATCTTCACCCGCCACGGCATCGAAAAAATCCGGCTCACCGGCGGCGAGCCGCTGGTGCGCCGCAATCTCGAGCGCCTGGTCGAGATGCTGGCCGCGATCCGCGGGCTCGATCTGACGCTCACCACGAACGGCTCGCTGCTCGCGAAAAAAGCGCAGGCGCTCAAGTCCGCGGGGCTCAAACGCATCACGGTCAGCCTCGATTCGCTCGATGACGCAGTGTTCATGCGAATGAACGACGTCGATTTCCCGGTTGCAAGAGTGCTCGAAGGCATCGATGCCGCCGCTGCAGCCGGCCTCACGCCGATCAAGATCAACATGGTGGTCAAGCGCGGCGTCAACGATGCGAGCATCCTGCCGATGGCGCGCCATTTCCGCGGCAGCGGGCACATCCTGCGCTTCATCGAATACATGGACGTCGGCCACACCAATGGCTGGCGCATGGACGACGTCGTCACCGCGCGGCAGATCGTCGCGATGATCGACGCCGAAGCGCCGCTCGAGCAGGCCGCTCCGAATTACCGCGGTGAAGTCGCCGCGCGCTGGCGCTATCGCGATGGCAGCGGCGAGATCGGCGTGATCGCTTCGGTCACCCAGGCGTTCTGCCGCGACTGCACGCGCGCGCGGCTCTCGACCGAGGGCAGGCTCTACACCTGTTTGTTTGCGACCGCGGGCCATGAACTCAAGCCGCTGCTGCGCGGCGGCGCCTCCGACGACGACATTTCGCATGCGCTCGACGCCGTGTGGCGCCAGCGCGGCGACCGTTATTCCGAAATCCGCACCGCGGCAACTGCCGGCCTCCAGAAAATCGAGATGTCCTATATAGGCGGCTGAACCGCAGGAGTGAGGAGTGAGGATTGAGGATTGAGCAAAATCACATCTTCAACCCTCGCCCTCTGGATCCTCAATCCTCACTCCTCAATCCTGCATTTCACATGGACAAACCCTACCGCCCGCAGCTTACACGCGCCAGCCGGCCACTGACGTTCACCGTCGAGGCGCGCAACGAGCGCGGCGAAGTGCTGCCGACCGACATTGCCGGCGAGCATCCGCTTACGCTCTACGTCGACAAGCGCGAAATCGTGACCCTGATGACGCTCGGCGCCGCGCCCGAGGCGCTCGCGCTCGGCTACCTGCGCAACCAGCGCCTGGTCAACAGCATCGAGGAAATCCTCGCCGTGCAGGTCGACTGGGAGGTCAACTCCGTGGTCGTTACCACGCGCAGCGGGCTTGCCGATCTCGATGGCCGCATGGAAAAACGCACCGTGACCACCGGCTGCGGCCAGGGCACGGTGTTCGGCGAGCTGATGGACGAGATCGAGTCGATCCGGCTGCCGGACGACGTGTCCATCACCGAAGCGGCGTTCTATGGCCTGATCGACAGCGTGCGGCGCCACGAGACGATCTACAAGCAGGCCGGCGCGGTGCACGGCTGCGCGCTCGCCAGGGATTCGGAGCTCCTGATGTTCGTCGAGGACGTCGGCCGCCACAACGCGGTCGACGCGATCGCCGGGCAGATGTGGCTCGATCGCATCGATGGCGCCGACAAGGTGTTCTATACCACCGGCAGGCTTACTTCCGAAATGGTAATCAAGTGCGCGCAGATGGGAATCCCGATCCTGGCGTCGCGCTCGGGGCTGACGCAGATGGGCTATGAGGTCGCGCAGAAAACCGGCATCACCATGCTCGGGCGCGCCACCGGCAAGCATTACCTTCTTTTCACCGGACATCACCGATTCAAAAAAACTTGATGAGCAACCAATGAACGCCGGGGTCACGGGAGTGATTCTGGCCGGCGGACAGGGCCGGCGCATGGGCGGCGTCGACAAGGGCTTGCGCGAACTGCGGGGCAAACCGATGATCGAGTGGGTTATCGAGCGCTTTACGCCGCAAGTCGACGAGGTGCTGATCAATGCCAATCAGAATCTCGACGTCTACGCCCGCTATGGGTACCGCGTGATCGCCGACGAAATCGGCGGCTACGCCGGCCCGCTCGCCGGTTTGCAGCGCGGTTTGAGCGAGGCGCGTCATCCGCTGGTGGCAACGGTGCCGTGCGATTCGCCATTTCTGCCTGCCGACCTCGTCGCGCGGCTTGGCGCGGCGCTGCATGCGCAACACGCGCAGCTCGCAGTCGCCGGGACCGGTCATCAGCCGCATCCGGTATTCTGCCTGTGCCGGCGCGACGTGCTTCCGCACCTGACGCAGTTTCTCGCTGACGGCGGGCGCAAGATCGACGCCTGGTACGCGACGTTGCGCGTCGCTGCGGTCGCGTTCGACGACCAGCCGCAGGCGTTCAGCAACATCAATACGCTGGAAGAGCTGCAGGCCTTCGAGGCGCCGCGCTAGGCGGACTCAAGCACCGCAGGCTCGGTATCCGCGAGTTTCATCAGCGCTTCGGGCTTGGCGATGAAATAGCCCTGGGCGTAATCGACGCCGAGCGTGCGCAACCTCTCGAGTATCGTCGCGTCCTCGACGAACTCGGCGACCGTCTTGAGGCCGAGGATGTGCGCGATGCGGTTGATCGCCTCGACGATGGCGTGGTCCATCGGGTCAGTCGCCATGTCGCGCACGAACACGCCGTCGATCTTGATGTAATCCACGGGCAAATACTTGAGGTAGGCGAACGAGGACATGCCGATGCCGAAGTCGTCGAGCGCAAAGCGGCAGCCCACCGCCTTCAAGTCGTGCATCAGTTGCGCCGCCTTGGTCAGATTCGAGATCGCGGTGGTCTCGGTGACCTCGAAGCACAGCAACCCGCGCGGCAGGTTGAAGCGGGTCAGCAGCTGGCGCAGGAAATCGATAAAACTGCTGTCGTTGATGCTGACGCCCGAAAGATTGACGGCGTAGAACGCGCTGGTGAACGCCGTTTTCTCATGCGGTATCGCGCCGCTCTCGTATTGCCGGTGCAGGAACTCGACCAGCGAGCTGATCACCCAGCGCTCGATCGAGGACAGTAGGTTGTAGCGCTCGGCGGTAGGCATGAAGCCGCTGGGCGGAATCAGGCTGCCGGCGCGGTCGACCATGCGCACCAGGACTTCGTAATGCGGCGCTTCACCGTCGTCGGCGCCGAGCGCGATGATTTTCTGGCGGTAGAGCCGAAAGTTGCCGAGCTCGAACGCATGGGTGATCTGCGACACCATCTGCAATTCGGCGTTCTGTGCGCCGGGTTTATCGTCTTTCGGACGGTAGACCTGGACGCGATCGCGCCCCTTGCTCTTCGCCTCGTAGCAGGTGGCATCGGCGGTGGCGAGCACGCGGCTCACACTGCTCGTGCCGTCGATCGCAACCAGGCCGGCGCTGACGCCGCCGCCAAAAGTCTTGTCCTCCCAGACAAAGCGGAAATCGCGCACCGCCTCGCGCATGCCGTTCGCGATCCGCACCGCCTGATCGAGCGGGCACGACTCGAGCAGCACGCCGAATTCGTCGCCGCCGAGCCGCGCCAGCGTGTCGCTGCCGCGCATTCTGGACTGCATCACGGTAGTCAGCTGGCGCAGCAGTTCGTCGCCGGCGGCGTGACCGCAGGTGTCGTTGACGGTCTTGAAATTATCGAGGTCCATGTACATCAGCGCATGCGGCTTGTTGTCGGTGCGCGCCGAATCAAGCAGATCGGCCAGCCGGCGTTCGAATTCACGCCGATTGACTAGCCCGGTCAATGGATCATGGCTGGCCTGCCAGCTCAGTTGTTGCGCCATTTCTTGGATCTGGCTTACGTCGTGGAACACCACCACCCAGCCGACCAGATTGCCAGCGCTATTGTGTATCGGCGCGGATGAATCGCGAATCGCGCACATGTTACCGCTGCGCCCGAGCAACCTTACCGTCATGCCGGACGTGCCGCGTGCCCCCGCCTCGATGCCGCCGGGATGCGGGAGCGGTTTGCCGGTCAGCTCGTCTACCACGCGATACACGGTATCCAGCGGCTGGCCCCGGGCATCCGCGCCCTGCCAGCCGGTATACTGCTCCGCCACCGGATTCATGTAGTCGATGCGCCCCTCGCCATCGGTGGAGATCACGCCGTCGCCGATGGAATCCAGCGTCACCTGGGCGAGCTCTTTTTCGCGGTGCAGCGCATCCTCGCTGCGCACGATCTGACGGATCACCAGCGACGCCACCCAGGCGCCGATCAGCAGTACCAGCACGCCGACCGCCGCGACCAGCAACAACGCCTCGCGCATCGCCTGGCTGGTCGTCAGCAACGTCGCCAACAGTTCGGATTCGAAGTTCTGCTCGTAAACCAGCGCTTCAATACGCTGATTGATCGTGTATATGCGCCAGATCCCGAGCAGTGTAACGACGATGATCAATACCAGCAACGCGCCAAAACCGGCGGTCAGCGCGTGTTTGGGTTTGGCAAAAGCGAACTGTTTCAGCACGGCGAGGCGGGGAATCGCAGCAAACGCTAGCTTAACCGATACGCGCCGAAATCACACGTCCGTACGCGCTGCCGGGTCCTGCCGGTAAAACAGCTTGAGCTGGTCGTAGACCGCCGGATAAAGACCGCTCACGGCATGCGGCATTTCAAAGAATGCCTCGCTCATCACGGCGAAGAACTCCCCGGGGCTTTCGGCGGCGTAGGGGTCGATCGCGACCTCTTCTTCACCGGCGTCGACCCGGCGGCAGAAATCGGCGTACGCGCTGCTGAACGCCTGCGACCAGGCCTCGCGGCTCATGCCGTGGTGCAGCGGCGGAAAGCCGTTGGCGTCACCGTTCAGCATGTCGAGTTTGTGGGCGAATTCGTGGATCACGACGTTGACGCCGTCAGCGGACGGCGCGACGTCGGCCCACGACAGGATCACCGGACCCTGTAACCACGCCTCACCGGCGCGCGGTTCACGCTCCGTGTGCACGATGCCGTCTTCGTCGGTGTACTCGCCCCCAGGCACGAACTCGTCGGGATAGACGATGACCTCGACCCAGCCGCGGTAGTAATCGATATCGAGATTGAGTATCAAAATGCAGGCCTGCGCCGCGATCAGTAATCGCATCCCGGCATCGAGCTCGAGCCCCGCCGCGCCGTGGATGGACTTCTGGTGCAGAAACAGGATCACCACCCGGCGCAACCGCACGCGCTCGGCAGCCGACAGCCCGCGCAGAAACGGCAGGCGCTCCAACGTTTGCTGCCACTGCGCCGGATCAAGCGCTGCACGGGTAATGATGCGGGCGCGCCGCCAGCGCTTGAACGCCTCAAGCATGAGCTACAACGCACTGGCGCGACCGCGCGCGCACCGCGTCATTCTTCCTTGCCGAGATCCACCGCGCGCAATTGCGGCTGCTCGGATCCCTCGAGTTCGACACCCTCGATACGCTGGAACTGCTGCGAAATCTTGCCGCCCGTGACCTGGATTTTCTCGACATCCTCGTGGGCCTGGCGCACGTGATCGGCAAGCTTTTTCATGCGCTCGTCGAAACGGCTGAACTCGACCGCGAGCCGTGACAACGCTTCCTTGATCACGTGGATCTGCTTGCGGGTTTCCACGTCCTTGAGCACCGCGCGCGCGGTATTGAGCACCGCCATCAGCGTCGTCGGCGACACGATCCAGACCCGCTTTGCGTTCGCGTAATCGACCACCTCGGCGTGGTAAGCGTGAATCTCGGCAAACACCGCCTCGGCCGGCACGAACATGACCGCGCCATCGGAAGTTTCTCCGGGAATAATGTATTTTTTCGAGATATCGTCGACGTGCTTTCTGATGTCCTGCCGGAATTGCTTCTGCGCCAGCGCCCGCTCGACATCGTTGGCATCGGGCGCCAGCATGCTGCGATAGTTTTCAAGCGGGAATTTGGAATCGACCGCCACCAGGCCCGTCGGTTCCGGCAGCCGCAGCACGCAGTCAACGCGCGCACCCGTTGACAACGTGTATTGCATTTCGAACGCGGAAGCCGGCAGCACATTGCGCACCAGCGCTTCGAGCTGCACTTCGCCAAACGCGCCGCGCGAGCGTTTGTCGCCGAGCAGCTCCTGCAGGCTGACGACGCTGCCGGTCAGCGTCTCGATCTTCTTCTGCGCCTCGTCGATGGTCGCGAGCCGCGTCATGACGTTGGTGAAGGTTTCGTTGGTCTTCTTGAAGCCCTCGTCGAGCCGCTCGCTGACCTTGCCGCTGATCTGCTCCAGGCGCTCGTCGATTTTGCCGGTCAGCGCCTGCGTGGTTTCCGCCAGCTTTTCCAGCATCGCCTCGCGGCTCTGGCCGAGATTCTCGGACACGGCAAGCCGCAACGCGTGCAGCGTGTCGCGCGTCTGCTTGAGCTCATCGGCGGTTGTCGCGCGCAGACGCTCGGACGTGTCGGTGAGCACGACTGCCAGACGGTCCCCCTGCCTAGTAAGTCCGTCGTGCAAATCGACCAACATGGCACGGTGCTGCTGCTCCAGCCCCTGCCCCAGCGTCGGCGGCAGTTCGTCGAGATGGCGCTGGAGCGCGCCGACGCGCCACGCGAGCCATGCCAGCAGCGCGATTATGACGACAGTCAGTGCCAACGCGAGTTCGGTCATGCGCTTTTCACCACGGATGCCTGCATTTTACACCTCGCCTTCGCGCATCACGCCTCACGCAACGCCAGCATCGGCGGCCGGCTGAGCGCCGCCCGCGCGCCCGCCACCATGTTCACCGCGACGCACGCGACACCGAGCAGCGGACCCGCCAGCCAGATCCAATGGTTGATGTGGTAAGAAAACTGGAACACCTGCCTCGCCACGAGGAAACCGATGGCGCTCGCGCCCGCCGCCGCGAGCAGCCCCGCGAGCAGGCCCAGCGCCATGAACTCGGCCCGTTGCGCCGCGAGCACTTGGGAGCGCGATGCCCCCAGCGCCCGCATCACCGCCGCTTCCTGCACCCGCTCGTCCTGCGTTGCGAGCAGCGCCGCATAGAGCACCAGAACACCGGCACCCACCGCGAACAGGAACACGAACTGCACCGCGCGCACCACCTGCTCCAGCATGTTCTGCGCCTGCTGCAGGAGCACGCTCATGTCCACCACCGTCATGTTCGGAAACCGCTGTGACAGCTGGTTGGTGAGCCGCGTCCGCGCCGCCGGCTGATGAAAACTCGTAATGTAGCTGGTCGCCGCGTTTTCCAGCAGTTGTGGCGTCGCGATCACGAAGAAGTTGACCCGCATCGAGTCCCAGTCGAGTTTGCGGAAATTCACGATCGGCGCGCTGAAAGTCTGCCCCGCCACCTGCCACGACAGGCGGTCGCCGAGCTGCCAGCCGAGCGACCGCGCGATGCCCTCCTCGACCGACAGCGCGCCTTGCGCAAGGTCTTCCGGTGTGAACCAGCGGCCCGCGACCACCTGGTTGTGCCCCGGCAGCGCGTCCATATAGGACAGGTTGAACTCGCGCTCGACCAGCCTGCGCTCGCGATCCTCGAACCTGTCGACGTCGACCGGCGCGTCGTTGCGCGCAACGAAGCGGCCGCGCACCATCGGATACGTCGCGGGCGCGGGTAGCCCGTGATCGCGAAAGAACTCGAGCAGCGGGGCGCGCTGTTCCGGCTGGATGTTGACGATGAAGCGGTTCGGTGCGTCGGCGGGGATTTTCGCCTTCCAGGTATCCAGCAGATCGGCACGCGTGAAAGTCAGCATCAGAATGGCCGTGAGTCCGAGCGCGAGCGCGAGTATCTGCACGGTGTTGGTCCGCACGCGGCGGCTCAGATTGGCGAGCCCATAGCGCCAGGTGAGCCCGGCTGCGGCCGGTGCAACACCGAGCAGGCGCAGCGCGACGTAGGCAACGCCGCCGAACACGGCAAATGCCGCCCCAAAACCGCCCAGCACGACCAGCCCCAGCCTTGCTTCCCCCGCCTGCCATGCGGCCAGCGCGGCGATTGCCGCCAGGCCCGCGCCGTAAGCCACGAGCGCACGCTCGCGCGGCGGTCCGAGGTCGCGCCGTATCACGCGCAGCGCCGGCACGTTCTTCAGCTGCATGAGCGGCGGCAACGCAAAACCCAGCAGCAACACGATGCCCACCAGAAACCCCTGCACCGCCGGCAGCGGCGTGGGCTGCGGCAGCGGCACCTTGACGAGTTCGGCAACAAGCCACGTGATCACCATCTGCCCCATGAAGCCCGCCGCGCTGCCGATTACGCCCGCCGTCACGCCCAGCGCGGCGAACTCGCGCGCGAACAGTCCGAACAGCTGCTTCTGCGTGGCGCCGATGCAACGCATCACCGCGTAACCGTCCAGATGCCGCCGGATGTAACGGCGCGTGGCAAGCGATATCGCGACCGCGGCGAGCACCACCGCGAGCAGCGCGGTGAGCCCGATGAATTTCTGCGCGCGTTCGAGCGAGCCGCGGATTTCCGGCCTGGCATTGGACAGGCTTTGCAGCGACTCCCCGCGCCCGAGGCGCGGCGCCAGCCACTGCTCGAAAGCCTGCAGCGGCTCGCGCTCCCCGGCGGCCAACAGTTGGTACCACACGCGGCTGCCGCTTTGCACCAGCCCCGTTGCCGGCACGTCGTCCAAATGCATCAGCAGGCGTGGCGCAAAGTTGAAGAAGGACGCGCCGCGGTCGGGCTCGAGCGTCAGGATGGCGCCGACCCTGAGCCCGCTATTGCCCAGTTCGAGTCGCTGACCGATCGCGAGCGAGAACGCCACCGCGAGCCGCTCATCGATCCACACCTCTCCGGCGCGCGGCACGGCATCGGTTTCCGCGTCCGGCAGATTGAGTCCGCTGGCGATCCGCAGCTTGCCGCGCAGCGGATAGCCGTCGGACACCGCCTTGATCGCGATCAGCTGCGCCTCGTCCTTCACGCGCGCCATGCTGATGAAACTCGTGCTTGCCGCCTGCCGCAGCCCGCGCCGCGCGATCTCGTCGCGCAGCGCCTGCGGCCACGGATGGTCCGCCACCAACACCACATCCGCGCCGAGCAGCTGATGCGCCTCGCGCGTCAGCGCCTGCTGCATGCGGTCCGCGAAGAAACCCACGCTGGTGACGCTCGCCACCGCGACCACCAGCGCGATCACGAGCACACGCAGCTCGCCTGCGCGCCAGTCACGCAGCAGCATGCGCAGGGCAAGCGCCGTCATGCGTCCCCGTTCTCGAGGCGGCCGCCGACGAGGCGAATCAGCCGCGTGCAGCGGTGCGCCAGCATCTCATCGTGGGTAACGAGCATCAGGGTCGTGCCGCGTTCGGCGTTGAGCTCGAAGATAAGGTCGATAACAGCGGCCCCGGTCGCGGCATCGAGATTGCCTGTGGGCTCATCGGCGAGCAGCAGCTTGGGCTGCATCACGAATGCGCGCGCGAGCGCCACGCGCTGCTGCTCGCCGCCCGACAGCGTCTTCGGGTAATGCCGCAAGCGCGCGCTCAGGCCCACGCGCTCGAGCATTGCCACGGCATGCGCGGCCGCATCGCGGTCGCCCGCGAGCTCGAGCGGCAACATCACGTTTTCGGTGGCGTTGAGCGCCGGCAACAGGTGAAACGATTGAAACACGAAACCGAGCAGTTTTGAGCGCAGTGCCGCCCGCCCGTCCTCGTCGAGGCTGAACACATCGTGGCCGTCGAGGGCGACGCTGCCGGCGGTCGGCGTATCCAGTCCCGCCAGCAGGCCAAGCAGCGTCGATTTTCCCGAACCCGAGGCGCCGACCACGGCGACCGCCTCCCCGGGCATGACCGCGAGGTTGATATCCTGCAGAATAGCGAGCGTGTTTGCGCCGTTCGGCACCACTTTCGACAACCCGCTCGACCTGACAATGGGCAATTTGGTCTCCATGTTACGGAAATTTTTGCTCGTGCTCGCGCTGCTGGGTTGCGGACTGGCGCAGGCCGGTCCGACGATCCTCGTTTTCGGCGACAGCCTCTCGGCAGCCTATGGCATCAGCCGGCAAGACGGCTGGGTCACGCTGCTGCAGGAACGCCTGCGGCAGAAGCGGTTGGATTATACCGTGGTGAACGCGAGCATCAGCGGCGAGACCACGAGCGGCGGCGCCTCGCGCATCGCTGCCACGTTGGCCGCTCACAAGCCTGTCATCGTGGTGGTGGCGCTGGGCGCCAATGACGGGCTGCGTGGCCTGCCGCTCGGACAAATGCGGGAAAACCTCGCCGCAATCATCCGCGCGGCGCAGAAATCCGGCAGCCGGGTGCTGCTGGTCGGCATGCAGATGCCGCCCAACTACGGGCCGCAGTACACGCGGGACTATGCGCAGGTGTTCGTTGCGCTGGCGCGCCGGTTCAAATGCGCGCTGGTGCCATTTCTGCTTGAAGGCGTGGCGGGCAACCGTGAATTACTGCTGGAAGACAACCTGCACCCGACCGCTCGGGCGCAGCCGATCATACTCGAAAACGTCTGGCCGGGGCTCGCGCCGATGCTAGGCAGAACCCTCCACCGGTAATCCCGCGCTTTTCCACTCCGGGTAACCCTCTTCCAGACGGCGCGCCTTGATCCCCTGCTTGCGCAGAACCTGGACCGCTTCGTAAGCCAGCAGGCAGTAGGGGCCGCGGCAGTAGGCGACCACCTCTTGATCGGCCGGGATCTGGTGCAGCCTTTTCTTCAGTTCCGTCACCGGCACGTTGAGCGCGCCGCGGATGTGTCCTTGGGCATATTCCTCCGGCGGACGCACGTCGAGTACCGTCACCAGGCCTTGCTTGACTCGCTGCCACAGTTCCTTCGCCGGCACCGGCTCCAAGTCGTCCTTGCTATCGCGAAAAAGCCTCACCAGCCGGTCCACATCGGCCAGGTGTTCTTCTCCCACGGCACGCAGCGCGGCGAGCAGCCGGACGATGCCGTCTCCCGCGATCCGATAGTGGACGTAAAGACCTTCCTTGCGCGCCGTCACCAGCCCCACCTGGCGCAGCTGCTGAAGGTGTTGCGAGGTGTTGGCGACGGAAAGCCCCGTCAGGCGCGCGAGCTGCTCGACGCTGCGCTCGCCCTGGGCCAGAAATTCCAGCATTTCCAGGCGCTTTCCGCTCGACAACGCCTTGCCGATACGGGCGAACTGCCCGAACAAGTCGCTTTTGAAATTCTGCTCTGACATCGTAGCGGACCTTTTTATCGCTTGACTATTCAAGTAATCAATTGAATAATAGTATCACATTATCTCTTTTTAGTTTAACCCGCCAGAGAAATCTCCGGTTTTTCATGGATACATGGTTGCTCACCCACGCCTCAGGCGTCCGGCTCGGCGCTTTCTTCGGGATCTTTACGCTGATGGCGGCGTGGGAAATCGCGGCGCCGCGGCGTACGTTGCGGGAATCCAAGATGATCCGATGGACCAGCAATTTGGCAATCACCGTGTTCAATAGCGTCCTGCTGCGGATCCTGTTTCCGGTGGCCGCGGTGGGCGTGGCGGCATTCGTCGCGGAGCGCGGCGCGGGGCTGTTCAACCTCTTCGCGGTACCCTATCCGCTGGCGCTGGTTCTTTCGCTGCTGGCGCTGGACTTGGCCATCTACCTGCAACACCTGATGTTCCACGCGGTTCCAATCCTGTGGCGCGTGCATCGCATGCACCATGCCGATCTGGACTTCGACGTAACCACCGGTGCGCGCTTTCATCCGCTCGAAATGATTTTGTCCATGCTGATCAAGTTTGCCGCGATCCTCCTGCTGGGCCCGCCGGTGCTGGCGGTGCTGGTATTCGAAGTGCTGCTCAACGCCACGGCGATGTTCAACCACTCGAACGTTCGTATCCCGCAGTCGTGGGACCGCGCGCTGCGTTGGCTGGTCGTGACACCCGATATGCACCGCGTACATCATTCCATCGATGCGCCCGAATGCAACAGCAACTTCGGCTTCAATCTTACGTGGTGGGACCGGTTGTTAGGCACCTATCGCACGCAGCCAGCCGCCGGGCATGAGCGGATGGTCATCGGGATCAGGCAATTCCGCTCGCACCGGGACCTGTGGCTCGACCAGATGCTGCTCGAGCCGTTCCGCGGCCAGATCGGCGGTTACTCAATTAACCGCCAGCAGGAGGCGCGATGACACAGGGTGTTCTATTACGGCGGGCGACCTTGGCACTTCTCCTCGCTAGCGCGATGCTCTGGCTGGTCATGCACCGAGGTCAGCTTGAGGTTGCAATGCTGGAAGAGCAAATCGCTGGTCTCGGCCTATTGGCGCCGCTCGGTTTCATGCTCATTTATGCTTTCGCGACGGTTCTATTCATTCCGGGAGTGGTCTTCAGTCTGATCGGCGGCGCGCTGTTCGGGCCATTTTGGGGCACCATCTACAACCTGCTGGGCGCATCGCTCGGAGCAACTCTTGCGTTCCTCGCCGCCCGCTATATAGCCTCCGACTGGGTAGCGCGGAAATCCGCGGGACGGCTCAAACAACTCATCGCCGGCGTCGAGACTGAGGGCTGGCGTTTTGTCGCACTCACCCGGCTCGTGCCGCTGTTTCCGTTCAACCTGCTTAACTATGCGCTGGGCCTCACTCGCATCCGTCTTGCACACTACGTCCTCGCCACCCTGGTCTGCATGACGCCCGGCGCCGCGGCCTACACCTGGCTCGGATATGCGGGGCGCGAAGCGGCCGCCGGCAACAGCTCGGCTTTGAACTACGGACTTTCCGGCTTGGCACTCCTTGCCCTGGTCGCGTTCCTTCCCGGTTTTGTGCGCCGCCTGCGAGCCGCACCGGCAAAATTAATCGATGGCGCAGAGTTCAAACAACCGATCGAACTCGGCAAGAAAATGGCCGTGGTAGATAGAGCGATGGAACCGCGAAGACCATGCCGTCGAACGGTCTTGTGACCGGCCGATCCCATGAAGGAAATTCTATGATGAAAACATTGTTCATTCTGAACGACGCGCCGTACGGTAGCGAGCGCAGCTATAACGCGCTGCGTCTCGCGCGGTCGCTGCTGAAAGCGGGCGGCGACGAGGTCAAGGTGTTCCTGATCGGCGATGCCGCCGCCTGCGCCAAGGCCGGGCAAAAAGTGCCGCCGGGCTTTTACAACATCGGTGACATGCTGGGCATGGTGCTGCGCGCCGGCGCCGAGGTTGGCGTCTGCGGGACCTGCATCGATGCGCGCGGCATTGCCGAAACCGACCTGGTGCAGAGCGCCCATCGCAGCACGATGGACGAGCTGACCGCGTGGACGCAATGGGCCGATAAGGTCCTGGTCTTCTGAACGACTCATGAGCTCAGCACAAAAAACCATCCTGATATTGGGCGGAGGCTTCGGCGGCATCGTCGCGGCGTGCCGGTTGCACCAAGCACTGCCCCGCGAACACCGCGTGATTCTGGTGGAACGCGAGACCGACCATGTCTTCGCGCCTTCGCTGTTGTGGCTGATGATCGGCGAGCGCAAGCAAGATGCGATCTCCCGTCCCATTGCCGCCTTGGCCAAACGCGGAATCGAAGTAGTGCGCGGCAACATCGAAAAAATCGATCCGGCAAAACGTACCGTCTCCGTGAGCGGCCGCGAGCTTGCCGGCGATTACATGATCGTTGCGCTCGGCGCGGAACTCGCACCGGAACTGGTGCCGGGGCTTGCCGCGGCGGGTCACAATTTCTACACGCCCGCCGGAGCCGAATCGCTGCGCGAGGCTCGCTTCAAGATTAACAAAGGCCGCATTGTCGTGCTGGTGAGTGCGATGCCGTTCAAATGCCCGGGCGCGCCCAACGAAGCGGCGATGCTGCTCGAATACGACTGCCGCCGCCGCGGTATTCGCAAGGAAGTCAGCGTCGATCTCTACACCGCCGAGCCGGGACCGATGCCGGTCGCCGGGCAGGCGGTTTCAGCCGCGTTGCGCCAGATGATCGAAAGCAAGGGCATCGGTTACCACCCGAACCACACCGCGACGGCGGTGGATGCAACGGCACGCCGGATTACTTTCGCCAACGGCGCCAACGCCGAATTCGACCTGCTTGCGTACATTCCGCCGCATCGCGTGCCGCAGGTCGTGCGCGATGCCGGCATGTGTGGCGAAACCGGCTGGGTGCCGGTCGACCGCGAAACCATGGCGACGAAGTTCCCGGGCGTGTTCGCGATCGGCGATGTCACCGGGATCATGCTCACCTCGATCGGCAAGCCGTTGCCCAAAGCCGGAGTTTTCGCCCACTATGAGGCCGAGGTGGTGGCCCACAACATCGTGTGCGCCATCACTGGAAAAGGAACACAGCAGCGGTTCTCGGGCGACGGTGAATGCTTCCTTGAAAGCGGCGACGGCCGCGCCGGATTCGGCGGCGGTAATTTCTACGCGAACCCTGCACCGCAAATCACGCTAAAACCGCCCAGCATTATGATGCATCTCGGCAAGGTGCTGTACGAAAAATACTGGCTGTTCAGATGGTTCTAGCCAGCAGGAGCGCGCTACATTCTGCACTGCAGGTAATTGACGGGAACAACACAAAAAACGCCAGCGGGTATACAGCCATCCATGAAGGCGCGCGACAGCGGTATGCCCGAGGAACAGATGTGGGCGTCTTTTTTTGACGCTCCCCGCATGCTTGCTGCGCTCGACTTCGTGGACACACATGGTAGTGTCGCGGACTTCGGCTGCGGGTACGGTACCTTCACGGTCGCCGCCGCCGGGCTCACTACCGCTACCGTCTTTGCCTTTGATATCGAGCCCGAAATGATCGAGGCTACTGCGCGCAAAGCACAGTCGCTGGGTTTGCGCAACGTGTGTGCGGTGCATCGCGATATTTTGGAGCTGGGCTCCGGTCTGGCTGACGCTTCTCTAGCCTACGCCATGCTCTTCAACATCCTGCACGCAGAACAGCCTCTGGTTTTGCTGCGGGAAGCTTTTCGTACACTGGCACCCGGTGGTAGGGTTGCCGTGGTGCATTGGATTTACGACAGTTCCACGCCTCGTGGCCCCCACTTGAGTATCAGACCACGTCCGGAACACTGCCGTGATTGGTTGAAAGAATCCGGATTTGAATTGGTTATACCGCTGGTTTCGTTGCCGCCGTACCACTACGGCGTCGTCGGACGCAAGCCTATCGGTACGCCGGAAGCGATTACGAAGCAGACGCGTAGTTTGTGAGTCGGCGTAGGGCTGTATCCATGGATGCCGCCACGTACGACGCCTGGTATTACACGCCGCGCGGCAGGCCGGCCGCGAGATATCAGCGCACCGTGACGCCGGCCGGGCCGGTCACAAGCCGCCCGATTTCACAAGCATACTTGAAGCCCTGCGCCTGGAAAATCGACAGCACCTCACCGGTGCTTTCGGCGTTGCACGCCACGAGCAACCCGCCGCTGGTCTGTGGATCGCACAGCAAATTGCGTTTCCAATCCGCCATTCCCTGCGGCAGCGCGACATCGCGCGCGCAGCTCTCCCAGTTGCGTTCCGCTGCGCCGGTCGCGTAGCCGTCCTTCGCCAAATGCAGCGCGGCGGACAGGACGGGCAAGCGGTCGAATTCGATCTCACCGCGCAGCTGCGAGCCGCGACAGATTTCGAGCAAGTGCCCGAGCAAGCCGAAACCGGTGACGTCCGTAATCGCGTGCACACCCTCGAGCTCGGCGAGCGCAATTCCCGGCGTATTGAGTTGGGTCGCGGTCTCGAGCATCTGGGCGTACGCCTTCGGGCGCAACTCGCCCTTCTTCAGCGCCGCGCCCATGATGCCGATGCCGAGCCCCTTGCCGAGAATCAGCACGTCGCCGGCGCGCGCCCGATCGTTGCGCTTGACGCGGTCGGGATGGATCAAGCCGAGCGCGACCAGGCCGTAGAACGGCTCGGGCGAATCGATCGAATGGCCGCCGGCGATCGGAATGCCGGCGGCATCGCAAACCGCGTGGCCGCCGGCGACGATGCGCTGCATCGCTTCGCGCGGAAAATTCTTCATCGGCACGCCAAGCAACGCGAGTGCGAAAATCGGCTTGCCGCCCATCGCATAGACGTCGGAAATGGCGTTGGTCGCGGCAATGCGGCCGAAATCGTACGGGTCGTCGACGATCGGCAGAAAAAAATCCGTGGTGGCGACGATGGCCTGCCGGTCGTTCAAACGATAGACGGCGGCATCATCACTGGTCTCGGTCCCGACCAGCAGGTCGGGATAGGCGGACGCGAGTGGCGACTGCTTGAGAATTTCCCCCAGCACCGCTGGCGGTAGCTTGCAGCCTCATCCCCCGCCGTGGGAAAACTGCGTCAAGCGGATTGGACCCGAATCATGCGGTTTATTCATTGCCGGTCTCGGTCAGATGCCGCCGTCGTCGAAAAGTTTCAGTGTAGACTATCCTGCATGCGTGAAATCCGTTCTTCCGGATGCGCCGACCCGAATGAAAAAAACATACCACCAGCGCGCCGCCGAATTGCAGGACTCCACGCTGGTAACCGTAACACAACTCGCCGGGTTTGACGAGGTGATCGACGTGCGCTCGGAAGCCGAATACGCGCAGGATCACATCCCCGGCGCGATCAACTGCCCGGTGCTCAGTGACGAAGAGCGCGCGCGCGTCGGCACCATCTACAAGCAGGCGTCGGCGTTCGATGCCAGGAAAATCGGCGCCGCGCTGGTCAGCCGCAACGTCGCGCGCCATCTCGAAACGAGATTTGCCGACCGCCCGCGCGGCTGGCGGCCGCTCGTCTATTGCTGGCGCGGCGGCGGCCGCAGCGGCGCGCTCGCGCACGTGCTGCAGCAGATCGGCTGGCGTGCCGGACGGCTGGACGGGGGCTACCAGGCGTTCCGGCGCGCCGTGATCGCCGACTTGCACGAGCACCCGTCTCGATTCAAATGGCGCGTGATATGCGGGCTCACCGGATCCGGCAAGAGCCGCCTGCTGCGGGCGCTCGCGCAACGCGGCGCGCAGGTGCTCGATCTCGAAGCGCTCGCGGCGCATCGCGGCTCGGTACTCGGCAATCTGCCGGGCGAGCCGCAGCCGCCGCAAAAAATGTTCGAAAGCCGGGTGTGGGCCGGGCTGCGCAAGTTCGATCCCGCGCAGCCGGTGCTGGTCGAGGCGGAGAGCAAGAAAATCGGCGGCTTGCGCGTGCCCGAAGCGCTGATCGCGGCGATGTGGAACGGCGAATGCATAAGGCTCGAAGCGGCAGCCGGTCTGCGCGTCAGGATGTTGCGGCAGGAATATCAACACTTCGTTTCCGATCCGGCGCTGCTGGGCGTGCAGCTGGATTGCCTCACCGCGCTCTACGGGCACCAGCGGATCGGCGCCTGGAAGGCGCTGGCCGCCGCGAGGCTGTGGGATGCGCTGGTGCGCGAGCTGCTCGAAAACCACTACGATCCGGCTTACACGCGCTCGACACTCAAGCACTACCCGCATTATGCGCACGGCATGCGGCTGGAAGTCACCGCGGACAGCGACGCCGCGTTCGAGCAGCTCGCCGAGCAATGCCTGAAGAAAATTCAGGGCGCCTGACAATTTCCGCCTCACGCCTCACGCCTCACGGATGCTATAATTTCTCCCCATTTGAGCAGTTCTCCCGCCCCGTCAATGCCGTCCGCCGCCGTTTCCGCTCACCGCGGATGGTGGCTGATGCTGCTCATCGCAATCCTCATCTGGTGCGGCAATCTCGAATACCGCAAGCTCGCGCTGAGCGACGAGGGCCGCTACTCGGAAATTCCGCGCTACATGGCGCAAAGCGGCGACTGGATCACGCCGCGGCTCAACGGCATCAAATATTTCGAGAAACCCCCGCTGCAGTACTGGGCGACCGCCGCGGCCTATAACGTATTCGGCGAGCACCACTGGACCGCGCGCCTGTGGCCCGCATTGACCGGATTCCTCGGCATCCTGGTGATCTTCCATGCCGGTTCCCGTCTCTATGGCAGGACCGCAGGGCTCTACGCCGCACTCGTGCTCGGCAGCAGCTTGCTATACACCCTGATGGCGCACATCCTCACGCTCGATATGGGATTGACATTTTTCCTCACGCTCGCCCTGGCTGGCCTGCTGCTCGCGCTCGACCCGCGCGCCGATGCCAAAGCCAACCGGCTGTGGATGCACGTTGCGTGGACCGGCTGCGCGCTCGCCGTGTTGAGCAAAGGCCTGATCGGCGTCGTGCTGCCGGTGGCAGTGCTCGTGCTCTACATGCTGGTGAAGCGCGATTTCGCGCTCGCGCGCAGGCTGCATCCGATCAGCGGCGGCCTGCTGTTTCTCGCCATCGGCGCGCCATGGTTCATCGCCGTGTCGCTCGCCAATCCGGAGTTCCCGCAGTTTTTCTTCATTCACGAACACCTGCAGCGCTACACCACCACTATCCATCAGCGCTACCAGCCGTGGTATTACTTCATCCCGATACTGCTGATCGGGATCATGCCGTGGCTCGCGACCTTGTTCGACGCGCTGATCGGCGCATTCAGACGCAACCGCAGCGGCGGGTTTGACCCCACGCTGTTCCTGCTGCTGTGGACGGGTTTCATCTTCGCGTTCTTTTCGCTATCCGGCTCCAAGCTGCCCTCCTACATCCTGCCGATCTTCCCGGCGCTCGCATTGATCATCGCGGTGCGCTTGACGACGATCAGCGGCCGCGCACTGGCGTGGCAACTGGCTCCAGTCGCAATCCTCGCACTGGCTGGCCTGATCGCGGTGCCCTATACGGCAAGGCTCGCCTCCGCCTCGATTCCGGTCGGGCTGTATCAAAATCAAATGCCATGGCTGTATGCAGCGGCAGGCACGTTGCTCGCCGGCAGCATGGTGGCCATGGTTTGCGGCTGGCGCGGGCAGGTCAGGCGCGCTGTCGTGGTATGCGCTTTCACTGGGCTCGCTACGGCGCAACTCGTGCTCACCAGCGAAGACGGCTTGGCGCCGGCGCACTCGACCTATCATCTGGTGCAGAAGCTGCAGCCCTATCTCAAGCCGGGCGTGCCGTTTTACAGCGTCGGCAGTTACGAGCAGACTTTGCCGTTTTACCTCAAGCGCACCGTGACACTCGTCGACTACCAGGACGAAATGGCGTTCGGTCTCAAGCACGAGCCGCAGCTGTGGGTGCCTGACCTCGCAACTTTCGAGCGCCGGTGGCGCGGCCATGATTACGCGCTCGCGGTCATGGGGCCGGAGATGTACAAGCAATTGCAGCAGGCGCAACTGCCGATGCAGCTCGTCGCGCGCGATACCGAGCGCGTATTCGTGCGGACTCCATCGCTGCAAAACCAAGGAGGAAAGCCATGAACGCCATCAGCTTTTCGTTGCTAATGACCGGTGTATTGCTCAACGCCGGCGCGCAGTTGCTGCTCAAGGCCGGCACCAACTCGGTCGGCGTGTTCGAGTTCAGCCGCGACAACATCCTGCCGGTCGGCTGGAAGCTAGCCACCGAGCCTCACATCGCCGGCGGCCTCGGCTGCTACGTGATAAGCGTCGTGGCGTGGGTCCTGGCGCTGTCGCGGGTCGAAGTCAGCATCGCCTATCCGATGCTCTCGATCGGCTACGTCGTCAACGCGCTGGCGGCGTGGTACCTGTTCGGCGAAGCGGTGACGCTGACGCGGCTTGCCGGCATCGGCGTTATTATCATCGGCGTCTACCTGGTGGCGCGTTCCTGATGGCGCCGCACTGCCACTTGCCACACGGTCGACGCACGCACGCCGCTTCGGTTACCATGAGCGCCGAATTGCGATCTATCTTATGACTGCACCGCAGCTTTCCGTAATCATCCCGGTTTACAACGAGGAGCAGACGCTGCCGGCGCTGTTTGCGCGCCTGTATCCGGCGCTCGACAAGCTCAAACTGGCGTACGAAATACTGTTCATCAACGACGGCGGCACCGACAAATCGGCGGCGCTGTTGCGCGAGCAGTTCGAGCGCCGCCCCGAGGTCACGCGCGTGATTCTTTTCAGCGGCAACTTCGGCCAGCACATGGCGATCATGGCCGGCTTCGAGCATTGCCGCGGCAGCCGCGTCGTCACGCTCGATGCCGATCTGCAGAATCCGCCCGAGGAAATCGGCAATCTGCTGGCGGCGATGGAGCGCGGCCACGATTACGTCGGGTCGGTGCGCCGGGAGCGTCAGGACACGGCATTCCGCCGCCTCGCATCGCGCGCCATGAACCGGGTGCGCGAGCGCATCACCAGGATCCGCATGACCGACCAGGGCTGCATGCTGCGCGCCTACGACCGGCGCATCGTCGATGCGATCACCAGCAGCCACGAGATCAACACCTTCATCCCGGCCCTCGCCTACACCTATGCCGGCAACCCGACCGAAATCGAGGTCGCGCACGAAGAACGGGTGGCAGGCGAATCGAAGTACTCGCTCTACAGCCTGATCCGGCTCAACTTCGATCTCGTCACCGGCTTCTCCGTCCTGCCGCTGCAGATGTTCTCGTTTGCCGGCATCATGATCTCGTTCATCGCGCTGTTGTTCGTCATCTATCTGGCGATTCGCCGCCTGTTCCTGGTCGGCCCGGAAGCCGAAGGCGTGTTCACGCTGTTTGGCATCGCCTTCTTCCTGATCGGCATCGTCTTGTTCGGGCTCGGGTTGCTGGGCGAATACGTCGGGCGCATTTACCAGCAGGTGCGCAGCCGGCCGCGGTATTTGATTCAAGCCGTGCTTGAATCAGGAGAGGCGGGAGGCGGGGGGCAAGAGGTGGAACAACCCGGCGGCAGCGCTACGCCTCTCGCCTCCCGCCTCCCGCCTCACTGAAAATGGCGCGAGCCGTTGTTTTCGCTTATCACAACGTAGGAGTCCGGTGCCTCTCCGTCCTCCTCGCCCACCGCGTGGAAGTGCCCCTGGTTGTCACTCATATCGACAACCCGGCCGAGAACATCTGGTTCGACAGCGTCGCCGAACTCGCCGCAACGCACCGCCTGCCAGCCATCGCGCTCGCCGACCCGAATGCCGCCGACACCCTCGTCCGGATACGCGAACTGCAACCCGATTTTTTGTTCTCGTTCTATTACCGCCACATGCTGAAGCCGCCGCTACTCGCCACCGCCAGTCGCGGCGCGCTCAACATGCACGGCTCGTTGCTGCCCAAATACCGCGGGCGCGTGCCGGTGAACTGGGCGGTGATCAACGGCGAGACCGAAACCGGCGCCACCCTGCATTACATGACGGAGAAACCGGACGCCGGCGATATCGTCGATCAGCAGGCGGTGCCGATCCTGCCCGACGACACCGCGCTCGACGTATTTCACAAGGTGACCGAGGCCGCCACCATGGTGCTCGATCGCGGCCTGCCGGCGCTGCTTGAGGGCAATGCGCCGCGCCGGCCGCAGGATCTGTCCCAAGGCAGTTACTTCGGCGGGCGCAAACCCGAGGACGGGCGCATCGACTGGCGTCTATCGGCGACTTGCATCCACAATCTGGTGCGGGGCGTCGCGCCGCCCTACCCCGGTGCCTTCACAGAACTGGGCGGCAGGAAACTGCGGATACTGCGCACGCGGGTCGAACCCGGGCGGATGGCCGGTAGCGATCCGCCGGGCATGTACGCCCGCCACGGCACCTGTTTCGCGGTATGCGCCGACGGCAGCACGCTGCGCATCCTGGAAATGGATTTCGACGGCGCTCCTTTCACTGCGGCGGACTTTCTGGCACGCTTCGGAGCCAAACCAGCACCCGTAGAGGCTACACGGCAATGAAAAAAATCCTGATCCTCGGCGTCAACGGCTTCATCGGCCATCACCTGTCGCAGCGCATCGTCAAGACCACCGACTGGGAGGTCTACGGCATGGACATGCAGTCCGAACGCGTGTCCGATCTCCTCAAGCATCCGCGCTTTCACTTCTTCGAAGGCGACATCACGATCAACAAGGAGTGGATCGAATACCACATCCGCAAATGCGACACGGTGCTGCCGCTGGTGGCGATCGCGACGCCCGCCACCTACGTCAAGGAACCGCTGCGCGTGTTCGAGCTCGACTTCGAAGCCAACCTGCCGATCGTGCGCTCCTGCGTCAAGCACGGCAAGCGTATCCTGTTTCCCTCGACGTCCGAAGTCTACGGCATGTGCCGCGACGGCGAATTCGATCCCGACAATTCCGAACTGGTCCTCGGCCCCATAGCCAAGCAGCGCTGGATCTATTCGTGCAGCAAGCAATTGATGGACCGCGTCATCTGGGCCTACGGCTCGGCAGGCCAGCTCGACTTCACGCTGTTCCGGCCGTTCAACTGGATCGGGGCGGGGCTGGACAACATCCACGCGCCGAAGGAAGGCAGCTCGCGCGTGATCACCCAGTTTTTCGGCCACATCGTGCGCGGCGAAAATATCAAGCTGGTCGACGGCGGCACGCAGAAACGCGCGTTCACCTACGTCAGCGACGGCATCGACGCGCTGATGAAGATCATCGACAACCCGCACCGCGTCGCGAGCGGCAAGATTTACAACATCGGCAATCCGAAAAACAACTATTCGGTCAGGGATCTCGCGCAGATGATGCTGGAGGTCGCGCTCACCTACCCCGAGTACCGCCGCAGCGCGAAAAAAGTGCATCTGGTCAGGACCACTTCGGCGGCGTATTACGGCAAGGGTTACCAGGACGTGCAGAACCGCGTGCCGAAAATCGACAACACGCGCGAGGACCTCAAGTGGCAACCGCGGGTCAACATGCAAACTGCGCTCAAACACATCTTCGACGCGTATCGCACCCACGTCGGCGACGCGCGCCACTTAATGGATTGAGAAAGCCGTAAACGGTGAACAGTGAACGGTTAACGGAAAGCTTTTCGGCAAACGCACCGCGAAACAGGTTTTGCCGTTTACTGTTTACCGTTTACCGTTCACCGCGCAGATGAAGCTGGCACTGAAGATCGACGTCGACACCTACCGCGGGACGCGCGACGGCGTACCGCGGCTCATCGAAATGCTGCAGCGGCACGGCGCGGGCGCGACATTTTTGTTCAGCCTCGGTCCCGACCACACCGGGCGTGCGATCAGGCGCGTATTCCGTCCCGGCTTCATGCAAAAGGTGTCGCGCACCTCGGTGCTCGAACATTACGGGATTGTGACGCTGCTCTACGGTACCGCGCTGCCCGCTCCCGATATCGGGCGGCGCTGTGCCGGCATCATGCGCAGCGTGCGCGACGCCGGCTTTGAGGTCGGCATCCACACCTGGGACCACGTCAGGTGGCAGGACCATGTCGCAGCTGCGGATGCGGCGTGGACTGAGCATGAAATGCAGCTCGCGTGCGAGCGCTTCGAGGAAATCTTCGGCGCGCGCGCGCGCGTGCACGGCGCCGCCGGCTGGCAGATGAACCGGCATGCCTATCGCCTGACCCAACAGCTCGGCTTCGACTTCTGCTCGGACACGCGCGGCCAGTGCCCGTTCATCCCGATCTACAACGCCGAGATCATCGCCTGCCCGCAAGTGCCGACCACGCTGCCGACACTTGATGAATTGATCGGCGCCGACGGCTTGTCCCCCGGCAACGTCGCCGATCACGTGCTCCAGCTCACCTGCACTGCCCCGCCCGGCGGACATGTATACACCCTGCATGCCGAACTCGAAGGCATGAAGCTTGCGCCGGTATTCGAGCGCCTGCTCGCGGGCTGGCGCGCCGCCGGTTACGAGCTGGTATCGCTGCGCGATTATTTCGCCTCGCTGGAGCGTAAGGGTCTGCCGCGCCACATTGTTACCACAGCTGAAATTCCCGGCCGCTCGGGCACGCTCGCACTCCAGGGCAAGGAATTTCTCGCCGACGCGGCAGTCCCCTTGCTTGCCTGAAAGATTTGCCCGACAATTGCGTCTGCTTCCTCGACTTAAAGCGTCCATGCCCAAGAAATCGCTCCCCGACTTCGAACTCCCAGGCACCAGCAGCACCATTTTCAAGTTTTCCGACCAGCGCGGCCACCCAGTCGTCATCTACTTCTACCCCAAGGACAACACCCCGGGCTGCACGACCGAAGGTCAGAATTTCCGCGACCTGTATCCGCAGTTCCGGAAACTCGAATGCGCGATCTTCGGCGTATCGCGCGACAGCCTGCAATCCCACGAAAACTTCAAATCCAAGATGAGCTTCCCGTTCGAGCTGCTGTCTGATGCCGACGAGGAGGCGTGCAAGCTGTTTGATGTCATCAAAATGAAAAACATGTATGGCCGCAAGGTGCGCGGCATCGAGCGCAGCACTTTCGCGTTCGATGGCAACGGCGAATTGGTGCGCGAATGGCGCGGAGTCAAGGTGCCCGGCCACGCCCAGGAAGTGCTCGACTTCGTGCAGACGCTCAAGTAATGACCCAGCGTAAACCCGCTTCCGTAGTCACGCGCCTGTCGGCCAACGTCAAGCTGTTCGTGCTTGATACCAATGTGCTGATGCACGACCCCACCAGTCTGTTCCGCTTCGAGGAACACGACATCTACATCCCGATGGCGACACTCGAGGAACTCGACGGCAACAAGAAAGGCATGTCGGAGGTCGCGCGCAACGCGCGCCAGGCGAGCCGTTTCCTCGACGAGATCGTGAGTGCGACCGAGCACGACATCGAGCACGGCATCGAGCTCAAGGCGCACAACGGCGGGGACGCGAGCGGGCGGTTGTTCCTGCAGACGCAGGCGATCAGCGGCGAACTGCCGGCGCGGCTCGCGAGCGGCAAGGCCGACAACCAGATCATCGGCGTGGTCAAGCACCTGCAGGAAACCTATCCCAAGCGCCAGGTAATCCTGGTCAGCAAGGACATCAACATGCGCATCAAGGCGCGCGCGCTGGGGCTTGCCGCCGAGGACTATTTCAGCGACAAGGTGCTTGAAGACACCGATCTGCTCTACGGCGGCGCGCGCGAGCTGCCGGCCGATTTCTGGGACCAGCACGCCAAGGGCATGGAGTCGTGGCAGCAATCCGGGCACACCTACTACCGCGTGCACGGCCCGCTGTGCTCGAGCCTGCTCGTCAATGAGTTCATCTACCAGCAAGCCGACCGCCCGCTCTATGCGCAGGTCAAGGAAGTCACCGGCAAGACCGCGATCCTGCAGACCATCAAGGATTATGCCCACCAGCGCCACAACGTGTGGGGCATCACCGCGCGCAACCGTGAACAGAACTTCGCATTGAACGCCTTGATGAATGCGGAAATCGACTTCGTCACCCTGCTCGGCCAGGCCGGCACCGGCAAGACGCTGCTGACGCTCGCGGCCGGGCTCATGCAAACGCTCGAGCACAAGACTTACTCGGAAATCATCATGACGCGCGTTACCGTGCCGGTCGGCGAGGACATCGGTTTCCTGCCCGGCACCGAGGAAGAGAAAATGAACCCGTGGATGGGCGCACTCGAGGACAATCTCGACGTGCTGAACAAGACCGATGACGAAGCCGGCGAATGGGGCCGGGCCGCGACACGCGACCTGATCCGCTCGCGCATCAAGGTCAAGTCGCTCAACTTCATGCGCGGCCGCACTTTCATCAACAAGTTCCTGATCATCGACGAAGCGCAGAACCTGACCCCGAAGCAGATGAAAACGCTGATCACGCGCGCCGGCCCCGGCACCAAGGTGGTGTGCTGCGGCAACATCGCCCAGATCGACACGCCGTACCTGACCGAAGGCAGTTCAGGATTGACGTACGTCGTCGACCGCTTCAAAGGCTGGTCGCACAGCGGGCACGTCACGCTCATGCGCGGCGAACGTTCACGGCTTGCGGACTACTCGGCGGAAGTGCTGTAGGAAAAGCAGCCGCCAGCGGCGACGTGAGTTCGGGAGAGCGGCGGATCGTAAGAGGGGACAACCCGCTCACCGTACCCCTCACGCCGACCGATCAAGTGCAACCGCTGCGCTTTCATCCCGATCACGCACGGCGGCAGCGCTGCCACCGCCTGCGCCAGTTCGCCCCGACGCACCGTGCGCCGTAGCGCCACCTTGCCATTGGCATCCACCCCGTGCAGCGAAAAAACGTTCTTTGCCAGATCAATACCCACAGTAGTAATCTGTTCCATGACTTCCCCTCTCGTCTCAGATTGAACATGTAAAACTCAATCTTGGCACTTCGATGCCGTGCGGGCCACCGCCCGCTTCGAGCTGGGGAAGTCCCTTTCATTCGTTAGGCATCAAGGATCGGCGGCCGACGATTATGAGAATCACCAGACACTCTTCGTCGTGCTAGTTCAGTAATAGTTGTGGCACTGGGGGATATATGAGAAAAGCATTGCTGGCGGTTGCAGTGGCTTTATTTTGCAATTCGCTTGCGCATGCGCAGACCGATGTACTGATCGAGATCGACAGGGGGCGAACGGAAGGAGTTTTCACAAAATCCCCAGTGTTCCAGCGTGCGATCTTAGCCAAGCCGGCCAAACCTGCCGACACGGCACTCTTATATTTTCGGGGTTACCCGGGCATTGCAAGAATTCAATCCGTGGCGGACAAGCAGAGTAACCTGCAACCTTTCATGAGAATGAATCAACAGATTTTTGCAGAAGAAGGCATTGCGCTGGTGATCATGGATTGCCCCACCGACCAGTGGGGTGTATCGGGGCCCCGCCTGACCAGTTGCCTTGACAGCTATCGGTCGTCGAAAGAGCACGCTGACGATGTGAGAAGCGTCATCGCCAGGCTCAGGGACGAGCACGGTTTGTCAAAGATTTTCGTGATGGGACATAGCTTGGGAACGATCAGCTCGAGGTGGTTGGCAAAGAATCTCGGCGGCGAGATCAACGGCAGTATTCATTCCGCGTCGATGAACGGGCCAAATCGCCAAGGGCTTGCGAATTCGCTTTCTGGCTTTTCCTATGACACCATCGCCACTCCGATTCTTCACGTTCATAACGAGAACGATGCCTGTTCGAACACGCCTTATTCGATCGTGAAGGGATATGCTGGCGAGAATCTGGTGACGGTGCATGGCGGCGTGCCCGAGGGCGATCCCTGTGGCGGCACCCACCTGCACTCCTTCCAGGGACGCGAGGAGCTTGTCGTGAGATCAATCATTTCCTGGATAAAGACAAAGAAGGTAGATCGGCTCATTGGGGAATGAAAGTACAGATGGTGATCCTGATAGCAAGCGTCAAATTGAACTCGCGGACGTCCTTGCCGGACGGTTTGCGTTCAGCCCATTTGTCGACACCGGGTCGGACTTCGTCTCAAAGAAGTGCATGAGTGCCGGCTGCGCGAAATGGGCGGTCGAGACGGTCGTGGCCTTCGTTCGTGAGTTTGATTCACGAGCACACATCGATGCCAAGAAGATCGAAGCCTTCACAAGTGTGGGAATCTAACCCGCCGCTCAACCTGACGGCCCAACAGCTGCGCTGTTGGGTACCCTTCGGCCTGCGGCCTACGGCAGCAGGTTAGCTAGCACGTTGACTTCTTCATGGCCTGCCTCCTCTTAAGAGTTGATTCCTCACGGACAACTGTGTGGCTCTACGTGCTCACGCACGCAAACCACGTTACCACGGAGGCAGGCCGCCTCAAGTCAAGCCATTCTGTCTATACGGCAGAAACGGGCAGCCCTGACATGCTATATATGGTATAGGCCCAATATGGCATGTGGCGGATCGAGGAACACCGGCGCGTTGACAAGCAGCTCGGTTCCGCGCCCCGCGATATCCTGAAGCGCTACGAGAAGTGGAAGGACATCGCGGTGATTTCCGGACCTCCCGGCTTACGATTGATCAAAGGGTTTCATGATGAAGCCCTGTCGGGCGAGTGGGCCGGCTATCGCTCGTCTCGCCCGGGGCTGAAATACCGGATCATTTATCGGCTCGTTTCGGAACATCAACTCTTGCAGGTCGTTGCTATCACCGCCCACGACGATCGGAGACCGTGAAGATGAAACAGTATCGTCCCGCGAAGAAGCGGATTAAGGTGTCGGTTGGCGAGTCCGTGCGGATCGTCCGCGAGCTTCAGGGCCTGAACCAGAACCAGCTTGCTCGGCTTACGGGAATCCCGCAGGCCACCCTTTCCGCGATCGAGAACGGCCGTGTGAGCCTTGGAGTAGAGCGGGCGAAGGTTCTTGCCAGGGCGCTGAAGTGCCATCCGGCCGTACTGGTATTCCCCGGATGGGACGTGGCCGCTTACTTGTCAAGCCACTCGAGCAGCAGCGTCCAGTCGTCGAGGTCTTTTTCGTTGAGGTAGTGCGGCAAATCCATGATCGACTTGCCCTGGAAGGCGGCGTTGGCATAAACCTGCGTGTCGCGCAGGTAAGTCAGCACCGGCAGCTCGAACTGCTTGAGGAACGCTTCGAGCGCCGCCGCTGCCCTGGTGCGCGCATCGACGCGCATGCCGACGACGCCGAGAAAATACTTGCCCTTGCGCAGCAGGTGCTCCTCGTGTAGCACCGCGAGGAAATCGCGCGTCGCCGCCATGTCGTAGAGCGACGGCTGGATCGGCATCAGCACCTTGTCGACCGGCTTCACCGCGCGCTCGAGATTCTTGCCGTGCAATCCCGCCGGCGTATCCATGATCAGCCAGTCGTGCTTGCGCTTCTGCTTGCCTGACGGCTCGTCCTCCTTGCCTTCGAGGCTGTGGATCACCGGCAGCTCGGGCGAGCGCAGCGCGAGCCATTCGAGTGCGGACTTCTGGCGATCGAGGTCCCACAGCATCACGCTGTCGCCGCGGCTGGCGAGGCAGCCGGCGAGGTTGGTCGCAAGCGTGGTCTTGCCGCAGCCGCCTTTGGGATTCACTACCAGGACTGCGCGCACGTGGCTCCGGCGGCGCTAATTGATGGTCGGGCTCGCGCCCCCGGCTGAAGTTTGGGGCGCCGGCGCCGCGGCTTCCATCGCATCTTCCCCGGGCGCCAGGCCGCCGCCGATGTGCGCGCCGGGCGCGACTGACTCGACGAGCTGGCCGAGGTCTTCGAGCGGCGGCAATTCGGTGAGCGAGCGCAGGTTGAGGTCATCAAGAAACTGCCGGGTGGTCGCGAACAATTCAGGCCGCCCCGGCACCTCGCGATGCCCGATGACGTCGATCCAGCCGCGCGCCTCGAGCGCCTTGATGATGTTGGTCGACACCACCACGCCGCGGATGTCCTCGATGTCGCCGCGCGTCACCGGCTGCTTGTAGGCGATGATCGCGAGCGTTTCCATCACCGCCCGCGAATAGCGCGGCGGTTTCTGCGGATTCAGGCGTTCGAGAAAGCGCTGATACTCGGGCCGCGCGCGGAAACGCCAGCCGCTCGCAACGCTGACCAGCTCTACGCTGCGCCCTTCCCAGTCCCGCGCGAGCTCGGTGAGGATATCGCGCAGCGCATCGTTGCCCAACTCCGCATCGAACAGATTTTTCAGATCGGCGACCGACAACGGCTCGGCTGCGGTCAGCAACGCCGCTTCGAGTATCCGTTTTACTTCCTGCGCGTCAAACGACGGTGAGTCCATGGATCAATTTCACGTAAATCGGCGAATACGGTTCCTGCTGCGTGACTTCGATCAGGGTTTCGCGCGCGAGCTCGAGTATCGCGAGAAACGTTACGATCAGCCTGGGCACCCCGAGTTGCGGGCTGAACAGCTGGGTGAATTCGAGGAATTTGACGTCCTGCAGACGGCGCAGGATCCGGGTCATATGCTCGCGCACCGACAGCTGGTCGCGCGTGACCCGGTGGTGCTGGTTGACGTTGGCCCGCATCAGCAGCCACAACCACGCCTGGCGCAGGTCCTCGGTGTTGATGTCGGGCAGCGCCTGCGCGGCAGCCTGTTCGATCCCTACCTGCACCAGCGCGAAGTCCCGCCCCGCCTGCGGCAGCGCGTCGAGGCGTTGCGCGGCGAGTTTCATCTGCTCGTAAGCGAGCAGCCGGCGCATCAGCTCGGCGCGCGGATCGCTCTCGTCCTGCGTCGAAGCCGCCGGCCGCGGCAACAGCATGCGTGATTTGATTTCGATCAGTACCGCCGCCATCACCAGATATTCGGCGGCGAGCTCGAGGCTTTTCTGCCGCATCAGCTCGACGTATTGGAGATACTGCTCGGTCAGCTGCGCCATCGGGATATCGAGCACGTCGAGATTGTGCTTGCGGATCAGATACAGCAGCAGGTCGAGCGGGCCTTCGAAGGTCTCGAGGAACACCTCGAGCGCGTCAGGCGGGATGTAGAGGTCCTGCGGCAGTTCGAGCACCAGCTCGCCGCGGAATTTTCCGATCGGCGCGACCGGCGCGGCCAACGCGGATTCGGCGGCCGCGCTCATGCCGCGGCCTGCAATGGGGGGCGGGAAGACTGCCCTGCCCTGACCGGCAAGCCGGGAATTTCGTAACGTGCGGTAGGCCGGTGCAGCATGCCGCATTTTACCTTGATTTGTGCGCGAAACCTAACGTCCGTGCCAACGCGCGCGTCCTCTGCGCCGATAGCGCCAAAGATTATCCCCTTCACCTCGGCCGCCTGCGCACCTTCACGGTCGCATTCCCATGAACGGGGCGCTGCTCCCGGTTTAACTGTAGTTAATCCCCATCACTTCGCGTACGTCGCGCATCGTCTCCTCGGCGAGCTTCTGCGCTTTTTCGCAGCCGTCGGCGATGATGCTTTTGACGAGCGTCGGGTCGTCGACGTAACGCCGTGCGCGCTCCTGCATCGGTTTCAATTCCGCCAGTACGGCGTCGATCACCGGCTGCTTGCATTCGAGGCAGCCGATGCCGGCGCTGCGGCAGCCTTTTTGCACCCATTGCTTGCGCTGGTCGTCCGCATAGACCAGATGCAGTTGCCATACCGGGCATTTCTCCGGGGTGCCCGGGTCGGCGCGCTTCACGCGCGCCGGGTCGGTCGGCATGGTGCGGATTTTCCTGGCAATGCTGTCGGGAGCGTCGCGCAGGCTGATGGTGTTGTTGTAGGACTTCGACATTTTCTGGCCGTCGAGCCCCGGCATTTTCGACGCAGCGGTCAACAACGCCTGCGGTTCGGTCAGAATCATCTTGCCGCCGCCCTCGAGGTAGCCGAACAGCCGCTCGCGGTCGCCGAGCGCCAGGTTCTGCGCCTTCTCGAGCAGCGCGCGCGCCGCCTCCAGCGCCGCGGCGTCGCCTTGCTCGAGAAATTTGGTGCGCAACTCGCGATAAAGCTTGGCGCGCTTGGCGCCGAGCTTTTTCACCGCCGCCTCGGCCTTGGCCTCGAACCCGGGCTCGCGCCCGTAAACGTGGTTGAAGCGGCGCGCGATTTCGCGCGTGAACTCGACGTGCGGCACCTGGTCATCGCCGACCGGCACGCGGTTGGCGCGGTAGATCAGGATATCGGCGCTTTGCAGCAGCGGATAGCCGAGGAAGCCATAGGTCGAAAGATCCTTGTCGGTGAGTTTTTCCTGCTGATCCTTGTAGGTCGGCACGCGCTCGAGCCAGCCGAGCGGGGTGATCATCGACAGCAGCAGATGCAGCTCGGCGTGCTGCGGCACGCGCGACTGGATGAACAGCGTCGTCTGCGACGGATCGACGCCCGCGGCGAGCCAGTCGATCACCATGTCCCAGGTATTCTGCTCGATGATCTGCGGCTCGTCGTAGTGGGTGGTCAGCGCATGCCAGTCGGCGACGAAGAAAAAGCACTCGAACTCGTGCTGCAGCTTGACCCAGTTCTGGAGCACGCCGTGATAGTGGCCGAGATGCAGCGCCCCGGTCGGGCGCATGCCGGATAAAACGCGATCAACAAACATGCCTGTGGTTCCCCGATTCCTACAAGGCCCGGATCAGGCGAAACAGCTCGGCCGGCGCGATATCGAACAGCGCGCCGATGCCTGAAATCGAGAAATTGATCATCGGCCACAGGATAAGGCCGAGCAGCCCGGTGAACAGCAGCATGATCAGGATGATAAAGCCGTAGCGCTCGACCTGGGCGAATTTCCACGCCAGGTGGTGCGGCAGCAGGCTCACCGCGATGCGCCCGCCGTCGAGCGGCGGCAGCGGCAGCAGGTTCAGCACCATGAAGATCACGTTGACGAAAATACCGCTCGCGCCCATCAAAACGAGCCACGCCGCAGCCGGATTGCTGGGCGCCAGTCCGGCGCCGATCTTGAACGCGAACGCCCAGCCCAACGCCATGAGCAGGTTGCTGAACGGCCCGGCCGCCGCCACCCAGAACATGTCCTGCTTCGGGTGGCGCAGATTGGAGAAGTTGACCGGCACCGGCTTGGCCCACCCGAACAGGATGTCGGCCAGCAGCAGGCTCACCAGCGGCACGATGATGGTGCCGACGAGGTCGATGTGGCGCAGCGGATTCAAGCTGATGCGTCCGGCCGCGTAGGCGGTCAGATCGCCGAAGTAGCGCGCGACGTAGCCGTGCGCGGCTTCGTGCAGCGTGATCGCGAACAGCACCGGCAGCGCGAACACCGCGATTTTCTGAATGACATTAAGCTCCAATGGTTTCCCCAAACAGTTTTGCGCTGCCCTTGCCCTGGCGCGTGATGACCGGCACGCCGGAGGTCAGGTCGACCACGGTGGTCGGCACCACGCCGCACGGGCCGGCGTCGAGAATCACGTCGACGCGATGCTCGAGCCGTGTGCGGATGTCCTGCGCATCGTCGAGCGGCGCGCTGTCGCCGGGCAGGATCAGGGTCGAGGACAGCAGCGGCTCGCCGAGCTCGGCGAGCAGCGCCTGCGCGACACGGTGCGCCGGAATGCGCACCCCGATGGTTTTGCGGCGCGGATGCAGCAGCCGGCGCGGCACTTCGCGCGTTGCGTGCAGGATGAAAGTGTAGCTGCCGGGCGTCGCCGCCCGGATCAGGCGGAACTGCGCGTCGTCGATACGCGCATAAGTCGCCGCTTCGGCAAGATCGCGGCACAGCAGCCCGAAATGATGGCGCGCATCGACTTCGCGAATCGCGCGGATGCGCTCCATCGCCGCCTTATCGCCGATGTGGCAGCCGAGCGCGTAGCAGGAATCGGTTGGCGAGACGACCACCCCGCCGCCGCGGATGATCCCGACCGCCTGGCGTATCAGCCGCAGCTGCGGATTGTCCGGATGAATGGTGAAGAATTGAGCCACGGATAAATCAGTGATCACTGAAATTTTTCCCACACCGGCGTGCAGCCGTGCGGCAGCTCCGGCAAGCTGCCGAGGTCGTGATAGCTCTCTTGCGGCGAGTGAAAGTCCGAGCCGGCCGACGCGGCAAGCGCGAACTCGCGGGCGTGGGCGGCGAACGTCGCATGCTGATGCGGCTTGTGGCTGCTGCTCACGACCTCGATCGCCGCGCCGCCAAGCTCGCGGAATTCAGACAACAGCGCGCGCAGCTGCGCCGTATCGAGCGGATAGCGGCCGGGGTGCGCGATCACGGCGACGCCGCCGCTCGAGTTGATCCAGCCCACCGCATCTCCCAGGCTCGCCCACTGGTGCGGCACGTAGCACGGCTGGCCGCCGCCAAGAAAGCGCTTGAACGCGGTCTTGATGTCCTTCACCGCACCCCGCTGCACCAGGAAGCGCGCGAAATGGGTGCGCCCGATCAGCTGCGGGTTGTCCGCGAACTGCTGCGCGCCTTCGAAGCTATCCGCGATCCCGAGTGCATCGAGTGCCGCAGCCATTTTGCGGGCGCGCTTGATGCGGCCGCCACGGGTCGCCGCGAGCCCGGCTTGCAGCGCCGCGTCGGCAGGGTCGATG
>JAHFRL010000213.1 GCA_023266235.1 Betaproteobacteria bacterium
GTATGGAACTGCTCAAGGAGACGGTCCCGAAGGCGTCCCGGATCGCCATACTGTGGAACCAGAACGATCTCGGAATGACGTCGCGGTATCGTGAGATCGATCGCGCGGCGCGTGCGCTGAGTGTGACCGTTCAGGCCCTCGGCGTGCGCGAGCCCGATGACTTTGAGGCAGCTTTCTCGGCAATGCGCCGCGAGCGCCCGGACGCGCTCTTCATGGTGTCAGACGTGCTGACCTCTTTAAACCGGAAGCGGGTGATCGAGTTCGCCGCGATGCACCGGATTCCCGCCATGTTCGAGTTCAGCTCCGTAGTCCAGGATGGCGGGCTCATGTCGTATGGCCCGGGCTTTGAAGACAGCTTCCAGCGCATTGCCAACTATGTGGACCGCGTCCTCAAGGGCGCCAAGCCGGGAGACCTGCCGCTGGAGCAGCCGACACGTTTCTACCTGTTCCTGAACCTCAAGACCGCCAAGGCAGTCGGCATCAAAATTCCGCAGTCGATTTTGCTGCGCGCCGACAAGGTGATCGAATGATTACGCGACGACAAATGCTGATGGCGCTCGGCGCAGGCGCGTTGGTAGCGCCGCTCTCCTCCTTCGCACAGGCTAAAACCTTCCGCATCGGCTGGCTCGCGTACGGCCGCAGCATGGTCGGCTCGCGCGCGCTCGATGCCCTGCGCGACGGGCTGCGCGAGCTTGGCTACGCCGAGGGACGCAACGTGAGCTTTATCGAGCGCTGGAGTGACGCGAACTTTGAAGAGTCTGATCGTCTTGCCGTCGAGCTGGTGCGATTGAATCCGGACCTCATCGTCACCACCTCGGCAGCGGTTCTTTCGGTCGTGCGTGCCGGCGCGACGATGCCGGTAGTATTCGCCTTCAGCGGCGATCCCGTCGTCGCGAAAATCGTGGAAAGCTTCGCACGTCCGGGACGCAATTTCACCGGCATGTCCTTTCTCTCGCTGGAACTCGCGGGCAAGCGGATGGAGCTCATCAAGGAAATGATGCCGGGCCTGAAGCGCGTTGCGGTCATCGCCAATCCGCAGCATCCCGGCCGGCAGGCCGAGCTCGCCGCAGCGCAGGACGCGGCGCTAAAGCTGGGGCTTGCGATCGATTATCTTGAGGCACGGAGCGCACCGGAGCTGGACGCGGCATTTGCCGCAATGTCCAAATCGCGCGACGAGGCAATCGTGGTGTTTCCGGATGCGCGCACCATGAGCATGAGCGAGCAGTTCGCCGCGTTTTCGCTCAAGAGCCGCATCCCCGCGATCTCCGGCTGGACGTATTTCGCGGACAGCGGCAACCTGATGTCCTACGGCCCTAATTTCCAGGAGTCGTTCCGCCACCTGACAACGTATATCGACAAGATCCTGAAGGGCGCGAAGCCCGCCGACCTGCCGGTCGAGCTGCCGACCAAGTTCGAGCTGGTAATCAATATGAAAACCGCCAAGACCCTCGGCATCAAGGTTCCGCAGTCGATCCTCGTGCGCGCGGACAGGGTGATCGAGTGACGACGCGGCGGAAATTTATGATCGCCTTTGGCTTGAGCGCGCTTGCGGCGCCGCTTGCCTTGCTCGCGCAAGCCCCGGGAAAAACTCCACGCATTGGTTCCCTCTCGATTCGCGGGAGAGGCGGGCTGTTCGATGCATTCCGGCAGGGCTTGACTGAGCTTGGATACGTTGAAGGCAAAAACATCATCATCGAGCGCCGGTCCGCGGAAGGAAAAGAGCAGCGTTTGCCCGCGCTCGCCGCCGAGCTGGTCGGCCTCAAGGTGGATGTGCTGGTCGCGCTCGATCCGCCGGCGTTCAACGCGGCGATGAAAGCCACCCGTACGATCCCTATCGTGATACGGAGCAGCGTCGATCCCGTCGCGGCCGGCATCGTCGCCAGCCTCGCGCATCCGGGAGGCAACATCACGGGGGTGTTCAGCCTCTACACCGAACTGAACGGCAAGCGGCTGGAAATGCTCAAGGAAGCGTTGCCGACGATATCACGGGTGATGCTGCTATGGAATCCCGCGTGGCGCGGCGAGCAGGATCGGCTGCAGGTCGCGGCAGACGCAGCGCGCAAACTCGGGCTGCACCCGCTGCCAGTGCCCGTTAACAATGTCGGTGACTTTGAGAGCGCGTTCAAGGCGGCGGCGCACGAGCGGGCCGACGGCTTGCTGGTGCTCAGAACGCCGTTGATGGTCGCGAACATGGCGCAAATCGCGAAACTCGCCGCCAAAGCAAGACTGCCGGCAGTTTACGATGAAGCGGCATACACCGAAGCCGGCGGCTTCATGTCGTACGGCGCGAGTCTGCCCGATTTGTATCACCGCGCGGCCTATTACGTCGACAAAATTCTGAAGGGAGCAAAACCCGGCGATTTGCCAATCGAGCAGCCGACCAAATTCGAGCTGGTGATCAATATGAAAACCGCCAAGGCGCTCGGCATTAAAATCCCCAACTCCATCTTGCTGCGCGCGGACAGGGTGATCGAATGAAGCGTAATACCGGACACTTGCGTGCCGGCTCGCGTCGCCGCGTTGGAACGGACGATGCTCGCCGTTCTTCAATACGGCGGAAATTGCTCATGGTGTTGGGAGCGAGCGTGCTCACCGTGCCGCGTGCTTTACTCGCGCAACAGCAGCAAAGGATATACCGCATCGGCATGTTGGTGCCCGCCAATCTCGCCCCGATGGAAGCCTTCACGCAAGGCCTGCGCGAATTAGGTTACGTTGACGGCCGCAACATCGCGATCGAGAACCCGTGGGTGGAGGGCACGCGCGAAGGGTTCGACGATCTTGCGGTCGATCTTGTGCGTTCCAAGGTCGATCTCATCGTCACGTGGGGAACGCCGGCGACCAAGGCCGCCAAACAGGCGACGAGTACGATTCCGGTAATCATGGTAGGTGTCGGTGATCCTGTAGGGGCCGGGTTGGTCGCCAGCCTCGCCCGCCCCGGCGGCAACATTACCGGCGTGACCAACCTCGACGTGGGCTTGGCAGCGAAACGCCTGGAGCTGCTCAAGGAAGTTCTGCCTAAGCTTACCCGGGTGGTCGTGCTCCGAAACCCTACCAATCCGAGTGGCGTGCTCCAGTTTGCAGAGACCCAGGCCGCAGCCCGGTCGTTGGGCATGGCCCTGCAACTTGTCGATGCACGAAGTCCCAAGGAGATCGAGGGAGCATTCGCGGCGATGGCCAAGACGCGCGCCGGTGCCCTTACCGTGCTGGCGGATCCCCTGTTCATCAGCTGGCAAAAGCAAATTGCAAATCTCGCAATGACCGGCCGGCTGCCGTCAGTCTTCGCGCGGAGGGAAAATGCAGAAGCCGGAGGGCTGATGTCTTACGGTCCGAACCTGACCGATCTATTCCGCCAGGCCGCCACCTATGTGGACAAGATCCTCAAAGGCGCGAAGCCCGGAGATTTGCCGATCGAGCAGCCTACGCGGTTTTACCTGGTGATCAACTCGAAAACCGCCAAGGCGCTCGGCATCAAGATTCCACAGTCGGTCCTGCTGCGCGCCGACAAGGTGATCGAATGAAGCGCAAGACCGGACATGTGCATGCCGGCTTGCGTCGCCGCGTTGGAGCGGACGCCGTTGCGAAGTCGCAAGTGTGCTCCGGCCGCTCAACGCGACGCGCATTTCTGCTCGCCGCCGGCGCATGGCTCACGCTTGCAAAAGCGGGCGTGACGCTCGCGCAACCAAAGCAGGCGCCGATCGTGATTGGTTGGCTGCTTGTGCAGTCACGCGAAACGGCCGGACACTGGCTGGCGGCGTTCAAGGAGGGGCTCGCAGCCCTCGGCTGGAAGGAAGGTTCACAAATCGTGATCGAAGAGCGCTGGGCGAACGGCCAATATGACCGGCTGCCCTCGCTGGCGGAAGATCTCGCGGCGAAAAAGCCGGCGCTCATTGTTGCCGCGCCATCGCAGTCGGTCGCCGCCGCGAAGAAGGCCGCGCCCCAGACCCCGATTGTCCATGCCACCGGCAGCGATCCGGTAGCGGCGGGGTTCGCGGCGAGCTTGGCGCGGCCCGGCGGCATGATCACCGGGCTCAGCAATGTCGCGACCGATATCACCGAGAAGCACCTCGAGTTATTGCTTGCGGCCGTGCCGAGGCTCAAGCGTATCGGGTTTTTGACCGATTCCCGCAACGTGAATCGCGTCTTGTTGATGAAAGCTGCGGAGCGCTCAGTCGCGCAACGCTCGGTTGAAGCGCGCTTTGCCGAAGTGGCGCGTCCGGACGAGATCGAACCGGCCATTTCGCGTCTGGCAAAAGAGGGGGCGCAGGCGCTGATCGTGTTCGCGAGCCCGTTGTTTAATGTCGAGCGGCAGCGCATCGTCAAGCTCGCGCTGGCTCACCGCTGGGCGGTTATCGGGCCGCAGCGCGAGTTCGCTGAAGCAGGCGCTTTGCTCAGCTACGGCGCCGATACCTCCGCGAATTTTCGCCGTGCCGCCTACTACGTGGACCGGATCCTGAAGGGCGCGAAGCCGGGCGATCTGCCCATGGAGCAGCCGACCAAGCTGGAGCTGGTCGTGAACGCGAAAACCGCGAAAGCGCTCGGACTCAGCATCTCGCCCGAGATCCTGCTGCGCGCCGACCAGGTGATCGAATGAGGCGTAATACCAGACACTTGCGTGCCGGATTACGTCGCCGGGTTGGAGCGGACATGACGCGCCGTTCAACGCGGCGGGCGTTTCTGCTCGTTGCGCGTGGCGTGGGCAGGCTGTTCCGGGCCGGCTGAAGTAGGCATAGAATGGGCGATACGGGCCGGGAGACAAAAAATAAGTTTCGGCCCCATTCCGGCGGAGTCGCAGTCTCGGCGCGAGCGAAAGATTCTTGCTGAACAGGAAAAGGAGGGGAACATGTCCCAGATGACCACCACGTCGCTGACCGTCAACGGCAAGCGGCAAACCGTAACCGCGCATCCCGACACGCCGCTCTTGTGGGTGTTGCGCGAAAACCTGAAGCTTACCGGCACCAAGTTCGGCTGCGGCGTCGGCCAGTGCGGCGCGTGCACGGTGCACATCGACGGCCAGCCGATGTTCGCGTGCCTGCGCCCGATCGCGACGCTCG
>JAHFRL010000214.1 GCA_023266235.1 Betaproteobacteria bacterium
CGCGCCACCTTCGGACTGCACGTCTGCCGCGGCAACCGCGCCAGCATGTGGCACCGCGAGGGCAAGTACGACCCCATCGCCGAAACGGTGTTCGGCGGCCTCAAATTTGATCGCCTGCTGCTGGAGTACGACACCGAGCGCGCCGGCGGCTTCGAGCCGCTGCGCTACGTGCCCAAGGGAGTGATTGTCGTTTTGGGGCTTATAACGACTAAAACTGGCAAACCAGAAAAACCAGATTACTTGACCAAACGCATCGATGAAGCCGCGCGCTTCCTCGCGCTCGATCAGCTCGCGCTCAGCCCGCAGTGCGGCTTCGCTTCGGGCATCGGCGGCAACCTGCTCAGCGAAGACGAGCAGTGGCGCAAGCTCGAGGCGATGCTCGAGACCGCGCGCCAGGTCTGGGGATAGTTGCGCTACTCGACAGTAATACCGAGCTTGCGCACTAGACCGCCCCAAATCGTCGTTTCCGCCTGTATGGTTGCGGCAAGATCTTCGGGCGGACCGCCGACGACGTCTGCACCCAACCCCGCCAAACGCTCTTTGACGTCGGGAAGCTTCAGAATCCGGCTGCATTCATTGCTCAATTTGGCGATGATGTCTTTGGGCACGCCGCTCGGCGCCATGAGCGCATACCACGATTTGGCGTCGATTTTCAGGAAACCCTGTTCGGCGATCGTCGGGGTATCCGGCAGAACCGCCGACCGCTTCAGGCTGGTCACGCCGATCGCGCGCAGCTTGCCCGAGTGAATGTGGGGCAGCGCCGAAGAAGTCTGCGGGAACATGAACGAGATCTGTCCGCCAAGCAGATCATTGATCGCGGGACCGATGCCCTTGTATGGCACATGGACCATGTCGACGCCGGATTCGAGCTTTAGCATTTCGCCCAGCAGGTGCGCCTGGCTGCCGGCGCCCGGCGAAGCGAACGTCAGCGAGCCCGGCTTTGCTCTCGCAAGCGCGACAAGCTCCTGCATCGATCTGGCGGGAACGGCCGGATTCACCACGAGAACGTTCTCGACCGTCGCGAGCATGGTTATGGGGGCGAGATCCGACTGCTTGTACGGAAGCTTCGGAAAAAGCGCCGGGTTGACGGCGATATTGCCGGCGGGCACCACGACCAGCGTGTAGCCGTCCGGCGGTGACTTGGCTGCCGCATCGACGCCTGAATTTCCAGCCGCGCCCGGCTTGTTTTCCGCGATGACGGGTTGGCCCCAGGTTTCGGATAGCTTCTGGGCTATCGCGCGGCCGAGCAGGTCGGTCGGACCTCCAGGCGGAAACGGAATGACGATTTTGATCGCTCTGTTCGGATAATCCTGCGCCATTGCGAGCAATGGGAGGGCGACGGCCAGCACAAATGTCATCAAGCGCTTCATAGCGGCTCCTTTCACCATGGATCGGGGTACCGTTCTGCTGTATTCAGCACGGAATCGAAAATGTCGTACGACGCATCAGAGGGAACCGCAAAGCGCTCGAGGAGCAGCGCCGCGCGGTGCGCGGACAGTTCCAGCGCAGTTCCCGCCAAATCGAGCGCGGCGCGCAGGCCCGCAAGAACCGAGGCCGAAATTGCGGCGGTCGCGACAAACGGCGGCATCGGCGCCGCTTGCGTAGAGGCAATGGTTTTCACCTGCGAAGCAAGCGCCGGGTCGCCGACCTTGAGGAGATCGTGGCTGTAACTGTCGAGCGGCCCCACGTCAATTCTGCGGGCGGCAAGCGCTTCGATAACGCCCCTCGCGTTGACGAGGTCACCCACCGCTTCACGGTAAAGGGGCCCGCCGTTCGCTCTTCGATATTTCAGCGGATGGCTGCGCACTGCAATGCAGCCGGACATGGAATCGCGAAGCGTGTATCCAACCACGCCGCCAAACGTGTCTTCGAGTCTCGCAAATGGCGCGTCGGCCCGAACAGCGATGTCGGTGAAATAGATCGGCTGGCCGGCGTAGCGCGACGGGGAAGGCACGGGCGCCGCAATGAGCGTCGGCCTTGGCCTGCGCTGCGAATACGGCAGACCGCACATCAGCGCACAGCCAAGGTCCGTTCGCGCCCAGAGCGTGGCAAGCGGCGCGGGCGCCTCGTAGTCGCGGAGTTCCCATGACAGCCCCGCGCGCTCGATCACCCAACCCAGGATCGCGTTCCAGGCGCTCTTCGCCTCCGGCGTGGCCGAGTACATGCGCGCATTGACGATCACCCGCGGCGCTCAGCGATAAAGCAGCTCTTGCCCGATGCCCAGGCGCCTGGCCTTGTCCAGCATCACCGCACCGAGTGCGATGTCGGAAAGCGACAAGCCCCGATGCCAAAACAGATTGGTCTCGCCATCAGTCTGTCTGCCGGGCCGGATGCCCGCGACAATCTGTCCGAGTTCCGCGTGGAGATTTTTTTCCGAAAGACGCCCCGAGTCCACGTGCGCGCGAAGCGATCCGAAAGGTCCCGCTTTCGCCTGCCCCCAGTCGTCCATCACGAACTTGTCCATGATGTCGGTAAGCGAAAGCTCGACCGCGCTCATCGTACCGTAGGGAATCACGCAGGCGCCCTTTTTTATCCAGGCGGTCTTGAGGAGCGGTTCGGGTTTCGTCAGGCGCGATGCCTCTACCACGATATCCGCGCCCCTGACGCAGGATTCCCAGTCCTGCGTGACCGTGATCTTCTTCTTCAAGTCCTTCTCGAGCCGCGCCGCAAAGCTCTCGCGGCTCTCTTGGCGGCGCGAATGCACACGGATCTCCTTGAAGCCGAAGATTGAATCGAGTAGGCGCACGTTCCAGTAAGAGGTGCCGCGCGCGCCGATGTGGCCGAGCACTTCCGCATCCTTGCGCGCAAGGTGCTTCGCCCCTATCGCGGTGACCGCACCGGTACGCATTTCGGTGATGTCCGTCGCGTCGATTACCGCAATCGGCGCGCCCGTCTTCGGGTCGCAAAGATGCAGCAAGGCGAGCTCCGACGGCAGTCCAACCTCGTAGTTGCGGTAGTAGTCGCCGCAAACCTTCACCCCGGCAAGACCGAGTGGACGGATATAGCCGCGCAGCACGTTGAAATGCCCGGGGAAGTCTTTCTCCGGCATGAGGTGCGTGCGCGGCTCGATCACCGCCTCGCCGTGGCCTTGGGCGCGCAAGCCGCCTTCCACCGCATCAAGGATTTCCCGGTCTGTGATCGACAGCGCCTTCACGTCATGGTAGTTCAGATAGCGGATGTGAATTTGCGCCATTCCTGGTCCACTTTCGCAGTTCGGCCGCCGACCGTGCGTTGCGTCTTGATTCGCAACAGGGGTTTGGGCATAGTAGCATGCCTATACAACTTGGCCGCGACGCCGCCCGCCCTGGAGGACTCCTCGATGATCCGCAACTTCGCAGTAATGATGCTCGCGTTGGCTGCCGCGCTGCCAATCGCCCACGCGCAGCAGAAGCGCATCGCAGTGACGATGATCGTCGAGGTGCCCCAGCTTCTCGACGTGAAACGCGGCCTGATCGAGGAACTCGGCCGCCTCGGCTACCGCGAAGGCCAGAACCTGGCGGTGGACTATTCGCACGCCGCGGGTAGCTTTCCGACGCAGCAGCAGATAGCGAAGAAGATCGTCGGCGATAAACCCGATGTCATCGTCCCGATTACCACGCCGTCGGCGATCGTCATGGTGCAGGCGGCAAAAGACGCGAACATTCCGATCGTATTTTCCACGGTCACCGATCCATTGCGCGCCAAGGTCGTGGCGACACTGGCCAGGCCAGGCGGCCTGGTAACGGGCGTGTCGGATCTCGCGCCGATCGAGCTGCACCTGAAGCTGATGAAGGAAATGGTGCCGGGCGCTAAGCGCCTCGGCGTGCTGATGAACCCCTCGCTGCCCAATACGCAGACCTATCTCGAGACGCTCAAGCAGCTCGCGCCCGCGGCGGGTTTGACCATCGTCGAATCGGCCGCGCCGCAGACCACCAACGTGCAAGCAGCCGCGCTCAATCTGGTCGGCAAAGCCGACATGATCTATATCCCGAACGACACCACCGTCTATTCGGCGCTGGAGGCCGCGATCAAGGTCGCGACCGACAACAGGCTGCCGCTGTTCTGCGGTGAGACGCGTTCGGTCGAGCGCGGTTGCGCCGCATCCATCAGCTTCGATTACTACGACGTCGGCGTCGCTACCGCGCAGATGGTCAAGAAAGTGCTGGACGGCGCTAAGCCGGGTGACTTGGACGTCAATGTGCTGAAGGACAGCTACAAGAATTTCCAGCTCTGGATCAACATTAAGACCGCGACCGGGATGGGACTCGCCATCAGCGACGATCTGCGCAAGCGCGCCGCCAAGCTGTTCTGATCCGGTGTCGCTGGTCGCCTTCCTGGGGGCGATCGAGACCGGCCTGATTTTCGGGCTCGTCGCCCTCGGGGTATTTCTCTCTTTCCGGGTCCTCAACTTTCCCGACCTCACGGTCGACGGCAGTTTCGCGTTCGGCGCCGCCGTGTCCGCGGTGCTGATCGTCAAAGGCTGGAATCCCTGGGCAGCCACCGGCGTTGCGATCGCCGCGGGAAGCTGCGCGGGCCTGGTCACCGCGACGCTCAACGTGCGCCTCAAGGTGTTGAACCTGCTGGCCAGCATCCTGACCATGATCGCGCTTTACTCGGTAAACATCCGTGTCATGTCCGGCCCGACCGTTCCTCTGCTTGGCCAGAAAACCGTGCTCAGCTCGGTAGAGCATCTCGGGATCCCGAACCCCTGGCTCGCACCGCTATTTTTTTTCGTAGTAGCAGTTGCGGTCTGGTCGGTCTACGCATGGTTCCTGCATTCCGAGGCCGGCCTCGCGATGCGCGCGACCGGCGCCAATCCGGTGATGGCGCGCGCCAACGGTGTGCGCACGGACCGGCTAGTGCTGGCCGGCCTGGCGATCAGCAACGGCCTTGCGGCTTTGGGCGGCTCGCTGCTCGCGCAGCTGCAGGGCGCCGCGGACGTCACCATGGGCATCGGCACCATCATCATCGGGCTCGCCGCGGTGATCGGCGGCGCGGCGCTGATTCCGGCGCGCAGCCTGGTCGGGCTGACGCTTGCCTGCGTGTTCGGCGCCAT
>JAHFRL010000107.1 GCA_023266235.1 Betaproteobacteria bacterium
GGCGGCTCTTATCTCGGCCCCGAAAATACCGCGCTCTATACGAAGCAGGCAATCGCGGGCTTGCGCGGCATCATGGCGCATCTCGGCATGCTCGATGCAACGTCAAAACCGCCGCGCCAGCTCGATTTCAATCAGAAAGCGCGCCACGAAATCCGGCCGAAGAACAGCGGCTATCTGGTATCGAACTATGAGCGGGCCGACGATCTCGGGAAGCTGATCAAGCGCGGAACCAAGCTCGGCGAAGTGGTCGACCTCTACAGCTACGAAGTGCTTGAGGAAATGACCGCGCCGGTCGACGGCTATTTGTTCTTTTCCCGCTACTCGGGCGTCGTCGGCGCCGGCACGCAGGCGTTCGCGCTCGCGGAGGAGGCCGCTTCGCGGTGGCTGGATTAGAGCTTCACCGCAGAGGACGCGAAGGACGCAGAGGGAAAACAAAGAAGCGATAAGCGTCAGGCGTGAAGCATCAGGCGAAAGCCTGAAGCTACTCTTCACCCCTCACTCCTCACGCCTTTGCAGCGATCAGCCCTTCCTTTTCCAGCAGCGAATAGATCCCGCCGGCCTTGAGCAGGTCGGGCGGTCTCTTTGGTTGTCGCGGCAGGCCACGCGTTCTAAGCGAGCTTCACGCCGGCTGATTTGAGTGCAGAGCGTAACTTGCCGTCGCTACACGCAACCGGCAGCTTCAGTTCGTGCGCCAACGCAAGATAACTCGCATCATAGGCGCTCAGGTTGTGGCGCTGCGTTACATCGAACAACTCAGTAAGCGCGATTACGGGATCGTGAGTAACAGGCTGTACCCGTTCGAGAATATCGACGGCCGTGCGGCCGGCTTCGGCGGACAACGACCCGCGCCGCACGAGCGTGCCGATCACGTTGACCACTTCCAGCCGCCACAGCGCCGGCGCATGGTAGGGCTCACGCTTTGCCCGCAGCCGGATGGTCCGGCTGTAGGCTGTCGCTTGCTTTGCGACCACCCAAGCCACCGCAACCGACGCGTCGAGGATAAACGCCATCAGCGGCGTCCCTCCTCGATCAGTTCGCGGATATTTACGGACCCCTTGATTTTCACGCTTTTGCGGAATGCCTCGGCTTCATCCAGCACCGCCGAACGGTCCCACGCCGGCGCTTGCGCCGGCACGATCTTGGCTACCACCCGCCCGCGCTTGGTAATGACGGTTTCGCGGCCGGATTCCGCGCGCTCGATCAACTCCGAGAAATGCGCTTTTGCGTCGTACACGCTGAGCTTTTCCATGGCGTCCTGCTCCTGACTAGTCAGACCGACCCAGTCTACCCCCATGGACAAGCTGCCGCAATGCGGCCGGAAGCTACCCCGATGCCGCGGTTTGGGGCCCGATCAGGCCTTCTTTTTCCAGCAGCGGATAAATCCCGCCGGCCTTGAGCAGGTCGAGGAGCTTCGGCGGAAGCGCGACCGCCGCGAGCGTCATGCCGCTCGTCACGTTGCGCACGGCAGCGGCATCGAAATCCACCTCCGCGATGTCGCCCTCGTTGAACGCATCGAAAACGTCGCGGCATTCGAGCGCGGGAAACGCGAAGTTGACGCAGTTGCGGAAGAACAAACCGTTGATCGATTGCGCGACGAGGCAGCCGAGGCCGAGGTTCCGGAGCGAGCGCGCCGCTGGCCGGCTCGAGCCCATGCCGAAATTTTTGCCGCCGACGATGATATTACCCGGCTGCACCTCATCGACCCAGCCGGGACGGTTGGCGCGGAACACCCAGCGCGCCTGCTCCTCAGCCGGCAGGTAGAACGCCTGGACCGGCAGGATCAGATCCGTGTTGATGTTGTCGCCGAACTTCCAGACCCGCGCTTTGAATTTCATTCGGTCCTCAGTGCAGGAATTCGCGCGGGTCGGTGATCACGCCCGCTATCGCGGAGGCCGCAACGGTGGCGGGCGAACCCATGTAAATGCGCGCGCTCGGGTCGCCCATGCGGCCCTTGAAGTTGCGCGTGGTCGCGGTGATGCACGTTTCGTTCGGGCCGAGCACGCCCATGTGACCGCCGCCGCACGCGCCGCACGTCGCCGGCGTCACCACCGCGCCGGCGTCGATGAGCTTCGCAATCACGCCGAGCTTCAGCGCCTCGCGGTAGATCGTCTGCGAGCCCGGCGTCACAATAAAGCGCACCCTGGAAGATACCCGGCGTCCGGCAAGCACCTCGGCCGCGAGCGTGAGATCATCGAGCGTGCCGTTCGCGCATGAGCCGATGAACGCCTGATCGATGGGCGTACCCGCCGCGTCGGCCACTGGCCGCGAGTTCTCGATCACGCTGTCCGGGAATGCGACCAGCGGCGCGAGCTGCGACAGGTCTATCCTGCGCACCGCCTTGTACTTTGCATCACGGTCGGGATAAACGGGCGCGAACGGCGCCGGGTTGCGCGCGCGCACCCATTCTGTCATGAAGTCGTCCGGCTCGAAGGTCGCGAACTCGGCCGACAGCTCGGCCGACATCGTGGTCAGCGTCTTGCGCGCGTTGATGCTGAGGCCTGCCATTCCCGGCCCGCCGTACTCCACGTTCATCGTCGCGTGATCACCGTATTGGCCTGCGATCTGCAGGAACGCGTCCTTCATGGTCACCGCGCGCGGCAACTCCCCCGCGAGTTCATAGCGCACGGTTGCGCCGACACGGAACCAGGTTTCGTTCTTGCACGCGGCATAGGTGATGTCGGGCTGGCCTACGCCGCGCGCGACGCAGTTGAACACGCCCGCGCTGCAGGTGTGTGAATCACTGCACACCAGCACGCTGCCGGGCAGCGCGTAGCCGTGATCGGCGACGAGCTGGTGGGAGATGCCCTGGGAATAACCGACGTCGTGAAAGCGCTTGACGCCGAACTTCGCCACGAACTCGCGGCCGATCTTCTGCGCGGTGGCGCTCGCCTGGGTCGCCGCCGGCACGCGATGATCGAACACGACGATCAGCCGATCCGGGTCTTTCACCTTGAGGATTTCACGCCAGCGGTTGGTCATGAAGTTGTTGTCGAACAGGATCACGGTGTCGACCTCGACCGTGACCAAGTCGCCCGGCTCGACCTTCGCCTGGCCGCTTTTGCGCGCGAGAATTTTTTCGGCTATGGTCATGCCCATGGCGGCATTCTAGTCCGAGTAACGGCGTTCGAGTTCTTCGAGCACCGGCAGCCCCATCAGGTCGTTGAGCTCCTGGAACGACGCCACTAGGTCGGGGCGGTCGACGACGTTGTTCTTCGCGACGACCTCGCTCTTGAACACTTGCAGCGCGTTCATCATGCCCTTGAGCGCCGCGGTCGAAAGCAGCCGCGGGTAGGACACCTGCGCAACGCCCATCGCCTGCAGCTCTTGCGGCGCGATCAGCGGCGTGGTCGGCCGCGAGCGTATGCCCAGCCCCATGTTGACCGACAGCGGCTTGGGCACGCTTTTCGCGACCTTCGCGATATCCTCGCGCGTGAGCAGCGCATCGGCGAACAGGCAATCCGCTCCGGCCTCGGCGTACAGGGTGAGGCGCCGGATTGCTTCATCGACGCCCAGCGGCGCCGCGGCATCGGTGCGCGCCTTGATCACGAAACCGGGGTCTTGACGCGCATCCGCGGCGGCCTTGATCTTCTGCACCATTTCTTCCGCGGGAATCACGGCCTTGCCCGCCATGTGCCCGCAGCGCTTCGGCCACACCTGGTCTTCGAGCATGATCGCGGCCATGCCCGCCTTCTCGAACGCGCGCACGACGAAATAGACGTTGAGCGCGTTGCCGTAACCGGTGTCGGCGTCCGCCTGCAGCAGCAGGTTGGTGCAATCCGCGATACGCCGCGCATTGGCGAGATTCTCCTCGAAGCCCATGATGCCGCGGTCGGCCCAGCCGAGCCGCGACTCCGAGGTGCCTGCGCCCGAAATGCTGGCGTTCGTGAAGCCGGCGCGCTCGACCAGCCGCGCGCTGAAACCGTCGTAGATGCCGGGCGTGATCAGGATTTCCGGCGCGTTGATGAGCCGCTTGAGCCGCGCTCCTTTGCTTTCCATCGATTTTCCCCTTGGCCGCGTCAGATTATTGCACGTTCGGTTCCGCGCTCAATCGGCGCGAATTCCGGATGCCTTGATTACTTTCGCCCATTTCACGGTCTCGGTCTTCAGGAAGTCGCCGAAATGCCCGGGCGTGCTGCCGACGGTCTCCGCGCCCAAACCGGTGAATCTCTCCTTCACCTCCGGCGCCCGCAGCGCGCGGACGATCTCCGCGTTGAGCCTCGCTACGACTTCCTTGGGAGTTGCCGCGGGCGCGAGGACGCCCCACCAGACGGTGGCCTCGAATCCCGGCAAGCCGGACTCGGCAAACGTGGGCACCTCGGGCAACACTGCCGCCCGCTGCGCGCTTGCCACCGCCAACGGTCGCAGTCTTGCCGCCTTGACGTACGGCAGCACCTCCAGCGTGTTGTTGAACATGAACGCGGTCTGCCCGCCGATCAGGTCGACCAGCGCCGGCGCCGCGCCCTTGTACGGAACGTGGATGATGTCGATTTTGGTCACGACCTTCAGCATTTCCCCGGCGAGATGCTGGGACGAACCGTTGCCCCCCGACGCGTAGCTGAGCTGCCCCGGCCTGGACTTGCAAAGCGCGAGCAGATCCTTGACCGAGCGCGCCGGCACCGACGGATGGACCACCAGCACCAACGGACCGTAGCCGATCAATGAGACCGGCGCGAAATCGCGCAGCGTGTCGTACGGCAGCTTGGCGAAGAGGCTGCCGTTGACCGCGTTCGCGGGCGACGCCATGAGCAGCGTATAACCGTCCGGCGCGGCCCTGGCGACCGCCTCGGAGCCGATGTTGGTGCTCGCCCCCGGCCGGTTGTCGACGACCACCGACTGGTTGAACAGCTCCGCCAGCTTCTGCGCGAGCGTGCGCGTGACGATATCCACGCCGCCGCCCGCGGCGTAGGGCACGATAAAACGCACCGGCCGGCTCGGGTACGTCTGTGCCGCCGCGGTGCCAACGCCGGCGACGGCCGCGAGCGCCACGACCGCCAGAATTGCTTTGCGTTTGCTCCTCATCCCTCTCTCCTCTCGCCTCTCCCCTCACGCCTCACCCTACTCAAGCCGGATGCCGGTCGCCTTGATCACTTTCGCGTATTGCGCGAGCTCCGCGCGCAAGTGCTCGGCGTACTGCTCCGGCGTGCTGCCGACCGCCTCTACTCCCAGCGCCGCGAATCGTTCTTTCACGTCGAACGCCCGCAGGATCGTCACGATCTCGCGGTTGAGCCGCGCAATGATTTCGCGCGGCACCCTCGCCGGAGCGAGCACGCCGAACGCCGTGCTCGCTTCGTAACCCGGCACACCGGCCTCGCTCATCGTCGGCACGTCCGGCAGCAGCATCGAGCGCCTCTTAATGCCGACCGCGAGCGCTTTCAGCAGGCCCGAGCGGATGTGCGGCAATACCACCGGCGAGTTATCGATCACGATTTGCACTTGATTGCCGAGCAAGTCGGCCACCGACTGGCTGCTGCCTTTGTACGGCACGTGCGTGATCTGCACCCCAGTGAGCGCCTTGAACTGCTCGCCCGCGAGATGCGCGACCGAGCCATTGCCCCCCGAGCCGAAGTTCAGCGCGCCAGGTTTCGACCTCGCGAGCGCGATGAGATCCTTCACCGATGCGACCGGAAACGCCGCGTTCACTACCAGCACGAACGGGCTGATCGTCGCGAGCGTGATCGGCGCAAAGTCCTTGAGATTGTACGGAATGCTCGCCCGCAGATTGGGATTGATGGTGAGCGGCCCGGGCGATCCCAACACCAGCGTGTAGCCGTCCGGTGCCGCCTTCGCGACGAGGTCGGCACCGATCACGCCGCCCGCTCCTGCGCGATTGTCGACCACCACCGGTTGCCCGAGCGCGCCGGTGAGCCGCTGGCCGATCGTGCGCGCGATCAGGTCGGTGCCGCCGCCGGGCGCAAACGGCACGATGAAGCGGATCGGCTTCACCGGATAGGTCTGCGCCATCGCGGGCGGCGCAGCAGTGGCGCCGAGCGCGGCGAGGCAAACCCGGCAGATCACTCCTATGCGCTTGTTACCAAAGTGCATGTCGCCTTTTCCTTCGCTTCATTGCCTGCGCCGTCACACCGCACGCGCGGCGTTTTGTCCCGCAATGCGCCCGAATACCACGCATTTCCCGAGCGAAGACCCGGTCATGTACGCGACGCCGTGAAACCCTCCCATCAATTCGCCGGCGGCAAACAACCCTTCGATCGGCTCGCCGAACACGTCGAGCACGCGCGTCCCGGCATCGACCGTCAAGCCGCAATACGTCGCGATCAGCCCGCTGGATGAAGGATAGGCGTAGAACGGAGCGCGCTCGATCCTGGTCAGCTTTCCGTAGTGCGTCGACAGCCCGTCGCGGCCGAAATCCTCGTCGCTGCCATTATCCACGAACCCGTTATACCGGTTGATGGTGGCTGAAAGTTGCGCCGGGTCGATGCCGAGTCTGCGCGCGAGTTCATCGAGCGTGCCGGCCTGCCACAGCAAGCCGCGCCGCAATGCGCTTTGGAAATCGAATGGCGGCACGCCGTCGGCCGCCTTGTCCATGACGCTCTGATCGAAAATCTGGTACGCGATCGCATCCGGCTGCTGCAGCACCGCGTCGCCGAGCAACTTGTACGATTTCGACTCGTCGACGAAACGCCTGCCCAGCTTGTTCACCGCAATGGCGCCTCGATACACCGCGAGCTTGGTCCAGTTCCGCCCCTCTTTCGTTGCGGCATCCGGGTGGAATCCAAAGGTGCCTTTGATGAAGGCCATGTCGCGGAAGCCGGCCCCGAGCGCCCACGCCATGCGGATGCCGTCGCCGGTATTGCCGGCGCCGCCGTAACGTATTCCCCTCGCCTGGTGCGGCACGAACTCCCTGAGCATCTGTTCATTGCGCGAGAAGCCGCCCGCCGCGAGCACCACGCCGCGCCGCGCCCGCACCTTTTCCGGCCTGCCTTCGATGCGCGCCAGCACGCCGACGACGCGCCCGCGCGGCTCATCCTGCAGCAGCCTTTCGGCGGGCGAGTTCAACAGCGTGTCCACGCAGCCGGCCTGCGCCGCGAGCTCCCGCAGGCGGCTGATCAACGCTTCCGGATCGACCGGATGCGTGCGCGGCACGGATTGCGCCGAACTGAGCTGCAACGGCTTGAACGCCATGCCGATTTTTTTCAGCCATGCGTATGCCTCCTGCTGGCGGTCGATGTAGACCTTGAGCAGGCGCTCGTCGTTCTGCCCGCCGCCGGCCCTTTTCAGGTCCTCGAGCAACCTGGCGCCGGAATCCTCGACGCCGGCCGCCTGCTGCAGGTCGGTTCCGGCGAAAGCGAAAAACCCGCCCGAGAGCACCGAGCTGCCGCCGACCGCAGGCTGTTTTTCGAGCAACAGCACGCGCGTGCCCGCGTCTGCCGCCGCCAGCGCCGCGCAATAACCGGCGAGCCCCGCGCCGATCACTACGACATCAGTTTCCCGCTGCCACCCGGACCCGCCCATATCGCTTCGCCTCAGCAACGCTGATCAATTTTCTGTTGCCGCCTGAAAACCTATTCGACCCGCGCGCCCGACTCGCGCACCACTTTTCCCCATTTGGCGAGCTCCGCGCGGATGTACGCGGCAAATTCCGCCGGCGTTCCGCCGAGCGGCTCGATCCCGAGCAGCGCGAACCGTTCCGCGAATCCCTTGTCCGCAAGTATTGACGTCACCTCGCGGTTGAGTTTTGCCACGACGTGCGGCGGCAACCCGCGCGGCCCGAGCAGGCCGTACCAACCGGTGGCTTCGAATCCCGCAACGCCGCCCTCGGCGACCGTCGGCAGCTCGGGTGCCAGCGTCGCGCGCCTGGCGCTGGTGACGGCCAGCGCGCGCAGGCGCCCCGTTTTGACGTGCGGCAAAATGACGACCGCCGGATTGAATGTCATCTGCACCTGGCCGCTCAACAGATCGGTGAGTGCGGGGGCAGCGCCTTTGTAGGGAACGTGCACGATATCGATGCCGGCCATGCGCTTGAACATCTCGCCCGTGAGGTGGAGCGTGCTGCCGCTGCCGGCGGACGCATAATTGAGCTGGCCGGGCCGGGCCCGCGCGAGCGCTACCAGCTCCCTGACCGTGGTCGCCGCCACCGACGGATGCACGACGAGAATGTACGGCGTGGCCCCGATCGCGATGATCGGCGTGAAGTCCCTGACCGCATCGTACGGCAGCTTGCGATAAAGATGCGGCGTGATGCCATGGCTCGCCGAGCCGCCAAAAAATAGCGTGTAGCCATCCGGCACTGACTTGGCGGCGATCTCGGCCGCGATGATGCCCCCCGAGCCGCCGCGATTGTCGATCACGACCTGCTGGCCGAGCGCGTCCGCGAGCCGCTGGCTGACCACACGCGCGGCCCCGTCCACGCCGCCGCCGGGCGGAAACGGCACGATGAGCCGGATCGGTTTGCCCGGATAGGCGTCGGCCGCCGCACTGACGTGAATTGCATCGGTCACGCAGCATCCCGCCGCCAGCAAGGCCGCAAGGACGGCGCGCGAGGTCAGCATGCGGGTTCCGGCATGGCGGCCCGCGGCCGGCTGCATTTCATTTGCGCCTGCCTTTGACCGTCGGATAAACGTCGCCGTAGTATTTCCGGATCTCGTCGATCTGATCCGGGGCCGGCGGCGCGTACTGCAGGCGCTTGCTCGTGAACTTGCCGCCCATGATGCGGTCGAGCTTGACCGCCATCTCGCCCATTTTCACGAGTGCCGTGATGCCGTTCAAAATCGGCGTGCCCCTGGACGCCGCGTGCACGCCGGAATCCGCGAGCAGCGCCATCACCACGCCGCCCGCCGCGATCACCACCTCGGCTCCCTGCTCGACGTTCGCGTCGGCCGCCTTGAGGAATTGCCTGATGATCCGCTTGCGCGCGTTCTTGTCGGTGAAGCCGGCGTCGAGATCGTTGATGCGGTCGATCTTCATGCGGTTGACCGCCGCCAGCCGGTTTTCGAGCCGGTAGCGCGTGACGTTCTCGACGATGCGCGGCGTGAATTTCTCGTTGATCGTCACCAGCGAAAAGTTGGCGCCCATCATGCAGGCGAGATGCAGCGCTGTCTCGCACAGGCCGAGCACCGGGATGTTCGCGATTTCGCGGCACTCGCGGATGCCGGGGTCGCCGATGTTGCCGATCAGGAACGCGTCGAAGCCGCGCTTCACCGCGGTCTGCGCGTTTTCCATCACCTCGCCGTTCTCGAGATATTCGAGGTAGCGGTACTGGTCCGCGATGCCGCCGATCCTGGTGATGCCGTGGACCTCGATCTCGGTGCCCGGGTCCTTGACCTCATCGAGGATCTTGCGCAACACCTTGTTGTACGAGCCCCACGCCTTCTGGCGCGACATGCTTTGATACCAGAGCTTCATCTTGGTGTGTCCCTGTTATGCAAAAAAGTCAGTCCGGAGCAAGCTTAATCGCCCCACATGCCACCGTTGACATCCAGGATTTCGGCGGTGATAAAGCCCGCCGATTCCGAGGCGAGAAACAGGCATGCCTGCGCGACCTCGTCCGCGGTGCCGAGACGTCCCGCCGGAATCAGATTGCGCAGGCGTTCCGGAAAACCCTTCGTCATCGCCGATGCGATCGGGCCCGGCGCGACGGCATTCACGGTGATGCCGTCGGCGGCGAGTTCGCGCGCCAGATACAAAGTCAGCGCGTGCACGCCCGCCTTCGATGCGCCGTAAGCGGCGTTGGCCGCATTACCCTGTTCGGCGCGATCGAGCCACGGCCGCGCGTTGCCGCCGTTCTTGGCCAGAATAGAGCCGAGGTTGACGATGCGGCCGTATTTCTGCCTGCGCATGCAGCCGATCACCGCCTGGCAGCACAGGAAGGTGCCCTTGAGATTGACCGCGAGCACGCGGTCCCACTCGGCGGCAGTGAGCGTCTCCGCCGCGCCAAACGATACCGTGCCTGCCACGTTCACCAGAATGTCGACTTTGCCGAGCGCGTCGACGGCGGCGCGAGCGAGCGCATTCACCGGCGCCTCCCGGGTGACATCGGTCGGCACGTCGATCACCGTGCGTCCGCGCGCGGTGAGCTCTGCCACGAGCTGCGGCACCGCCTGCAGATCGGCGAGACACAGATCCGCGCCTTCGAGCGCGAACGCCCGCGCCACCGCGCCGCCGATGCCGCCGCCCGCGCCGGTGATGATCGCCACCCTGCCCGCAAGTCGCATCGCCACGCCCGGCTAGCGCTTGCCGGATGGCGGCCGCAGGGCGTCCATGCCGTAGAGCGCGATCAATTCGTTGACACGCTCGCGCGGCGGCTTGGCCGTGAAATAACCGTTGCGCGCCGGGCTCACCCCGCACGCGCGCTTGAGATCGACCATCGCCTCCGCCATCTTGATCGTCGCGCCGAGCGCATCCAGCACCGGCACGCTGTCGACCCGGTGGATGCCGTTGCGCGCGAGCAGCACGCACAGCGGCGCTTCGCCGGGAATGATCACGTCCACGCCGTCGCGGATCATCGCGCGCGCCGCGGCGTGAAACTTCTCGAGCAGGCTCGCCGGGCTGCCGAAGCCCGCGAGCACGTCGTTGAAGCCGAAGCCGACGTAACGCGCGCCGCCGAAACGGCCGGCGAGGCCCACGCGCCGCGCGTTTTCCTCGATCTGCGGCGTCATTTCCTCGATGAACATCAGGACACCCATGCGCTCGCCGAGCATGGTCGCGGTCAGCATCGAGCTCTCGCCGTAAGCGACCACGGGGATGTCGAGCACGCTGCGCGTCTCGCGCAGCGCCGGTTCCGGCAGTGTCATGATCGCGTAGGCGTCGAACCCCTGCTCTTCCGCGGCGAGTCCGCCCAACACGAACTGCTGGCCGTGCAGATACTGCATGTAGGCGTGCCGGATGTCGATGCCCGGATAGTTCGTCTGGTAAGTCTTGTCGTGCATGCCGTGCAGCACGACTTCACTGTCGGCGCGCGCGACTTTCCTGAAATGCTCGCCCAGCGCGGCCGCGTAAGCCGGCAACTTGGCAAGGACCGTAAAGCTCTGATGCCAGATCCGCATTCCCATCGCCAGATTTCCTTCGCTTTTTCCGGTACGCGGCGCGCCGCTCAATCGATCTGCGCGCCGGACGCCTTGACCACCTTCGCCCATTTCGCGACTTCGTTGCGGTAGAACGCCGCAAATTGCTCGGGCGTGCTGCCGACCGGCTCGGCGCCGAGCGCGAGGAAGCGGTCGCGGATTTCGGGGACCCTCACGATCTTCGCGATTTCCGCATGCAGGCGGTTGATCGCCGCCGCCGGCGTGCCCGCCGGCGCGAATACGCCGAACCACGCGTTCGCGTCGTAGCCAGGCACGCCCGACTCGGCGATCGTCGGAATGTCCTCCGCCGCGCGCGAGCGCTTGATGGTGGTCACGGCGAGCGCGCGCAGCTTGCCCGCGCGCGCGAGCGGCAGCGTGGTGACGATGTTGTCGAACATGAAGATCGTCTCGCCGCTCAGCACCGAAGTGGTCGCGAACGCCGCGCCCCGGTACGGCACGTGCACGAGATCGACGCCGGCCATGCTGGCGAACATCACCGTGAACAAATGCCCGCCCGAGCCGTTTCCCGCCGAGCCGTAATCGAGCTGCCTCGGCTTCGCCTTGGCGAGCGTGATGAATTCTTTCACGTTCTTCACGGGCAGCGAGGGGTGTGTCACGAACATGAACGGCGTGTCGGTCACCTGGCTCACCGCCGCCAGATCACGCAACGCGTCGTACGGCAGTTTCTTGTACAGACTCGGGTTGACCGCGAGCGATACCGTGCCCATGAATATGGTGTGGCCGTCCTTCGGTGACGTCGCGACAATCTCGGCCCCGATGTTGCTCGCTGCGCCGGCGCGGTTGTCGACCACCACCGGCTGCCCGAGCGCCTCGGCGAGCTTCTGGCTGATGGCCCGCGCCACCACGTCGGTCGCGCCGCCCGGGGGGAACCCCACGACGAAGCGAACCTGCTTGGCCGGGTAACCCTGCGCGAACGCGGCCGGGCCTGCCCAGGCGAGGCTGCTCACAAGCAACGCGAATTTTGCGATTCGATGCATGATTCCTCCCGCAATGCACTGCCGGTGACGCGGCTGCGCCCCTTGCTCCAGCCTGCCGCGCTCACCTGAGCCCTGCGGCGTCGCCGCCGGCAATGCGCCCGAACACGGCGCCTTTCAGCACCGACGTCGCGCCGGTGTAGTTGCGGTAGAACGTGCCGATAATTTCGCCGGCTGCGTACAAGCCGGCGATCGGATCGCCCTCCTGGTTCAGGACGCGCGCCTGCGCGTCGACCTTCAGCCCGCCGAAAGTGAACACGTTGGATGAAATGATCGGATACGCGTGATAGGGCGCCTTGTCGAGCGGATGCGCCCAATTGGATTTGCGCGGCGTGAGTCCGTGCGTCGCCAACCCGTCGAGCACCAACGGCTTGAACGCTCCCGGCCAGCATGCCTTGTTGTACCCGGCGACGGTCTGCGCGAGGATTTCCGGCACGATGCCGAGCTTCGCGGCCAGTTCGACGATGCTCGCGGCTGCGATCGGCGGCTGGTCGGTCCTGATCCCGAGCCGGTAGTTCGGAATCTCCATGTGCCTCGAATCGAGAATCACGTATGCCATGCCGTTGGTCTGGTTGTAGATCTGGCGCGTCACGCGCTCGTAGTAGGCGTCCACCGTGCCCGGGGCTTCGTCGGTGAAGCGGTTTCCTTCCTGATTCACCAGGATGCCGTAGGGAAAAATCAACACCGCCGGCTCCGCCATGCCCGCGCGCGGATCGATCGGCTCCGCGTGATAACTGCCGAAATCCCCGCACGGCGCGGCGCCGATGGCGAGCGCCATCCGGATGCCTTCGCCCTTGTTGTAATAGCCGCCGCGGCAGACCGGGCGCAGGAAAATCGAGCGCGGCCCGAGATACCTCGTCAGCATCTCCGCGTTGCCTTCGAAGCCGCCGCTGGCGAGCACCACCGCCTTCCCCGTGAACTCGCGCACGCGGTAGCCGCTGCCGACGGCGCGCACGCCGATCACGTGACCGCCGCCGTCCCGGATCAGATCGGTTGCCGCGGTTTCGTAGACAAATTTCGCACCCTTCTTTGCCGCGGCCGCACCGAGCGCTTCGATCAGCGCAAGCCCGCCGCCGACCGGCAACAGACGCGGCTGCGATTTGGTCAGGAATTCCGTCGGCAAAAAATCGAAGCGCACGCCGTAGCCCTTGAGCCACTTGACCGTCGGCCCCGCCGCCGCCGCGAACGCCGCGATCCACTCGGGATCATTCAAGCTCAGCGCCTTGACCAGAGCGGGCCAATTCTCGCGCGGCTCGGAAGTCAGATGCACCAGCGAGGGATCGAGATAGCCGCTCGCGTTCTCCGCGAGGTGGCTCTCGAAGTCGTCGGTCACCTCGTCTTCGCTTTTCATGCGCAGATACGCTTCGGTATAGCGCGTCTGGCCGCCCCGCTCCTCCTGCGGCGCGCGCTCGAGGACCGTGACGGCCGCGCCCCGCTCGAGCGCAGCGACCGCTGCCGCCATGCCGCCCATCCCGCAACCCACGACTATCACACCGGATTTACCGCCAGTCACGATTGACCTCCGTCCTTCGCGTTATTCGCTCGCGCACGCGATCGAGCGACCTCACTGATCGTCCGCAACCGGACAAAGACCGAACAGGCGTGGAGATTCAACGGGCGGGGGAAACGCGGGTCCATTCGTTTGTTCCGGCTTCCGCATTGCGCGGAAAATTCTCGTAATGCCGATTCTACCCTCCACGAGTTGCGCGCGCCACACCGGCGTCCGCCATTGCACTAGAATCCCTGTTAAGAGCGGACGCTATCGTGCCGCCTTAACTCGTCGCGTTTGAGCGGACGCAATGTGCCGCTCAACGCGACCTCCGGCGCGTCGGAAGCGGGGAACAAGCGTGAAGCGTGACTACAGGGAAATCATTGCGATTGCCTTGCTTGCCGGCGCGAGCGTGTCCGCCGCGCAGGACTATCCATTGCGGCCGATCCGGATGATCGTTCCCAGCACACCCGGCGGCAGCGTGGACACGCTCGCGCGCACCGTCGGCACGCACTTGAGCCAGCGCTGGGGACAGCAGGTGGTCGTTGACAATCGCCCGGGCGCGGGCGGCGCGATCGCGGCGGAAACCACGGCCAAGGCGCCGCCCGATGGTTATACGCTGATCATGGCGACGATCGCGTCGATGGCAACCAACGTGAGCCTCGCGCGCAGTCTCCCGTACGATCCGGTGCGCGACTTCGCGCCGGTCACGCAGGTCGCATCGCAACAACTGGTGCTGCTGGTTCATCTGAGCGTTGCCGCAAAATCGCCAGCCGAGCTGATCCAGATGGCGAAAGCCAAACCGGGACAACTCTCCTTTGCCTCGGCCGGCAACGGTTCCGGCGGGCACTTGTCGGGAGAGCTCTTCAAGCTGCTCGCGGGCGTCGATATCGTGCACGTGCCGTACAAGGGCATCGCGCCGGCGTTGATCGATGTGATGAGCGGACAGGTCGCGATGACTTTTGCGAGCGTCATCTCCGCGACCCCGCCCATCAAGTCGGGCAAGGTGCGCGCGCTCGCGGTCACAGGCGCGCACCGCTCGCCCGCGCTGGCGGAAATTCCGACGATGGCGGAATCCGGCGTGCGCGGCTACGAAGCAAGCACGTGGTACGGGGTGCTCGCGCCGAAAGCGACACCGCGGGCTATCGTGATGAAGCTGCACGACGAGATCGTCGCGATCCTCAAACTGCCGGAAGTCAAAGACCGATTGCTCAACGAGGGCGCCGAGCCGGTGGGCAACACGCCCGAGCAGTTCGGCGAATTCATCAAGGCCGAAATCGCCAAGTGGGGCAAGGTGATCAAAGCGGCCGGCATCAAGGCCGAATGACGGTTACTTCCTGACGTACTTGCGCAGCATCTTGGGGCCGACTTCCGCCCCGTATACGTTGCCCAGCGCATCCGCCGCCACGCCTTCCGCCGCGCTGGTGCCGGCTTTGTCCGGTTCCGGTTCGGGGTCCGGAATGAAAGCCGTGACCAGGCCGTCCTTGGCGCTGCCGATCCGGATGCCGCGCTTCCAGCCCGGGTTGCGCTTCGCGTTCGACTCCGAGTCAGCCACGTAGATGAAATCGTTGCCGTCGATGAAAATCCCGCTCGGCCGGCTGAATTGCGCCCACTCCTCGAGGAATTTGCCGTCCTGGTCGAAGATCTGGATGCGGTTGTTGCCGCGGTCGCCGACGAAGAGCCGCCCCGCGGAGTCCATCGCGACCGCGTGCGGCGTGTCGAACTCGCCGGGGCGCGAGCCTTTCCTGCCCCACGTCTTGATGAACTTCCCGTCCTTCGAGAACTTCACGATGCGCGCATTCGAATTTCCGCCGTGCCCGTCCGCGACGAAAATGTCGCCGTTCGGCGCGGTCACCACATCGGACGGCCGATTGAAGGTGTCCGGGCCGTCGCCTGCAACCCCCGGCTTGCCGAGCGTCAAGAGGACCTTGCCCTCGCGGCTGAACTTGACGACCGTGTGGCCCTTGCCATCTTTTCCTTGCGCGTCGGTCACCCACACGTTGCCGTCGCGGTCGACGTGGAAGCCGTGCGGAAACACGAACATCCCGGCACCGAAGCTCCTCAGCGGCCTGCCCGACGGATCGAGCTCGACGACGGGCGCGAGGTTCGAGCCGGCGCAGGTGTTCGCACCGCACCGCTCGGCGGTCCAGATGTGGCCGTTGCGGTCGACGTCGACCGCGCTCGTCGAGCCCCATGTCCGCCCGGCGGGAAGCTTCGCCCACCCCTCAACGGCGCGAAAAGGATTGGGTTGAGCCTGCGCTTCGGCTCCAAACAGCGGGGCCATCGCAACGACAGCCGCCGCGAGCGTGTATCCGATTCGGCGCGCATGCGACATCACGACCACCTCCCTCCGCCGTTACCTCGAGCGCGGCCATAACGCGCCCTGCTCTCCTGCGGCGACCGTGCCGACACCCTTGTAGACGAACTTCTGCAGGCGCTTGCCTTCGTAGGTCTCGGTCGTGTAGAGGTTGCCCTTCGAATCGGTCGCGATGCTGTGCACGCCGTAGAACTGGCCGGGCTGGCGTCCGCCGTCGCCGAAATTGGTGATCTCCTCAAGCGTGTCGCGCAGGATGATGCGCACCTTTTCGTTCGTGCCGTCCGCCAGGAAAATGTAGCGCTGCTGCGGATCCTTCGAGAACGCGATGTCCCACGTCGATCCCGAGCCGAGCGTGTCTTTCGCGTAGAACGCTTCCTTCACGAACGTGCCGTCCGGGCGGAACACCTGCACGCGGTCGGCCTGGCGGTCGCAGACATAAACCAGACCATCGTTGGTGCGCTCGACGCAGTGCACGGGATTGCGGAACTGCTTCGGCGGCGGCGCCTTCGGGTCGTACTTGCCGAGGTCGGCGTCGTCCGGCTTGTTGCCGTAGGCGCCCCAGTAGCGCTTCATCTTGCCGGTGTCGGCGTCGAGCACCGCCACGCGCTTGTTGAGGTAGCCGTCGGCGACGTACGCTTCGTTGGTTTTCGGATCGACCCAGATCTTCGCCACGCGCCCGAAGTTCTCGAGATTGTTGCTGCCGGCGTTCTTGCCGTAGTTGCCAACCTGCAGCAGGAACTTGCCGTCCTTGGTGAACTTCAGGATGTGCGCGTCTTTCGCGCCGTTGCCGCCGATCCACACGTTGCCCTTGTAATCGACGTGGATGCCGTGGTTCGACTCCGGCCATTCGTAGCCCTGCGCCGGGCCGCCCCAATGCCGCAGCAGGTTGCCCGCCTGATCGAACTCGAGCACCGGCGGGGCCGCGGTGCAGCACTCGCCGACCTTCAAGTCGAGCGCCCGCTCGTTGGCGTGTAGCGTCGCGGCGCCGCGATGGATGATCCAGACGTGGTCCTCGTCGTCGACCCACACGCCGATCGTCATGCCGAGCAGCCAGTGGTTCGGCAGCGGCTTGGGCCACAGCGGATCCACCTCGAACATCGGCGCCTGGACCGTGCGCCCCTGCGCGTCCGCCCTGTTGTCCAGCACGGCCTGCCCGATGCCGAGCGCGGCGATCGACACCAGAAACGCCGCGCCAATATAGAAGTTACGCTTGCGCAGGATGCTCTTCATGTTGTCCCCCATGCGGTTGTGTGCTGCGGGGCCCGGCGTGCGGTGCGCGCGCCACTGGCTGAACTCCTCGGCTCCGGATGCCCCCGGTATTTTCCCGGCATTATACGCGCACCCGTTTTCGCCTGTCAGTGGCCCGTCTGTTAAGCTGTCGCCGACTCGATCCGCAGTGAGCCTCGGGAAAAGCAACTTCATGCTGGGCAATGAACCTCGCGCTGTCGCGCGACGCATCGCCACTTCGTTGATGACGGCGTTGATTTTCGCGCTGCCGTTCCGCGCTGAAGCTCACGACATTCCGAACGACGTAAAGGTCC
>JAHFRL010000108.1 GCA_023266235.1 Betaproteobacteria bacterium
GATGCCGACGTCACCATCGCCGAAAATAGTGAGCGGCGCCGGCGGGGAAGGGAAGGGCGGTCGTCTTCTACAACTCGTGCGAGGGCTTAGGATTGGCGCGGGTTCCCAGTGCGTGGATTTCTGTCTTTAGTAGAATGCGAGCAGCGTAACTGCTTGATTGCCTCGGCGGTCGCGGCTGCCTGAAAATCCTTGTGTCGGCGGTTCAATTCCGTCCCTGGCCACCAAGATTTCGCCTCGCGCGGCGAGGCAAAATCCAGCAGGGGCAATTCCGTCCCTGGCCACCAAACTACCACGTGAATTAACCGATGGCTAGGCCCGCTCTTCCCCCTGAGCGGGGGAAGGGGGTGTGCTTGTAGCGGTCCGGCTGGTCAGTGGTCAGTGTCGAGCCGCGTACGGTGCCGTGCCGGATGCGGCCTTGACCCCGCGCATGTTGGCAGGTGGCGCGATCTTGCCGAGCTTGGCGAGCCGCGCCTCGATTGCGAAGCGCGAGCGCTGGTGCTGGGCGGCAAGCTCGGGAATCTGCTTGCCCGCATCGAAAGCGCTGACCAGCGCCTGGTCTTCGTCGCCCGACCACGGCTTGCCGGCGTTTTGCGGCGCATTTTCGTTCGCACCGGTGCGCGGTTTGGGCGCGGGCTGCGTTGCCAGTTCGCGCAACGCGACGAACAGCGCCCGCACGGTATCGGGATGTTGATAAGGGCTGTCGGCGCGGAAGACTTCGCCGGTATGCGGGTCAATGCCATTCGCCAGTTGCTGGATGATGGTTACTGCGGCTTGCTTTTCCATGATGGTCTCCTGTGGTTATTCCCGTTTGGTTTTCGCGTCGACAACCAGTCAGCCGGGAGCCGCCCACACCCGATGAGGGCGCGCGTTCAGGTGAGCCAGGCTGGCCGGAATCTCGCGCTTGATGATCTTGCAGCACGCGCAGCCCATGCTTTTTCCCGGTCCGGGGGACCGTCGGCCACACTACTGTAATTAACTACAGTAACGTGCCACGCGCAATCGGGTGTACACGCGACGAGTGGGCCGCCGTTGCGCGAGGGCAAAGCCTGCGCCCCAACCGCAGGTAGTCGGATGATGGCTGCGCCACCACTACTGGTAGCGGGGGACTTTCCCCCGGCGTGCTTGCAATCTATCACCACGGCAGCAGCCTGCTGTACGGGGCAAAGCGAATAACTTCGCGAACTTCAATGGCCCCTCCGCGGCAATCAATCGATCTTGGAAATATCGCCTGTAAATTCCATCGCGCAGAACGGTCCGCCGTGAAACTCGGTCGCGGGATCTCCTGCGGGCGCCGTTTTGCCCACCAGCACCGCGGCGAAATCCTCGGCGTTGTCCTGCGGCTGGTAGCCGAGAAAATCCGCGTTCGGATTGATCCAGCGGCTGCGCGTGTTGGCCGACACGCCGTACACGATCAGGTAGTGATAGGCGGGCGCGTCGATGCAGCGGCGCACCAGCTGCACCGTGTCACGCGGGCTGATCCAGGTGCTCAACTGGCGCGCGTCCTGCGGTTTTTCGCGGAACGAGCCGATGCGCAGGCAGGCAACGTTCAAGCCGTACTTGTCGGCGTACATGCGCCCGAGCGCTTCGCCGAATACTTTGCTCACGCCATAGCGGCTGTCAGGGCGTGGCAGCACGTCAGTGTCAATTTTTCGGGATGCCCGGTGATAGCCGACCGCATGATTCGAGCTTGCGAAAATCACGCGCTTGACGCGCTGCAGCCGCGCCGCCTCGAACACGTTGTAGGTGCCGACGATGTTATTCGGCAGGATCGCCTCCCACGTGTTTTCGCGCGGCACCCCGGCGAGATGCACGACGCAGTCGACATCCTCGAGCGCCGCGCGCATGGCGCCGAGGCCGGTGATGTCGGCACTCAGCAATTCTTCGCCGGCACGTGCCGCTTCCTGCGGCGTGACGTCGAGCAAGCGCAACAAAGGGTAGCGGCCATGGAGGCCGGCGCGCAGCGCGCGGCCGATCCCGCCGCCGGCGCCGGTAATCAGAATGCGTTTCATCGAAATACTCCCGCGGGTTCCGTCGGTCGTCGAACCACGAAACTAACCCGCGGCGGCGCTGGTGTAAAGATTCGATAACGCACCCAGGCCAACGTTTTCCGCAAGCCGGCATAATGAGCGCTTTGCATCCGCGTGGAGAACATGTCATGTCGTCGCAACCCGTTTACTTCACGGCCGACGCATTGCGGGGTTTTGCCGCAGCGGCGCTCGCCACCCAGGGCCTGCCGCCGGACGACGCGGCGCTGGTTGCCAATGGGTTGGTCACCGCAAACCTGCGCGGCCTCGATTCGCACGGCGTCGCGCGCGTTCCGATTTATCTCGAGAAGCTGCGGCGCAAGGTGGTCAACCCGCGTCCGGCGCTCAGAATCGAGCGGGCGACGCCGGTGGCGGCGCTGATCGACGGTGACGACGGCATGGGATTCATTGTCGGCAAGCGCGCGATGGACGAGGCGATTGCGCTGGCGCGCGATCTGGGCGTCGGCCTGGTGGTCGCCCGCCGCAGCACGCATTACGGCATGGCGGCGCTTTATGTGAAGCAGGCAATCGACGCCGGCTTCATCAGCCTGGCGCTGACCAACTCGTCGCCGGCAATGCCGGTGTGGGGCGGGCGCAATGTGTTTCTCGGCGCGAGCCCGTTCGCCGCCGGCGCGCCGGCCGGCAAGAGCGAGCCGTTCGTGCTCGACATGGCGATGACGGTGATCGCGCGCGGCAAGATCCGGCTTGCCGCGCAGCGCGGCGAACCCATTGCGCCGGGGCTTGCGCTGGACCATGAAGGCCGGCCGACCACCGATGCCCAGAAAGCGTTCGAAGGCGTGCTGTTGCCGTTCGGCGGCGTGAAAGGTTCGGCGCTCGGCTTATTGATGGAGATATTGTGCGGCGTGATTTCAGGCGCGAATTTCGGCGGTGAAGTGCGCAGTCTGTATTTCGATTTCTCGGCGCCGCAGAACGTCGGCCATTTTTTCCTCGCGCTCAAGCCCGACCTGTTCATGTCCAAAGCCGAATATGCGGCGCGCATGGATGCGCTCGCCGCGCGTGCGAAGGCGTGCCCGAAAGCGGAGGGTTTCGAGGAGATCCTGATGCCGGGCGAGCCCGAGGCGCGCACTTACGCCAGGCGCAGCAAAAGCGGCCTGCCGCTGACGCCGGATGTCGTCGCAGCGCTCGAGCAGGAGGCCGCCGCGACCGGCATTGCATTTCCGCGCGGTGCGGATCAGCCGCTTGACCCGATGCGATGAAGCGCGGAGGTTTGCCCGGAGGAATCGGGTGAAAGTGGCATAATGAAGGCCGCCAGCCCACAGGAGGAAAACATGCAAGCCCGTCATCGTCTGCTGTCGCTTGTTGCGGCCTTCGCGCTGCTCGCCGCCGTAACTACCCGCGTGCATGCCGAAGTGAGCGAAGTCAGCGTGGCGCAGCAGTATGGCGTGAGCTTTCTGCCGCTGATGTGGATGGAGCACAACCGGCTGATCGAAAAGCACGCCAGGGCGCTGGGGCTCGGCGATATCAAGGTGAACTGGGCCAAGCTTGCCGGTCCCGCCGCGATGAACGACGCACTGCTGTCGGGCTCGCTGCATTTCAGCTCGGTCGGCGCGCCGTCGCTGATCACGCTGTGGGGCAAGACCAAGGGCAACATCGGCGTGATGGGCGTGTCGGCGCTGACCACCTATCCGCTGTATCTGAACGTGCGCAATCCCAGCGTGAAATCGGTCAGGGATTTCACCGATAAGGACAAGATCGCGGTGCCGGCGGTCAAGGTGTCGACGCAGGCGATCATGCTGCAGATGGCGGCCGAAAAAGCATTCGGTGAAGGCAATCATTACAAGCTTGATTCGTTCACCGTCACGCTGTCGCATCCCGACGGCATGGCGGCGCTGATGTCGAACACCGGCGGCGTCGATGCGCATTTCACGACTTCGCCGTTTCACGAGCAGGAAATGAAAATTCCCGGCGTGCGCACGCTGACGACCTCGTATGAAATTCTCGGCGGGCGCGCCACCGCGCTTGTGATCGTGACCACGATGAAATTCCGCGAGGCGAATCCGAAGACGTACAACGCGTTCTTTGCCGCGCTCAAGGAAGCGGTGGATGCGGTCAACCGCGACAAGAAAGCGGCGGCGCAGCGTTATCTCGAATGGGCGAACGACAGGAAGTCGACGCTCGATGAAGTTCATGCGGCGATTTCAAACCCCGATTACGCGTTCACGCTGACGCCGGAAAAAGTATTCAAGACCGCCGAGTTCATGGCCAAGATCGGCTCGATCAAGGACAAGCCGGGTTCGTGGAAGGACATGTTCTTCCCCGAAATCCATAACCTGCCTGGCAATTGATGCCGCGCAAAAAAAACGGCACGCTGCGCATCGGCTCGGGCGCCGGTTTTGCCGGCGACCGCCTCGAACCCGCGGTGATCCTCGCCGAGCGCGGCGGGCTGCAGTACCTGGGTCTCGAGTGTCTCGCCGAGCGCACCATCGCGCTCGCGCAACTGCGCAAACTGAAGGAGCCCGCCGAAGGCTATGACGTGCTGCTCGCGCGGCGCATGGAGCTCCTGCTGCCGGTGCTCAGGAAAAAACGCGTGCGCCTGATCACCAACATGGGTGCGGCCAACCCGGTCGCGGCCGCCGATCTGATCGTCGAGATCGCGAGGCGCCGCAAGCTCGACATCAAAGTCGCCGCCGTGACCGGTGACGACGTGCTGAAACTGATGAAGCCCGGCGACCGCGTGCTCGAGACCGGCGAGCCGCTGGCGGCGTATAAATGGCTGGTATCGGCCAACGCCTATCTCGGCGCCGACGCCTTGCTGCCGGCGCTCGCGACCGGCGCCGACGTGGTGGTCACCGGCCGCGTCGCCGACCCCTCGCTGTTCCTCGCGCCGGCGGTTTACGAATACGGCTGGGACCCCGACGATCTCGACCGCATGGCGCGCGGCACGGTGATGGGGCACCTGCTCGAGTGCGCGGGCCAGATCACCGGCGGTTACTATGCCGATCCCGGCAAGAAGGACGTGCCCGATTTTGCGCATATCGGTTTCCCGTACGCCGATATCGACGGCGACGGCAATTGCGTCATCGGCAAGGCGGCGGGCACCGGCGGCGTGATCAACCTGATGACGGCAAAGGAACAGCTGCTCTACGAAGTGACCGACCCGCGCGCCTACGTCACGCCCGATATCACCGCTGATTTCACCACCATGCGCGTCACGGACGCGGGAGCGAATCGCGTCGCGTTTTCAGGGGCGACCGGCAGGCCGCGTTCGCCGACGCTCAAAGTCAGCATCGGTTATCACGCCGGCTACGTCGGGGAAGGCGAGATCGGTTATGCGGGAAGCAACGCGCTGAACCGCGCGCAGCTCGCCGGTGAGGTCGTGCGCGAACGGCTGCAAGGCGCTTTTAGCGAGATCAGGGTGGATTACATCGGCAGCACTTCGCTGCATGGCAAATCATATTTTGCCGGCGAGCATCCGTATGAAGTGCGGCTGCGCGTCGCCGCGCGCGCGGCGACGCGGGAGCAAGCAGCGCTGGTCGGTGAAGAAGTCGAAGCGCTGTGGACCAACGGTCCGGGCGGCGGCGGCGGCGCGCGCAAGTACGTGCATGAGCAGGTCGGCATCATCTCGGGCCTGATCGCGCGCGAGAAAATCAAGACCGAAGTGACGGTGCGCGAGTGGCGGCGTGAAAAAGAAACTGTATGAGCTCGCGCACTGCCGCGCTGGCGACAAGGGCAACACCTCGATCCTGTCGCTGATTGCTTATCGCGACACGGACTATCCGCTGCTGTGCAGAATGGTGACCGCTGACTCGGTCAAGCGTCATCTTGGCCACGTAATCAAGGGCAAGGTCACGCGCCATGAAGTGCCGAACGTCGGCGCGCTGCAGTTCGTGTGCGAGCAAGCGCTCGCCGGTGGCGTCACGACCTCGCTCGCGATGGACGCGCACGGCAAGAGCCTCTCCTATGCGCTGCTCGAAATGGAGATCGACACTCAGGGAAGCTCTGATTAAGCGCCTTCTTTATTCAGAGCTTCCCTAGTCCGCTTTGGCGCCGGTCGCCTGCACCACTTTGCGCCATTTTTCGATTTCGGCCTTGATGATCCCGGCGAACTGGTCCGGCGTGTTGCCGACCGGCTCCGCGCCAAGCTTGAGGAAGCTCGCGCGGGTTTCCGGCGCCTGCAACACCTTGATCGTCTCGCGGTTAAGTTGACCCACGATCGGGGCGGGCGTTTTCGCCGGCGCGAGCAAGCCGTACCACGCGGTGGATGCATAGCCGCGCAATCCCGATTCGTCGATCGTCGGCACGTCCGTCATCACCGCGGAGCGCTTGAGGGAGGCGACCGCGATCGCGCGCAGCCTGCCGGACTGCACGTGCGGCAGCGCGACCAGCACGGTGGTGAAGGTAAGCTGGGTTTCGCCGCTGATCAGCGCGACCATCGACGGCGCCGCGCCCTTGTACGCGACGTGCGTCATCCGGATCCCCGCCATGCTGTTGAACAGCTCCGCCGACAGGTGCGCCGGCGTGCCGCTGCCGACCGAGGCGTAGAGAATTTCGCCCGGACGCTTTTTAGCCAGGGCGATCAGCTCTTTCACCGTCTTCACCGGCAGCGACGGATTCACGACGAGGATGTTGGGTACGGTCGCGATCAGCGTGATGGGCGCGAAGTCGTTGAGAGTATCGAAACCGAGCCGGGTGTAGAGCGCCGCGTTCATCGCGTGACTCGCGAACGTGGCAAGCAGGGTGTAACCGTCCGCGGCCGCTTTCGCCACGAACTCGGTGCCGACGGTGCCGCCGGCGCCGCCGGAACGGTTGTCGATCACGATCGGCTGGCCGAGGCTGTCGCCGAGCCTGGGCGAGATGATGCGCGCGACGGTGTCGATGCCGCCGCCGGGCGGAAACGGCACCACCATGCGGATCGGCTTGTTCGGATAAGTCTGCGCGTTTGCGCCGCTTACGCAACACGCCGCGAGCACGAGCGTAAAGAGTCCGCCAACGGGCGGTGTTTTTCTCGCCTCACTCCTCACGCCCCACTCCTCACGGCTTCTTCGAGCCGGCCACATCGGCTTTCAGGATCTCGAACGCCGCCTGCAGCGCTTTTTCGATGCGCGCCTTTTCCTTCGCCACGCTGTCGTCGGTCCACTCCCACAACCCGCGCCTGGCTTTCATGCCGATATGGCCTTTGCCGACCATGTCCTTGAGGAACTGCGGCGGCGCCAGCTCGTTGTGCAGGCTTGGATAGAGCGAAGTCCCGGCGTAGAGGTTGGTATCCCAGCCCGACATCTCTTTCTGTAACATCGGCCCGCACGCAATGAAACGGAAGCCAAAGCCGTAGCGCACCGCGGTATCGACGCCTTCGGGCGACACCGCGCCCTCGGCGATCAGATACAGCGCTTCGCGCATCATCGCGTGCTGCAGCCGGTTGCCGATGAAGCCGGGGATGTCCTTGTTGACGCGAACCGGCGCCTTGCCGAGGTCTTTCTGATTTTGCTCAAGCCAGTCGGCGATTTTCTTGTCCGTGAAATCGGCCTGAATGATCTCGACCAGCGGCACCAGGTGCGCCGGCATGAAATAGTGGAGGCCGACGACGCGCGAACGGGTCTTCAGGTGCTTGCCGATTGCGCCGATCGGAAAAGTCGAGGTGTTGCTCGCGAGCGGAATGTCGGGGCGCGCGAGCGCTTCGAGTTGCGTGAACAGTTTTTTCTTAAGTTCGAGATCTTCGGTCGCGGCCTCGACCACGAGGCCGGCCTGCTGCCATGGAATCGCGTCGAGGCTTGCATAAGTCTTGACGAGCGCCGCGTTGGCGGCAGCGGCGCCGAGCTTGTTCAGGCCTGTGGCGACGCGCGCCGGCAGCGCGTCGCGCGTTTTCGCCGACGGGCTCATCACGTGCACGTTCCAGCCGCCGGCGGCGAAGATGATCGCGATGTCGCCGCCCATGATGCCGCCGCCGACGATGACCGCGTGTTGCCGGTTTGCCATGGCTCGCTCCGTTATCTCATTACTTCGGCGGGGCCGCAGCCGGCTTGGCGCCGGCGCGGGTCGCGCTCCAGCTGCCCGAGCTCGCGCCTGTGACCGTGCCCTCGATCGTGTTGCCGTTGACGCGGCCGGTATAGTCGGCGCCGCCGGCGCTGAAGCTCAATTGATCGCCGCGCAGCCTGCCGTTCGCGATCATCACCGTGTTGCCGCCGGACTTGAGCGTGCCGACGAGCATCTGGAAATTCTGCGCGAGCAGGAGCTCGCCCTGCGCGAGCTGCCAGGTGCCTTCGACCTTGGCCGGCACGATCCATAAATAGGCGGTGCGGCCGTCGAACGAGTCGGTTTGATCGGCGGTCCACTCCTCCATCGTGAACGCGTGCGACACGATGCGCGTGCCGGGCTTGAGGTCGAGTATCTTCGGGCGCAGCTTCACGTTGAGCTGCGGCAGCAGGTACATGGTGATCACGGTGGCCTGCGAGAAATCGCTTTCGAAAATGTCGGCTTTCACGAAGCTGGCCTTGCCGGCGACGCCCTCTTTCTCGGCGTTGCGCTTCGACAGCTCGACCATGTCCGGGTTGTATTCGATGCCGAGCGCGCGCGCGCCGCGCTTGGCCGCGGTAATCACGGTGCGGCCGTCGCCCGAACCGAGATCGATCACGTAATCGTTCGGCGTGACCTTCGCCATGTCGAGCATCCGGTCGACCAGCCCCTGCGGCGTCGGCACCCAGATCACGTCCTTGCCTTCCTGGCCGACCTGCGGCTCGAAGTCCTTTTTCGAGGGCTGCGCCTGCGCCAAAACGCCGGCGGCAAACGCCGACAGCAGCAGCGTCAACAGCGACCGCCGCAAAACGTGCGATGCAATCATGCTTGTTCTCCGTGTGTTGTTTAACGCAACCGCGGGCGTGACTTGCCGGCGCCCCGGCTACCTGGGCGATGATACCGGATTGCCGGCGCGCAGGATGGCGCTCCAGTTCGTCGCATTGGCGCCGGATTTGACGCTGCCCTCGATGCGGCCGCCGCTGGCGCGTCCGGTGTATTCGGCGCCGCCGGCACGGAAGCTCAACCGATCGCCGCGCAGCCTGCCGTTCGCAATCGGGGTGCTGTTGCCGCCGGACTTGAGGCTGCCCGTGACCATCTGGAAGCTCTGCCTGAGCGTGAGCTCGCCCTGCGGCAGCTGCCACGCGCCTTCGACTTTCGCCGGCACGATCCACAGATAAGCCGTGCAGTAATTGCTGCAGCCGTCTTTCTCCCCCACCGTGGCGGTTTCGTCGGACGCCCATTCTCCCATCGTGAACGTATTCGACACGATGCGCGTGCCGGGCCTGAGATCGAGGATTTTCGGGCGCAGCTTGAGGTTGATGTCCGGCAGCAGGAACATGGTGATCACGGTGGCCTGCGAGAAATCGCTTTCGAACAGGTCGGCTTTCATGAAGCTCGCGTTGGCGCCGAGGCCTTCCCTGGCCGCGTTGCGTTTCGATACCGCGACCATGTCGGGGTTGTATTCGATGCCGAGAGCGCGCGCGCCGCGCTTGGCCGCGGTGATCACGGTGCGACCGTCGCCCGAGCCGAGGTCGATTACGTAGTCTTTGGCGGTGACCTTCGCCATGTCGAGCATTTTGTCGACCAGCGCCTGCGGCGTCGGCACCCAGACTACGTCCTTGCCCTCCTGGCCGACCTGCGGCTCGAATTCCTTCTGCGCGGCCTGCGCCAGAAAGCCGGCGGCAAAAACCGACAACGACAGCGCTAACAGTAATTGACGCACGAAACGTGATATGGACATTGATATCTTCCGGTTAATAAGTGATGAAATTGGGAAGCGGCGGTTATGCGCCGCCGCTAGTACTTGGGTGCCGGTGCCGGGCTGTCGGCGCGCCGGGTTGCGCTCCACTTCGACTGGTTGCCGCCCGATTTGACGCTGCCCTCGATCGAATTGCCGCCGACTTTGCCGCTGTATTCCGTGCCGCCGGCGCTGAAATTCAATTGATCGCCGCGCAGCCTGCCATGCGCGATCGGCGTGATGCGCTCGCCGAGCCGGAGCGTGCCTTCCACCGCCTGAAAGTTCTGTTTCAGCGTGAGCTCGCCCTGCGGCAGCTGCCACGCGCCCGCGACCCTGGCCGGCACGATCCACAGATAAGCGGTTTTGCCTTCGACCGTTTCGGTGCGGTCGGGTTTCCACTCGCCCATGTCGAACGCATGCGACACCACGCGGGTGCCGGGTTTGAGATCGAGAATCACCGGACGCAGCTTGAGATTAAGCGTGGAGAGCAGGTACATGGTCACCACGGTCGCTGCGCTGAAATCGGTCTCGAATAGGTCGGCCTTGATGAATCTGACTTTGCCGGCGACGCCTGCTTTTTGCGCGGCACGGGTGCTGTATTCGACCATCTCGGGGTTGTATTCGATGCCCATCGCACGCGCACCGAATTTTTTGGCGGCGGTGATCACCGTGCGCCCATCGCCCGAGCCGAGGTCGATCACGAAATCCTTCGGCCCGACCTGCGCCATCTGCAGCATCTTGTCCACCAGCTCCTGCGGCGTCGGCAGCCAGATCACGTCCTTGCCTTCCTGGTACGGCTGCGGCTCGTAGGCCTTCGGGGCCGGTTGCGCAATGCCGGTTGTAGCAAGGCACGCAAGCAGGGCGCCGACAGCGCTCGCAATCAGACGGGTCCTCGGTTCTGCACTCATCGCTTCTCACTCCTCACGGTAGTTTCATTCCGGCCGCGCGCCGGAGGCTTTGACCACCGGCGCCCAGCGCGCGATCTCGGCCTTGATGTGCGCGCCGAATTCTTCGGGCGTATTGCCGACTGGTTGCGCGCCGTCGCTGGCCAGACGTTCCCGCACGTCGGGCCGTTGCAGCACTTTGACGATATCCGCGTTCAGCCTGGCGACGATGTCGCGCGGCGTGGCGGCCGGCGCCAGGATGCCGTACCACTGCGTCGCTTCATAGCCCGGCACGCCGGATTCCGCGATGGTCGGCACGTCGGGCATGACGGCGAGGCGTTTGGCCGTTCCCACGCCGATCGGCCGCAGCCTGCCCGACTTGATGTGCGGCATCAGCGCCGGCATGCCGGTGATCGTCATCGAGGTCTGGCCGGCGATCAAATCGATGATCGACGGCCCGGCGCCCTTGTACGGGACGTGCACGAGGTCGATTTTGGCGAGCAACTCGAGGTAAACGACGGCAAGATGCGTGGCGCTGCCGCTGCCGCCGGAACCATACAGTAACTGCTTGGGCCTCGCGCGCGCCATCGCGAGGAATTCCCTGACCGAGCGTACCGGCAGCGAGGGATGCACGACCATCCCGTTCGGGACCATCGCGAGCAGCGTGATCGGCGCGAAATCCCTGATCGCGTCGTACGGGAGTTTCGGATACAGCGTCGGGTTCGCGCCGAACGTGCCGATGTGGCCCATCACGATAGTGTAGCCGTCGGGCGGCGATTTCGCCGCGAGCTCCACCCCGATCGTGCCGCCGGCGCCGCCGCGGTTTTCGACGACGACCTGCTGGCCCCAGGCATCAGTCAGTTTCTGCGCCACGAGGCGCGCCAGGAAATCGGTGCTGCCGCCCGGCGGGAACGGCGCGATGAACCGCACTGGTTTGGCGGGATAACCTTGCGCCGCCGCGATGCCGGCGCAGCAAGCCAGCAAGAGTGCAAACAGTTTGGCAACGGCCAGTGCTTTTTTCGCCTCACACCTCACGCCTCGCCTCTCACTTTTTGCTCAGTCGTCCGTCAACCGTGGCGCCGGCGGCGATCAACTGCTCCACCTCGGCTTCGGTATAACCCGCTTCACGCAGGATTTCGACCGATTGCTGGCCAAGCTTGGGCGCCGGGCTCCATTCGCGGCGGGTGCCGCACGACCACTGGTTCGGCAGGCGCATGTTGCGGATCCTGCCCTCGGTCGGGTGGTCTTTGAACTCGAAGAACCGGACGTCGCCGAGGTGCAAGTCCTCGAGCAGGGCATCGAGCGTGTGGTACGGCATCGCAGGCACGTCGCTGCGCTCCAGAATTTCGAGCCACTCGGCGGTGGTTTTCGTTTTCAGCATATCGACGCGGACCTGGAAGTAATCTCCCACATTGGCGAAGCGCGCCGGCACGCTGCAGAACCGCGGATCGGTCTTGAGTTCCGGCCGGCCGACCGCGTCGAAGAACGCGAACGCCTGCTCGTTGGTGTTGGCGGCAATGCAGATCCAGCCGTCCCGGGTCGGGATCGGTTTCGCCAGGGGGTCGAGCAGTCGCGGGTCGCCTGTCTCGCCGAGCGGCGGTTCGAACGTCTTGAGATACATGTGCTCCTCGAGCACGAACTTGACCAGGTTCTCGAACATCGGGATCTCGATCGCGCAACCCTCGCCGGTCCGGGCGCGGCGGTAGAGCGCCATCGTGATCATTTGCGCCGCGATCAGACCAACCGCTTTGTCGGCCACCACCATTGGCACGTAGCGCGGCTCGCCGGTTGCGCGATGGTGCAGTGCCGCCATGCCGCCCGCGCCCTGGATGATGCTGTCGTAGGCCGGCTTGTCGCGGTAGCGGCCGTCCTGCCCGAAGCCGAACATGCCGCAATAGATTATTGTCGGATTGACCGCGCGCACGTCGTCGTAGGACAGCTTCAGGCGCGCCATTGTCGCCGGACGCACGTTCCACATCAGCACGTCGGCGCGGGCGGCGAGCTTCAGCAGCGCCGCGTGTCCGGCGGGCTGCTTGAGATCGAGCACGATCGAGCGCTTGTTGCGGTTGAGATGCAGAAACTTCGCGCCCATGCCGGGCGTGACCGACTTGCCGTTCATGGTGCGGACCAGATCACCGCTTTTGCTCTCGACCTTGATCACCTCGGCGCCGTGATCGGCGAGGATCTGGGTTGCGAGCGGGCCGACCACCACCGAAGTGAGATCGACGACGCGTACTCCCTCGAGCGGTCCGCCTGCCATCAGCGGAATTCCGCGCTGGCATCGGTCGCGAGCGCGCCGCTGTGATCCATCACCCACAACTTCGCGCTCTTGCCGTCCGCGGCCGGCTCCCCGCACAACGTAAACGCGTGATCGGCGAACATCGGACGCACATTGCGCGCCGCCATGTACTTGACCGGCGTCGCGGCATGCGCGCGCGCCAGTTCGAACAACAGCAGGTTGGTCAGTCCGCCGTTCTGCACCAGTCCGGGATAACCCTCTTGCTGCGTCACGTACGGATGATCGTAGTGGATGCGGTGGCCGTTGAACGTCAGCGCCGAGTAGCGGAACAGCACCACCGGGTCGGGCGTGAAGACCTGGGTCCATTTCGCATTGCCCGGCGCCGGCTGCGGCGGAGGGGGCGGTGCATTCGCGGCCGGCTCTTCGCGGTAGACGACGTCCATTTCTTCCGTGATCGCAAGTCCCCGCGGACTCAGCATGTCGGTCTTCACGGTGACGAACATCATCTGGCCCGTGCGGCCCTGCTTGATGGTGACTTCCTTGATCGTCGCTTCCTTGCGCACTTCATCGCCGACGTGCAGCGGCTCGTGCATCCACGTGCGCCGGCCGGCGTTCATGCGGCGCGGCAGCGGCACCGGCGGCAGGAAATCGCCGCGCGTCGGATGCCCGTCGCGCCCGATTTGCGACTGGCGCACCACACGCGGGAACAGCATGCAATGCCAGCCGGGCGGCAGCGGGTCGCCGGCTTTCGGTTTGGGGTCGTCGCGGTCGAGCGTCGCGGCGAGGCGATGCACCGCGGGAATGGTCACGTAGTCGGTGTCGGTTTCCTTCTGACCGATCCACTCTTTGAGTTTTTCGAGGTCCTGGGTCACGCCGCCTGCCTCCTTGTGCCGTGTTCGGCTTGGAGGCGTGATTCTAGCAATCTTTGCGCGATGTATGCGGCCACGCCTGCCGCCGGCACGATCACTCGGCTTTGGCGCCGGACTCCTTGACCGCCTTGCCCCACTTTGCGATCTCGGACTTGATGTAGGCGGCAAACTCCGCGCGCGAGCCGCCGACCGGCGTGAACGCAAGCGTATTGAGGCGTTCCTTGACATCCGGCTGGTTGAGGATTTTCACCATTTCCGCGTTCAGCTTGTCGAGGATCGCAGCGGGCGTTTTCGCCGGCGCCGCGATCCCGATCCAGCCGACCGCCTCGAAGCCCGGATAGCCCGACTCGGCGATGGTCGGCAGATCAGGCAGGAATGGCGAGCGCTTGAGCGTTCCGATGCCGAGGCCGCGCAGCTTGCCCGACTTGATATGCGGCTGCGTGGCGGGAATCGCGTCGAACATCACGGGAATCTGGCCGCCGATCAACTGGGTGTGCGCATCCGCGCTGCCCTTGAACGGCACGTGATTCAGCTTGATGCCGGCCGTGGCGCGGAACATTTCCATCGTCAGGTGGCTGGTCGAGCCGCTGCCGAGCGACGCGTAATTGATCTGCCCGGGCTTGTCTTTCGCCGCCGCCACGAATTCCTTGACGGTCTTGAAGGCGGCGGACGGGTTGGTGACCAGCGTCTGGGGCGTCAACCCGAGGTTGGCGATCGGCGCGAAATCCCTGATCGCGTCGTACGGCAGCTTCGAGTACAGCGTCGGGTTGATGCCGAACGCGCTGGAGACCGCCATTGTCAGCGTGTAGCCGTCGGGCGTGGCTTTGGCGCCCATCTCGGTGCCGATTACCGCGCCCGCGCCGGGCCGGTTGTCGACGATCACCTGCTGGCCCCAATCCTCGCCCATCTTCTGCGCGACGACGCGGGCGAGGATGTCGGTCGAGGTCCCCGGCGTGAACTGCACGATGATGCGGATCGGCTTGGTGGGGTATGCAGGCTCGGCGCCGAGCGCGGTATCGACCATCAACCCGATTGCGACCGCCAGACCGATGCTTAGTGTGTGGTTCATGTTGTTTTCCTCCTTGGCCGGTTAAACCCAGACGCGATGTTACACCGCGGCGCCGGCGGGGACCGGCGCGGCCCAGATCGACCGCATCAACGGCGAGCTGCGCAAAGCGCTCGTGCAGCCGGACGTGAAGGAACGTATGATCATGCTCGGCGCTGAAATCGTCGCGAGCAGCCCGCAGGAATTTATGATCGAGGTTAACGAGCGAATTGACGTGCCATCGGCGCCGCGGATCGTGTGGGACCTGCTGGCGGACCCGCGCGCGGTGGTCGATTGCGTGCCCGGGGCGGCGCTGGGCGATCAGCACGACGACGGATCATTCGATGCGCGGCTGACGGTCAAGTTCGGCCCTGCCAAGGTGACCTTTCGCGCGAGGGTCGGGCTGGAGCTTGACGCCGCGGCGATGACCGGACACGTCAGCTCGAAGGGCAAGGACAACCAGGGCGGGACGCGCTTTCACGCCAAGATGACTTACAAGGTCGTGCCGCAGGCGGAAGCGCCGGGCGCGACGGTCGCGATCGAGGCGCGGGTCGAAATTTCCGGCCGGCTCGCCACGCTGGTCGAGGGGGGAGCGGGCCTGGTCGTCAAACGCATGACGGCGGACTTTTCGGAGCGGCTTGCCGCGCGCTGCGCCGAAGCGAGCGCGGCTTAGATCGCGCATCCGGGAGGCGCGGCGCAGACTTGCAGCATCGCGGTTGAAGTGCAAACAGGCGTGACATTTCAATGAGGGGAGAAGCATGAAGGTTTATCAGAGGCTCGCCAGCGCGTTCAAGGCGGAAGGCGTATCGCACGTCTTCGGCATCATGGGCGACGGCAACATGTACTGGATGCACGAGCTCGACAAGCTCGGCGTCAAGCTGCTCGAAGTGCGCCACGAGGGCGCCGGCCTCGGCATGGCCGACGGCTGGGCACGCTCGACGCACACCCCCGGGGTTGCCACCGCAACCTGCGGTCCGGGCGTGTCGCAGCTCGCCACCGCGCTGCTCACGGCGAGCCGCGCGCAATCGCCGCTCGTCGCCTTTTGCGGCGAGCACCCGACGAGCGACGACGAGTACAACCAGCGGCTCGACCAGGCGCGCTTCGCCGCCGGCTGCGAAACCGGTTTCGTGCGCGTGGCGACGCCCGACGGCGCGGACGACGCCGTGCGCAAGGCGTTTTATCTCGCGCAGCTCGAGTCGCGCCCGATCATGCTGAGCGCGCCGATGGACGTGCAGCAGAAGGAATTCGACGACGATGATCCGTACAAGCCGTCCTCCACGCTGCTGCCGCCGCGCGCCGTGCGGCCGGACCCCGCCATGCTCGAGCAGGCGGCCGCCATCGTCGCCGGCAGCAAGAAGCCCGTGATCGTCGTCGGGCGCGGCGCGAAGTGGTCGGGCGCGGGCGATGCCGTGTTGAAGCTCGCCGGGCGCATCGGCGCGCTGGTCGCCACTTCACTGATGGTGAAGACATGGTTGAGCGAAGACGAATATCACGTCGGCGTTTCCGGCACCTATGCGACGCGCACCGCGATGCAGCTCTTCGAAGAAGCCGACTGCGTGATCGGCGTCGGCGCGAGCCTGAACCGCTACACGACAGAGCATGGCTACCTCTACCCCAACGCGCGCTACGTGCACATGGACTCCAAGCCGCACGTGATGATGAGCGGCGGCCGCTCCGCCGATTGCTATCTGCAGACGGATGCGCGGGCCGGCGTCGAAGCGCTGGAAAGCCTGCTCGCAAAGCGATCGTTCAAGCAGACCGGCTTCCGCACCGGCGAAGTCAAGGAGCGGCTCGTCAACGCGCTCGACGATCGCACGCAATTCCCGCTCGAGCCGGGCACCGCCGATCCGCGCCCGGTCTGCCTCGCGCTCGACGAGATGGTGCCGGCGGAATATGGCCTGTATACGGGCAGCGGCGCGACCGCGGGCTTCTCGAACATTCTGTTCAGCCGCCGGCGTCCCGTGGTGCTCGCGAGCCATTTCTTCGGCTGCATCGGCCAGATGATGCCGGCCGCGATGGGCGCGGTCGCGGCCGCCGGCAACAAGCCGGGGCTGCTCGTCGACGGCGATGCCAGCATCATGATGCACCTCGCCGAGTTCGAGACGATGGTGCGCTACGGCATGCCGCTTTTGATCGTCGTCATGAACAACCAGGCGCTGGGCTCCGAGTACTACAAGCTCGACGTGCACAAGATGAAGGCCGAGCTCGCGACGATTTCGACGCCCGACCTCGGCGCGGTCGCCACCGCGATGGGCGGGAGAGGCAGGCTTGCGCGCAGCGTCGAGGACGTGCGCGCCGCGGTCGCCGAGTGGGTGGCCAGGCCCGGGCCGATGATGATCGACGTGCGGATCTCGCGCAGCGTGGTGACCTTGCCTTATCGCCGCATTCACTACGGGAAGGATGAGTAGCGGGGCGCTTGCATGTATGTCAGATATGACATATACTGCTTTCGATGAGCAAGGCGGACAAGCCGCTGGTTTGGCTGCATGGCGAAATCAAGACCCCGCCGTTCTCGGCGGAGGCCCGGATCGAAGCGGGCGTGCT
>JAHFRL010000215.1 GCA_023266235.1 Betaproteobacteria bacterium
AGCCCAGCGCCATCATCCTGGACAGCCGCACGATGCAGTCCACGCCGGAATCGGGTGCCCGCGCGGGATACGACGGCGCCAAGCGACGCAAAGGGGCCAAAGTGCATGCGGCGGTCGATATCGAATGATTCACTTGCGTCTTCGGCAGCCCCCCGAAAAATAATAATTGGCATCTTTTGTGCCACATCCTCAGTTATTTATACGAACTGTAATGAAAAATAAATTCTTACCTATTCAAGCACTAGTTTTAGCAACCTTTGTTGTCTTCACGCTTTTCATGTGGCAGGGCAACAAGGGATTCAACCTGGCGGATGAGGGCTTCCTTTGGTTTGGTGCTCAGCGCGTGATGCTCGGTGAGGTGCCTATACGTGATTTCATGGCTTACGACCCGGGCCGTTACTACTGGTCGGCTGCGCTCATGAGTTTATGGGGCGATAACGGCATTATGACTTTGCGGGGCGCGGTGGCAATTTTTCAGGCGATAGGGTTATTCGTCGGCCTATTGTTGATCGCTCGTGCCGTAAAAAAACAGAATCTCTTTTATATGTTCCTGTCGGCCATCACGTTGGTGGTGTGGATGTTTCCGCGCCACAAACTGTTTGATATCTCGCTGTCTATTCTATTAATCGGCATATTGGCTTGCCTGGTCCAAAATCCAACAAACAGACGTTACTTTTTTGCCGGGTTGTGCCTAGGTCTAGTAGCCATCTTTGGGCGTAATCACGGTATTTACGGCGCTGCGGGCAGCGTCGGTGTCATGCTGTGGCTAAGAATCAAGCACGTGGAAGGCCCTGGTTTAATCAAGGGATTTGCGCTTTGGGCAGCCGGGGTCACGGCGGGTTTTACGCCGATACTTTTCATGGCATTGCTGGTGCCAGGCTTTGCCGTCGCATTCTGGGAAAGCATCCGCTTTCTGTTCGAGATTAAAGCTACAAACCTCCCTCTTCCTGTCCCCTGGCCCTGGCAAGTGAACTTTGCAGTACCGCTTGGCGAAGCGATTCGCGGCGTGCTAGTCGGCCTGTTTTTCATCGGCACTGTCGTTCTTGGTGTGCTGTCTATCATCTGGGTGGTCTGGCAACAATTTCAAAAGAAGCAAGTTTCACCTGCACTGGTGGCAGCGTCATTCCTGGCGCTCCCCTATGCGCACTATGCGTATTCGCGGGCTGATGTCGCTCACCTTGCTCAGGGCATTTTTCCGCTGCTGGTCGGTTGCCTAGTTCTCCTGGCCACGCAGCCCGCCAAGGTCAAGTGGGCGCTGGCACTCATGTTATGCGCAGCAAGCCTATGGGCGACGCACGTATTTCATCCGGGATGGCAATGTCACACCAACAAGCAATGTGTGAATATTGAAGTTTCCGGGAGTAATCTCCAGGTTGATTCGGGCACGGCAAGTGACGTTGGTCTACTCCGTAAGTTGGCTGAGCAATACGTCTCGGATGGTCAAAGCTTCATAGCTACGCCTTTTTGGCCGGGCGCCTACCCTCTGCTTGGACGCAAGTCTCCGATGTGGGAGATTTATGCGCTTTTCCCTCGCTCCCAGGCCTTCGAACAAGCCGAGATCGAACGTATAAAAACGGCAAGGCCTGGTTTTGCTTTGGTTTTCGATCTGCCGTTTGATGGGCGCGATGAATTGCGATTCCGGAAAACACACCCATTAATCTATCAATATTTCCTGGATCACTTCGAGCGACTTCATGATTCGCCGAATCCTGCTTATCAGATTTACAGGGCGAAAGAGAATATGCAATGAAGAAAGTTGCCATTCTTCGATCCAACCAGCTCCCTTGAAAACGGTATTCGACGTGATCGCCGCCGTGGATGAGTTCACCCTCTACGACGACATGCAGAGTTAAACATGTCGGTAAAGGTCGGGCAAAAGGGCATCATCATCGCGCGCTCGCACCAGATCGCGCAGCGCCTTGTCAGCCTCGGCGGGCACGTAAACCCCTATCGCGGATTTTGAGTGTAAGGTCTGAGTCTTCGCAGTAGGCACGTAGATAATGCTCGTCAAAGCCACCCAAGTCCTCAAACAACGCCTTGGGGACCATGATGGATGCACCGGAGCAATAATCCACTTCTCTAGCATAGTCGTAGATGGGAAGCAGTGGGTCTTGGAATCGCCCAAAATTCGACGCACTACCGTCTTGCCAAACAATGCCGCCAGCCTCTTGCAATCTTCCGTCTGGATAAATCAGCTTGGAGCCTGCCAGTCCGGTGCCCGGAAATTCTTGGAAGGTACGCAGCAATTCATCCGCCCAGTGAGGCGTGACTTCGGTGTCGTTATTCAGAAAATACAGGTACTCACCCTGAGCCGCACCTGCTCCGATGTTGCATGACCGAATGAAACCTTGATTTTCCGGGTTGGAGATCAACCGGATGCCATCCACCCTCTGAAGAACTTCGGCCGAGTTGTCGGGAGAGCAATCATCAACCACAATGACTTCAAAAGGTGTTGAAGGCGGATTCGCAGCGATGGAGGCCAAACACTGGAGCGTGTAGTCGCACTTGCCGTAGATCGGGATGATGACTGATACAACCGGCCGCAAAGAAGTTGTGAGATTGATACCGCTGGCAGCAGAATCAAGGTCCGTTATGGGCTGTGCGGTGGCCTTTGGCATGTGTAAGACTGGTACAGAGACGGACTGACCGTTATTTGCACGCATTATCCCGGGAACGTGCTTTGCCAAGTTTGGCCACCCCCCTCAAATACCGTTTGGCTTGTTCCGATGGGCTGGTCAACCACCGCTTGGCTTCCCGGAGCGGAAGCGTGATACGCCAAGAATTGCTTGAAGTGATTTGGGCTATTTGTGCTTGTACTTCTTTTAGTTGTTGAGTCAGCTCGGCGATCTGCCCGTCGCGTTCTGCCAAGCCTTGGGTGAGAACCATTTTCTGTGTCCAAAGCCTATCAGCAAGCTCCAAGGGTTTTTTGAGACATTCAAATTCGCCTACCCAACGCTCAACTTCGTTCTGCAATGCCAGATCATCAATTCGTGTTTTCTCCGATGCCACATCTAGCAGTGCCGCATATACCTCGCGCATAATAGGAGGACAGTTGTCGTCTCCCAACAAATCATCCAGATCGTAAATTGTATGCCGCAGCCCTTCATCAAGAAACCCGGTTTTATAGTTTTGTAGCTCCGTGGGGTCAATTTCCAGACCAGTGCATTTTGCAATTCGTATCAGCTCGCGATCTGGTGATTGCAGTAGGCGGTCATAATCAACAAGCACCCGCTTAGCCGCAGTACTGCCCGCCAGGCTCGTGATTACATGTCCAAGCCACAGCAGATAGCTTTTCTCCGCGTCAAAACCATCGCGCTTGGCTAACGACTTGGCCACGCTAAGTGGATGGCGCATGACCAAGATATAGGTCACATCGAATTTGCAGTGGTTAAACACTTGTTTCCAGAAGGGCAGCAACTTTGCCACGCGGGGATCTTTGAACCCAAAGGTGGGGAGATCACCTACTTTCTGGCGAAGCAAATCAATCGCTTTGATGAAGAAGCCTTTATTGCCCAAGGCATCTACATCACCCTGCTCAATAGGAGCAAGATAGTGCCAATCGATGCCTAGGGCATTCAGCATTTCAATATTCAGCTTATTGAAATCAATGTCCTCCCAAAATCCTTTTTTATTGATAGCTTCAAGGGGGGGCATCAATCTATCACCGAGCCCCACACCCATCACTTGCAACCCGCGCGTAATGGTACTCGTGCCACTGCGGTGCATGCCCAACACGACAATCAATTTATTGTTCTTTATTTCCATCATTTAGACCGAATCATGGTGTCCAGAAGAAGTGGCCCCGTTTGTTTGAACAACTTTCCCCGATTTATAAGTGGAACCCGGGCGGGTTGAGATCGGCGCAGAGCAGTCCATGACTGTGGGCAACTCGGGGCGCGCCGAAGATTTCATTCTATGCCGCCTTTGCCAGCTGGGGTAACAAGTTGAAGTAAGCCTGCTCGGGAGTGAGATCATCCAGACTCGAATGCGCTCGGTCCGTGTCGTACCACTGAAGATAGTCAGCGATGTCGGCGCGCGCCGCGCTCACGCTGTCGTAGGCCTTGAGGTAGACCCGTTCGTACTTGACGCTGCGCCACAGACGCTCGACAAAGACGTTGTCGCGCCAGGCACCGCGCCCGTCCATCGACAGCTTGCAGCCCTTGGCCAGCACCACATCGGTGAAGTCAGTGGCCGTGAACTGGCTGCCCTGATCGGTGTTGACGATCTCGGGTGTGCCGTATCGAGCGAAGGCCTGCTCAATGATCTCCTTGGCGTGGCACGCCTCCAGCGTAATGGCTACCTTGTGCGCGAGCACGCGGCGACTGGCCACATCGACTACGGCGGTGAGGTAAACAAAGCCGCGGGTCATCGGAATGTAGGTCGTATCCAGTGCCCAGACCTGGTTCGCGCGGACAATCGCCAGCTTGCGCAGCAGATACGGATAAATCTTGTGTCCCGGCTGCGCTTTGCTGGTGCCGGGCTGCGGCGTCAATGCCTCAATGCCCATACGGCACATGAGCGTCGCGACGTGACGCCGACCCACGCGGATGCCGGCGCGTACCAGCTGTCGACGCAGCATGCGTGCACCCATGAACGGGTGCTCCAGATGCAGTTCGTCAATTTGGCGCATCAGCGCCAGATCGGCGTCGCTGACCGGCCGCGGCAGGTAATACACCGAGCCCCGGCTCATACCCAGCAACTCGGCCTGGCGCGTGATGCTCAAATCGTGGTCGCGATCAATCATGGTTTTGCGCTCAGCAATCCCGCCTTGGTGAGCGCGCGTTCTAAAAAATCGTTCTCCAATGCCAGCTGCCCGATCTTGGCGTGCAGTGGCGCCAGATCAACCGGTGCCGGGTTATCGGCCCCGCCAAACACATCGGCGGCGCGTTCAAGCAACTGCCGCTTCCACTCGCTGATCTGGTTGGGGTGCAACTCGAACTGCTTGCAAAGCTCC
>JAHFRL010000109.1 GCA_023266235.1 Betaproteobacteria bacterium
AAAAAGCAAACGGAGCCCGGGAGCTTACTCCAGACCCCGCGCTTAGGGTAGATCGGTTGCGGAACGCGAGTTGAGCGGCGCTGACCTGTCCGCTCCAGCCCGCGTAGACGAAGCGGCCGGCGCCGCCGCTCCTGCTTCGTCAGTCTTTGACCAGCTGCACGTACGGCACTTTCTTCATCATCCACTTCTTGGTGTCGCGGTCATAGCGCGAATTGACGAAGCATTTCCAGTTCTCGTCGTCGATGAAGTTGTAGTCCGTCCGGTAGTAGAAGCCCGGGTAGCGGGTTTCCTCGCGGAACTGAATATGCTTCATGTGGCATTCGGCGGTGATGATGCGGTGATAGTTCTCCCATGCGCGCAGCAGCTCGTGCAAATCCTTGGCGCGCATCTTGAGCGAGTCCTCCTTGAGCATCTCGAGCTTCTTCTCGCACATTTCCAGCATCTTGCCGTTGGTCTGATACCAGGTCGACACCCCGGCGCAGTACTCGTCCATCAGCTTTTGCAGCCGGAACTGCAGCATCTTCGGCGTGATGTAATGCGGATTGATGTCGATCGCGGTGGTGTAGTCCTTGTGCTGCAGGAAGGTCTTCACCGGCCGGTAGATTTCCTCGACCAGTTCTTCCACGCTGCGCGCCATTTCCGGTTTCCAGTCCTTGTTGTCGAGCGCGAACTTGACCATTGCTTTCGCCGCGATGCGGCCTTCGGCATGCGAACCCGAAGAGAACTTGTGGCCGGACGCACCGACGCCGTCGCCGGCGGTGAAGAGCCCCTTGACCGTCGTCATGCGGTTGTAGCCCCACGACCATTCCTTGGGCGTGCCCGGAACGTCGGTCGGCCCGGAGACCCAGATCCCGGCGCATCCCGAGTGGGAGCCCAGCAGGTAGGGCTCGGTCGGCATGATTTCCGAAGGCTGCTTGTCCGGCTCGATATTCTCGCCGGCCCAGATGCCGCACTGCGAAATGGTCATGTCGAGGAAGTCTTCCCACGCCTCGGCTTCGAGATGCTTGACTTCTTTCGGCGTCATCTTCTCCGCCAGCTTCGCCATCGCCGTCGGCGTGTCCATCATGATCGGGCCGCGCCCTTCCTTCATCTCGTTCAGCATGATGTGATTGCGCAAACAGGTGCCGGGGACGCCCTGGCCGTACTTGCCGAAGCGCTTCTCGTCCTTGATCAGGTGGCCGTTGATCTTGTTGTAGTCCTCGCCGGCGCCGTTCATCACCTGCGCCTTGAACAGCAGGAACCAGGCGCCGACCGGTCCGTAGCCGTCCTTGAAGCGCGCCGGCACGAAGCGGTTTTCCATCATCGTCATTTCGGCGCCGCTCTCGGCCGCCATCGCGTAGGTCGAGCCCGCGTTCCACACCGGGTACCAGGCGCGGCCCACGCCTTCGCCGATCGATCGCGGACGGAACACGTTCACGGCGCCGCCGCAAACCAGCAGGCAGCACTTGAACTTGTAGACATAGAGCTTGTGCTCGCGCACCGAGAAACCGGCGGCACCGGCAACGCGCGCCGGGTCGTTCTTGTCGGTGACCATGCGCACGATGAACACGCGCTCCTGGATGTTCTGCATGCCGAGCGCCTTCTTCGCGGCCTCGGCGACGATCCACTTGTAGGATTCGCCGTTGATCATGATCTGCCATTTGCCGGAGCGCACCGGCTTGCCGCCGTCGCGCAGACTCTTGTCTTCGTCGCCCGGCTGTTTCCAGACCGGCAGGCCCCACTGCTCGAAGTTGTGGACGGAATCGTCGACGTGGCGGCCGACGTCGTAAATCAGGTCTTCGCGCACGATCCCCATCAGGTCGTTGCGCACGTAGCGCACATAGTCGGCGGGATCGTTGTCGCCTATGTAGGTGTTGATCGCCGACAGCCCCTGCGCCACCGCGCCGGAGCGGTCCATTGCGGCCTTGTCGACCAGCTTGATCTTGAGCCCCGTGTTCTCGGCCCAGCGCATGATCTCGAACGCGGCGCCGCATGCCGCCATGCCGCCGCCGATGATCAGGATATCGACTTCTTCCTGGATGATTTCGGGATTGCCAAATTCAAATTTGTCAGCCATTGCTGCTTTCCTTTCCGATGGCGGCTCCGCCAAACGCGTGGCGGTCCGTGCCTGTGATGAAGTCTGTCGTGTGGATTACGATTTGATGAACTGGCTCATGTCGCCCTTGTGCGTGGCGTGCGTGAACAGCTTCGAGTGTTCCTCGATTTCGGCCATGATGGCGGCGGGCTTGCCGCCGTACGGGTCGGCCGAGCCTTCGGCGGTGGTGCGGATCGGGAACTTGAAGCGCTTCATCGTGCCGTTGCGGAACTTGATGGTCCACATGATCGAGTCGGTGCCGCGCAGCGGCTGCACCGAGGCCCCCATCGGCACCACGTCGGCGTAATGGCGCACTTCGATCGCGTTCTGCGGGCAGATCTTGACGCACGAATAGCACTCCCAGCACTGCTCGGGCTCCTGGTTGAACGCCTTCATCGCGTGGCCGGTCAGGGAGCCGTCCTTGTCGAGCAGCATGAGGTCGTGCGGGCAGATGTACATGCACGCGGTTTTGTCCTGGCCTTTGCAGCCGTCGCATTTTTCGGTTCGAACAAAAGTAGGCATTTCACTTCTCCTTTGGCGTAAGGTTTTTCAACGCGCCGAATGGCCGGCGAGCTTGACTTCGACTTTTTCGTGCGCGGCCAGGCCCTGGTAATACTCGCGCAGGATCGCGAGCACCTCCGGGCGGCTGAACTCGGCCGGCACCTCGGCCCCCTCGGACAGCCACTTGCGCAACTTGGTGCCGGAGACGAGCAGCCGCTCTTTGTCATCGTGCGGGCAGGTGCGGGCTGACGCCATGCCGCCGCACGGGTAGCACCAGAACGTCCAGTCGATCTTGAGCGGCCGGGTTTCGAGCGCGCCTTTCGGGATCTCGTCGAAGATGTGATGCGCATCGAACGGCCCGTAGTAGCTGCCCACCCCGGCGTGGTCGCGCCCGACGATCTGGTGCGAGCAGCCGTAATTCTGCCGAAACAGCGCATGCAGCAGCGCCTCGCGCGGGCCGGCGTAGCGCATGTCGAGCGGATAGCCGGACTGCACCACCGTCTTCTGTACGAAATATTTTTCCATCAGCACGCCGATCGTCCGGGTGCGCACTTCGGCCGGGATGTCGCCGGGCTTGAGGTTGCCGAGCAGCGAATGGATCAGCACGCCGTCGCACACTTCAATCGCGACTTTGGCGAGATACTCGTGCGAGCGGTGCATCGGATTGCGCGTCTGGAATGCGGCGACCGTCGACCAGCCATTGGCTTCGAACACCGCGCGCGTCTGCGCCGGGGTCATGTAGAACTCGCCGTACTTGCTCGGGAATCCGCCCTGCGACAGCACCTTGACCGGGCCGGCAAGGTTCACCTCGCCTTGCTCCATCACCATTTTGACGCCCGGGTGCTCGAGGTCGGTGGTCCTGAACACCGTCGCACATTCGTGCGCCTTGTTGATGGCGTATTTCTCGGTGACCTTCATGGTGGCGAGCAATTCGCCGTTTTCCGGGTCCACGAGCGCGACATCGGTGCCGGTCTTGAACGTCGCAGCAGTGCTCTTGTCGGTGGAGAGCGTGATCGGGATCGGCCAGAACAGGCCGTTCGTCATCCGCATGCCGTCGCACACGCCTTCCCAGTCGGCGTGCGTCATGAACCCGTCGAGCGGAGTGAACCCGCCGATTCCGAGCATGATGATGTCGCCGCGTTCGCGCGAGCTGACCATCACCTTCGGCAGCCCGCCGGCGCGCGCGCTTGCTTGCTGCAGCGCAGCGCCTTCCAGCAACAAGGGCTTGAGCTTTCCTCCCCCGTGAGGAGGGACCAGGTTGGACACCAGAAATTCCTGTGGGTCAGCCGATGAGATGTGATTGTTTTAGCGAATAGAAATACTAGCATGGCGCATAACGCAGTCTTATCCATTTATTTTATTGGTAGATAAGTCAGGTCGATTTGCGGCTACCATGGGTGCGCCTGCGACCCGTTTTCAGCCCACGTGTCACATGCGTCAGCACAGCTATTTTGCAGCATGATCAACTGGTTGAATCGATGTTATGATAACGTCAGCTGTTTGCGAACCTGTCCAGTAACAACTCAGCGCTCAAACTGGTGGTTGATTTCCGGCATCCGGGGGTTGGGATGCCGAGGCGTAGCTTATAACTGAAAATGCATATTTTTTCCTGGGGCGCAACGTGTTGTGATCGTGTCGGGAGGGGAGCGAGACTCGATTACATCCCTTTGCGCAGACATTGCTGGATGGCGTTGTCGTGCCTGGCCGGCATGGTTGCGCCAGCCCAAGCGGACTCGATGTTTGGCGCGATCGATCCACTGAACACCAACAAGAAAGTTTCACCGGCACCGAACCTGAAGTGGGAACCGGCGAAACCGCTGCCCGCGGTTGTGGCGCCGTCCCCGGTGCAGGAACTTCCGGGCGCGGCGCCGCAAAGGCTGCCCGAACTCACCGAATTCGCGTTGCGCAACAACCCGAAAACCCGCCAGGCATGGTTTGCCGCGCGCGCCGCGGCTGCCGGAGTCGGCATCGAGGTGGCGGATTTATTGCCGCAGATTACATACAACTATACTTCAACCCGCGTCCAGACGTTTTCAGCTACTTCCGGCGCGGTCGTGCCATGGCAAACGCGCTATGGTCCCGCGGTAAGCCTGAGCTACGTTCTGCTTGATTTCGGTACGCGTGTGAGCCAAATCGAGGCCGCCGAATATAAATTGCTGGCGGCCAACCTCGCGCAAAATCGCACGCTGCAGGATGTCGTGTTCCAGGTCGAGCAGGCGTATTACCAGTTGCTCGGATTTGAAGCGCTGGTGCGCACCAACGAGCAATCGCTGCAGAACAACCGCACCGCGCTGGAGGCGGCAGAGAAACGGCGTGAGTCCGGACTGGCGACGGTTGCCGACGTCTACCGGGCTGAGACTGCAGTCGCGCAGGCGCAGCTCAATCTGACCAAAAGCAAGGGCGATTTCGAGAAAGCTCGCGGCCAGCTGGCAACGGCGGTCGGCCTGCCAATCAACGGCACGCTCAAGGTGCAGACGCTGCAGGGACCGCCGCAGACACGCGAGATTACCGAATCGATGAATGATTTGCTCGAACGTGCCAAGCTGAACCGTCCCGATCTGGTCGCGGCGGAAGCGCAGGCGCGCGCCGCGCGCGCAACCGCCAGCGCTGCAGCGAAAGCCGGGCTGCCTACGATCACTGTGAATGGCAGCGCCGGGCACACCATGTTTGCCGACGGCCGCCCGCTGGTGCCGACATACAACCTGACCTTAAGCCTGAATGTCCCGATTTTCAACGGCTTTCGCGATACCTACACCATACGCCAGGCCGAAGCCAACGCGGCGCAAGCGCAGGCTACGCGCGACGCGCTGTTCAGACAAACCGAACTCGATGTATGGCAGGCCTACTACGACCTGCAGACGGCGGCGGGCGGCATCGGCAGCACCGAGGCGCAGGTGAAGTCTGCCGGGCAAACTTCGCAAGCGACGCTGGCGCGCTACCAGGCAGGATTCGGCAGCATACTCGACCTGATCACGGCGCAGCAGGACGAGTCGAATGCACGCGTGCAGCGCATTCAGTCTTACCTCGACTGGTTCACGGCACTGGCGCGGCTCAATTTCTCGATCGGTGTCAACGATATTCTCGCGGCAACGGACAATAAAAAATGAAGCGGCTCATGATGGCGGTTTTATTCTGCGCGATCGGGGGAGTAATCGGGGGTGGCTACTGGTACTGGCAAAAGACGGCAGATGGCGTAGCCACCGACGGCAAGAGCAAGGGCGGGCGCGGCGCGGCGCTGCCGGTAAAAGCGGCGCGCGCGGTGGTGAAGCCGATGCCGGTGCTGATCGAGGCCGTGGGTAACGTCGAGCCCGAGCAGAGCGTGCAGTTGCGGGCGCAGGTATCCGGCGTGCTGCAATCGATCCTGTTCAAGGAAGGCGACCGCGTCAAAGCGGGGCAACTGCTGTTCGAAATCGATCCGCGCACTTACCAGGCTCAATACAACCAGGCGCTCGCGGCGCTCGCGCGCAACCGCGCGCAGCTGGAAAATGCCAAGGTGCAGCAAGAGCGACTCGAGCCGCTGTTGAAGCGCGAGTTCATCACGCGCCAGGAATACGACGTTGCGGTGACCTCGAGCAAATCGCTGGAAGCGACGGTCGAGGCCGACAAGGCTGCCGTCGAGCAGGCCAAGATCCAGCTCGAGTTCTCCCTCGTGCACACGCCGATTTCCGGGCGCACCGGTACTTTGGGCTTCAAGGTCGGCAACCTGATAACTCCGGGCGGCGGCGGCAGCAACCTGGTGACGATCAACAGCATGGACCCGATCCTGGTGACGTTCAGCATTCCCGAGCGCCAATTCGAGGAAATCCGCCATTATCCGGATATGCACATTGAAATCATTCCCGACCGCGGCGGTCCGGCGGTGGCCGAAGGCAAGCTGATTTTCATCGACAACACGGTGACGCTGCAGACCGGTACCGTGATCCTGAAAACGCGCGTCGCCAATCCGCAGGAAGCGCTGTGGCCTGGCCAGTTCGTGAACGTGCGCATTGTTCTGACCATCGAACCGGAAGCGATCGTGGTGCCCGAAATCGCGGTGCAGCCGGGACAGGAGGGCAGTTTCGTCTATCTCGTCGATGCCGACAGCAAGGTACGTATCCAGCCGGTCAAGGTGTCGCGCCAGATCGGCGGGGAGGTCGTGCTGGCCGCCGGCGTCAAGGCGGGGGATGCGGTATTGACGCAAATTCCCCAGGCTTTGCAGCCCGGGGCGTTGGTGCAGATCACCAACGACGATGGCGCGGGGAAACGCGAAGGCAAGAAGGGCGGCGCCAAGGCGGAGGGCAAATAGCGATGAATATTTCGCGCATTTTCATCGAGCGGCCGGTGGCGACGTCGGTACTGGTGAGCGCGCTCGCGTTCTTCGGCTGGTTCGCGTTCCAGACGCTGCCGATCAACGACTTGCCAAACGTGGATTTTCCGACGATTCGGGTCACTGCCAACCTGCCCGGGGCGAATCCGGAGACGATGGCGTCCACCGTCGCGACGCCGCTGGAGCGGAATTTCAGCCAGATCGCCGGCGTCGACTCCATGAGCTCGTCGAGCATCACCGGTATCACCACGGTTACGCTGCAGTTCAGCCTGTCGCGCAGCATCGACGCCGCTGCGCAGGATGTGCAGACGGCGATCGCCGCGGCGATGCGGACACTCCCCAAGGACATCGATCCGCCGACGTTCAAGAAAGTGAACCCCGCCGATTTTCCGGTCCTGATCCTCGCGCTGAGCGCGCAAACCCTGCCGCTGCCGGACCTCGACCGCTTCGGCGACGCGCATATCGCGCAGCGCCTGTCCACGCTCGATGGGGTCGCTCAGGTCGTCGTCTTCGGCACCCAGAAGTATGCAGTGCGAATTTACCTAGATCCCGAGGCGATTTCCAAGCGCGGGCTGGGCTTCGAGAAAATCGTCGATGCGATTCAGGGCGCGAACAGCAACTTGCCATCCGGCGTGCTGCAGGGTGCCGGCCGCAATTACACGGTCACCTCGTCGGGCAAGCTCGTGCGCGCAGCCAACTATCAGAACATGATCGTCGCCTATTCAAACGGCATGCCGGTAAGACTGTCCGACATCGGGCGGGCGGAGGACAGCGTCCAGAACACCAAGGTCCTCACCTGGTATAACGGCGAGCGCGCGATCATTCTGGCGATCTACCGCCAGCCCGGATCGAACACGGTGGAAGTCGTGAAATCGATCCGCGCGCTGTTTCCGGACATTCGGAGCGAGGCGCCACCCGGCGTCAAGATCGAGGTCATCAACGACCGCTCGCAGTTCATTCGCGATTCGATACACGAGGTGAACTTCACGCTGTTGCTCTCAATCTTCCTCGTCGTCATGGTGATCCTGATGTTCCTGCGCAACGCGACCGCAACCCTGATCACCGCGCTGATCCTGCCTACGTCGGTGTTGGGGACATTCGCGGCGATGCGTTTGCTGGGCTTCAGCCTGAACAACCTGTCCTTGATGGCGTTGACGCTGGCGGTGGGCTTCGTGGTGGACGACGCGATCGTGGTGCTCGAAAACATCACGCGCCATCTCGAGATGGGCAAGCCCCGCATGCAGGCGGCACTTGAAGGGGCGCAGGAAATCGGCTTTACCGTGCTGTCGATGACGCTTTCGCTTGCCGCCGTGTTCCTGCCGATTCTGTTCATGCAGGGCATACTGGGCCGGTTGTTCAAGGAGTTTGCGGTGACGGTCGGAGCGGCCGTGCTGATTTCAGGCGTCGTTTCGCTGTCGCTGACGCCGATGCTGTGCAGCCTGCTGCTCAAGCCTCACGGCGAAGGCCATCACGGCAAGGTTTATTGCGTGCTCGAAGCGTTCTTCGACGGCGCGCGCGAGCTGTATGGCACGACTCTGCGCTGGACGATGCACCGTCGCGGCTTGATGCTGGCGTTTTCCGCCGTAATTCTCGCGCTGACTTTCGCGCTCTACGGTGCGGTGCCCAAGGGGTTCATCCCGAAGCAGGACACCGGCCTTATTTACGGCTCGACGCGAGCCCCCGAAGGCGTTACGTTCGATGACCTTTCCACGCGTCAGAAACAGGTGGCGGAGATCATTCAGAAGAACCCCAACGTGGAAGCAGTCATGTCGACCGCCGGCCAGGGGCTGGGCGGCGTGTTCGGCGACAACATCGGGCGCGCGATCGTGCGCCTGAAGCCGCGCGACGAGCGCAAACTTACGGCCGACGAGGTGATCCAGGACCTGCGCCGCAGCTTGCGGGGAATCGAGGGTATGCGCATATACTTTCAGAATCCGCCGGCGATCCAGATCGGCGGCATCTCTAGCGCAAGCGACTATCAACTCGTGCTGCAGGGCAGCGAGCTGCAGTCGCTTTTCAAGCCGGCGCAGGAAATGGAAGCGCGGCTGCGGGAACAGCCGTATTTGCAGGACGTGAACTCGACCCTCGAGCTGCGCAATCCGGAAATCCGCGTCAATATTCAGCGTGACCGGGCCGCGGCCCTGGGCGTGACCGCGGAGCAGATCGAAAACGCGCTCTACAATGCCTATGGCGGCCGCCAGATCAGCACCATCTATGGCGCGACCGACCAGTATTACGTGATACTCGAGCTCGACCGGCGTTTCCAAACCAATGTCAATGCACTGTCCTCTCTCTACGTGCAAAGCTCGAAAGGAGATATGGTTCCGATTTACGCGGTGGCCGACATCAAGATCGGCGTCGGTCCGGTATCGGTCAGCCATTACGGGCAACTGCCCTCCGTGATCCTCTCCTTCAATCTGGCGCCAGGGGTGTCGGTCGGCGAGGGGATCGACCGCATACGTGAAATGGCGCGGGGGATGCTCCCGAGCGGAGTGACTTATACGTTTGCCGGCACCGCGAAGGCATTTCGGGAATCCTTCGTGTCGTTGCCCATTCTGCTGCTGATCACGATACTGGTAATTTACATGATCCTGGCGATCCTGTACGAACATTACGGGCATCCGCTCACGATCCTGACCGCGCTGCCGTTCGCGGGTTTCGGCGCACTGCTGATGCTGCTCGTATTCCGCCAGGAGCTCAATATCTTCAGCTTCGTCGGCATCATCCTGCTGGTGGGACTGGTGAAGAAGAACGGCATCATGATGGTTGACTTCGCGCTCACGCTCCAGCGCGAGAAGGGACTCAGAGCACCGGAGGCGGTCATCGAAGCGTGCCTGATACGCTTTCGTCCGATCATGATGACGACTATGTCGGCGATCCTGGCGACGCTGCCGATCGCGCTCGGATTCGGGGCGGGCGCCGAAGCGCGGCGCCCGCTCGGCATCGCGGTCGTCGGCGGGCTGCTCTTCTCGCAGTTCCTGACGCTCTATGTGACGCCGACGTTCTATGTCAGCATGGAACGCGTCAGCGAGTACTTCCGCAAGCGCAAATCAGTCGTCGAGGCGGGGGTGCCGCCGACGTAGTCGATCAGGCGGCAGCTTTGCCGCCCGCTGTGGCGCCGCGCCTGGCGCGATGCGCTCGTAATCTTCCGGATTTACGAATGTCAGCGGCAGGATGCGGGCTAGGCTGGTCATTTTCTCGCAACAGAGAGGATGAAAAGGCAGCGCATTTTCCGGGTGCCGGGTTGCGGATGTCAAGCAGGTGCGTGTTTTTTCAGGTATTTTTGCGTTTTGGTTTGACGCAGACAGGCCGCGGTTGTTACAATCCACCCTCACTCAGACGCGGGGTGGAGCAGTCTGGCAGCTCGTCGGGCTCATAACCCGAAGGTCATAGGTTCAAATCCTATCCCCGCAACCAACAACCATGCCCCGCGCGATGCGCGGGGCGTTTTTTATCGCCCTGATTCCGCCGGGTCACTTACGACGACGTGCCGCGACGGTTGCAACGTAATCGCCGCCGACATCTGCCGTGTACAAGATCCAGCCCGGGATTTGCTGCGTCGCCGCGGTGAAATCAAGTATTTGCGGTGCTGTGTCGGGCGCAGCCGTAACCTCGAATTGATCGAGCGGCAGCGCCAAGCCCTCGCCGGTTGCCTTGATCACTGCCTCCTTGCGCGTCCAGCAGGCGAAGAATGCGCGCTTGCGAGCGGGTTCGGGAATGAGTTTCAGCCCGGCGCACTCGCGTGGCGAGAAAAATCGTCGCGCAAGGCCGTTGGTGTCGATGTCGCGGTTCAGGTATTCGATGTCGACGCCGAGTGCACAGCTCTTGGAGATCGCATAGAGCGCCCGTTCATGCGCATGCGAGGCGTTAAAATGGATTGGCGATGCGTGATCGGCGATAAATGGTTTGCCATTCTCCGCATAACCGAACGTAATCGCCGCGGGTGCCATTTCGAGATGGGCGCCGAGCAACGTGCGCAGGATGCCGCGCGTTACGGTAAAACGCCGGCGGTCGCGCTCGAAATGATAGCGTTCCGCGCGCAGTTGTTCATCCCGGGACAACAGGTTTGCGCATTGCCCGACTTGCCTGGCATCCAGGTCGAGACGGGCCAGCCAGACCTCGATCGCCGGGTGCGCCAGCGGAATGCGCTGGATCGCGCCCGGCAGCAGTTCGCCGGTTGCGTCGATTGGCTTGCCTGTCGCTGCCAACTCACTTACTCTAGCGCACGTTTCCATGATTTATTTTCCGCACCCGGCTTCGCGCCATAACGGGCATAGTATTCCCGCGTGTTTTTCCTGAAATTGCTATCCCGATTGCCGTTGCGCGTGTTGTATGCGCTGACGGACGGGCTATACGTATTTATTTACCACATCTGGCGCTTCCGCAGGGAGCTGTCGCTGTTCAATCTCAGGAATTCCTTTCCGGCAAAAACCGCACCAGAACTGGAGCAAATCTCGCGCCTGGCCTACCGCAATGCCTGCAACATGATCGCCGAGATATTGAAAGGCGCGGTGATAAGCGGGGAGGAGCTGCGTCAGCGCGTGCGGATACTGAATGTCGAAGTGCTGGAGCGATTTACCCGGGCGGGCCAGTCGGTAGTGCTGCTGGCGTCCCATCACTGCAATTGGGAATGGCTGCTGCTCGCAAGCTGCCTCGAGCTCAAAATCAGCGTCGACGCCGTCTATAAGCCTTTGCGCGTCGCCGCGATCGACCGCTTCATGCTCGAGACGCGCTCGCGCTTTGGCGGCAACCCGATCCCGGTCAAGGACTTCCTGGTCGAAGTGCTCAAGCGCCGCGGCGCTGCGCGCGTGTTTGCGCTGGTGGCCGATCAGACGCCGCCCAGGGAAGAGGAAAAGCACTGGACGCGCTTCCTCAACCAGGACACCGCGTTTTTCACCGGCGCCGACAAAATCGCGCGCATCACGCGCTCGCCGGTGTTTTTCGTCGGCATGACGCGGATAAGCCGCGGCTATTATGAAGCGCGCCTGCAATTGCTTGCCGAGCCGCCGTATGCCGGGGAAGGCCCCGATATCATCGAGCGTTACGTGCGGGTGGCTGAAGCCCATATCGCACAGCATCCCGCCGACTGGCTGTGGATGTACCGCAAGTGGAAATACAAGAAACCGCTTTACGCGTGAACGGCTTTCAGCCGGCCCTCCAGATATTTCGCGAGCTCGGCGATCGTCGGGTAGTCGAAGAAGTCGGTGACTTCGAGCTGGCCCGGATAGACGGTTTCGATACGCTGGTAGATCTGCGCGAGAGTCAGCGAGCTGGTACCGAGCTCGAAGATGTTGTCGTGCACGTCGAGCGGCTTGTCCTTGAGGAAGACAGCGCAGATTTCCTGGAGGTTTTTCTCGATCTCGCTGTGCGCCTCGGACACGGTGCCCGGGAGTTCGACGGTGAGTTCGTGCAGCTTGGCCAGCACGTCGCTGAATTCGCCTTGCTGATACGCTGCCGCGAGCAGGTAGCGCTGGATCTTGCCGCTCGTCGTTTTCGGGATTTTGGCGACCGGGATCACGTGGCTGACGACGATGCCGATATGCTCGTTGACGCATTTCCGGATGTTCTTGACGGTGGTCAGGAAATCACGCGGTTCGCCGCGATGTAAAACGAAGGCGAGCACGTCGTCGGTCGCGGCGTTGTCGGATCGGACGCCGCATACCGCTGCTTTCCCGGGTTCGATGCCGGCGTGCTTCTCGATCACCGCCTCGATGTCGTGCGGATAATAGTTCTGGCCGCTGACAAACAGGATCTCTTTGGAGCGGCCGGTGATGGCGAGGCCGCCATCGGACAGGAACCCGAGGTCGCCGGTATCGAGCCAGCCGTCGGCGCTGATGGCAGCCTGGGTCGATTGGGGGTCCTGGTAATAGCCGCGACTCACGTTGTCACCGCGTATCTGCACGTGGCCGACGGTGTTATCCGGCAGAGCTGCGCTGGTGCTGCCCGCAATGCGCACTGCGCAGCCGGGCACCGGACGGCCGACCAGCATCAAGGTGACGGCGCGCGGGTCGCTCGCGGCGATGCATTCGACCGTGTTCCCGACCGTGAGGGCGTCGCGGTTGACCGTGGTGGTTGCGTAGCCCGTGCCGGGTCGGGGGAAGGTGACGGCAAGGCTTGCTTCCGCGAGACCATAAACCGGGAACATGGTGGACGCCTGCAAGCCGTACGGCGCAAGGGTGTCGAGAAATTCCCGGCACAGCGCGGCCGAGATCGGTTCGGCGCCGTTGAACAGGATGCGCACCTGCGACAAATCGAGCGCCGCGGCTTTGCCAGCGTCGAAGGTCTTCAGAAAATGCCGGTAGCCGAAGTTGGGCGAGCACAGCACGGTCGCCTTCTTGTCGCTTGCTTTCATCAACCACAGCTGCGGCCGCCGCACGAATACGGCGGTCGACATGAGGTGATGCGTCACGTTCATTACGAATGGCGTCAGATGAAAACCGATCAGCCCCATGTCGTGGGTGAGCGGCATCCAGCTCAAGCCGGTGTCGGCCGCGCTGAGGTCGATGCCGCGCGCGATGGCGGCGATGTTGGCGAGCAGGTTGCGATGTGTGAGGGCGACGCCTTTCGGCTCGCTGGTGGAGCCGGAAGAATATTGCACGAATGCGACATCGTCCGGTTTGGCTGCGTGCACGCGGCCCGGCCGTGAAATGTCGTCGAGCCGGTCGAGAAAGACGGTCGCGGGTTTGATGCGCTCGAGCTCGCCGGTGAGCGCATTGTCAGCGGCGAACGCGGTGAGCCGGGCGAAGATTTTCTGGTCCGTGCACAGATGCGGCTGTTTCAATTTGCGCAGCACGCGGAAGAACTTGAGCCGGTGCTCGTCGGTGGCACCCGGCGCGAGCGGCACCGCGATGATATTGCCGAGCACGCAGGCCCAGAATGCATCGACGAACTGCTCGTTACGGTCCACCAGCAGGATCATCTCGCTGCCGGGGCCGGCGCCACGCGCCTGGAAATGATGCAGCAGTCCCGTCGCGCGCGAATAGAGCTCTTTGAATGGCAGCGTGCGCTCCGTGCTCTCGCCCTCTATGTAATTGATGGTGCGATTGCTTGAGCGCCGCGCGGCGAGCGCTTCGTTGAGGGTTGCGAAGTCCATTACTGGCGTTTTTCCGGCATCATGTAGAGGCTGTGTTTGGTGCGCAGGTTGACCTGGCATTCGAGTTCGACCGGCTGCCTGGAAAGATAGCGCAGGCGGATGCGTCGCGCCAGCAGCGCGGTATGCAGGATCATTTCGATCATCGCGAAATGCTCGCCGATGCAGGCGCGCGGACCGAGCGCAAACGGCAGGTAACAAAATCGGTTGCGCTGTGCGCTGTGCGCGGCATCGAAACGCTTCGGGTCGAAGCGCTCGGGGTCCGCCCAGAAACCGGGGTGCCGGTGCACGAGGTACGGCGAAATGAACACATCGGTCTTGGGCGCGATCGGGTAGCCGCCGATATCGTCGGCGTCGATCGAGCGCCGCGTGAGCAGCCAGCCGGGCGGGTAAAGGCGCAAAGTTTCTTCTATCACTTGGCGCGCATAGGGGAGACGGGCGGCATCCTCGATGGTCGCCGGCGGTGCGGGCAAACTGTCGATTTCCTGATGCAGACGTTGTTCGACAGCAGGATGCTGCGCCAACAGGTACCACATCCAGTTGAGAGCGCTTGCGGTAGTTTCGTGACCGGCGACGATCAGCGTCATGACCTCATCGAGCAGCTGCTTGTCGGGCATCGGCTCCCCGGATTTGCGTTCGCGCGCGTCGATCAGCATCGCCAGCAGGTCGCAATGCTCCTGGTTTTGCGCGCGGCGGCGGCTGACGCAATCCATGATCAACTTCGACAGCGCGCGGAATTTGTAGGCGAAAGTCAGATTGCGTTCGGTTTCTTCGGTAAGGAGCGCGAACGGATTGGAACCATGCGTCGAGACGATGGTCTCCAGCTCGTCGCCGAATATTGCGCGCAGCACGATATTCAGCGTCACTTCGCTCATGTCCTGGGTGAGATTGATTTCCTCGTTCTTTTCCGCGCATGCCATCCATTTTTCGAGCAGCTGCAGGTTGGCGCCGCGAATGTGCTCGACCATGCGCGCTATCATGTCGCGATGGAATAAGGGCTGGATCATCTTGCGTTGCCGGCGCCACAGCTCGCCTTCGCTCACCATGATGCCGTTGCCGAGCAGGATGCCGACACGCTCGATGCCGATGCCCTTGGTGTAGTTCTGATGATTGTCCACGAACACGCGCCTGACGTGGTCGGGGTGGCTCAAAACATAGATGTGGCCTTGCATGACCGGTGAGAACACGCGAAAGGCATCCCCGTATGCCGCGAAAAACCGGCACAGCTTCGAAAGCGCATCTTCCGAGAAGCTGATATCGAGCGGCTCGACGGGGCCTGGCGGCAGTGCGGGTGTGCCGGTCCGGGGCGTGGATAGCGGGGATTCCGGATTTTTCGTCAAATGGGCGGGTCTTAATAGTATCGGGATTGGTCGGTGGGATGGTCCCACGGCGAGTCTAAGTCGTTATTTTAGTTTTACTCTTGCAATAATTGGAATCGTTCTTTATAATCTTCAGTCTTTCGGGATCGGCTTATTTGAATTTTCTTTCCGCCGGTCCTTCGCTCTTTAAAAATTTACAGCCGATAAGTGTGGGCGCTTGGTTTTGGAACAGCGCATTTTCCGTTCGCGGAGGATGCGCAACTTTCAATACAGAAGTGCTCGCACGATGTTTTATACGTCAAGCGAGAGTAATACTTTGCAGAGATTAAACTGAAGAGTTTGATCCTGGCTCAGATTGAACGCTGGCGGCATGCCTTACACATGCAAGTCGAACGGCAGCACGGGGGGCAACCCCTGGTGGCGAGTGGCGAACGGGTGAGTAATATATCGGAACATGCCCTGTAGCGGGGGATAACGCGTCGAAAGATGTGCTAATACCGCATACGCTCTACGGAGGAAAGCGGGGGCTCTTGGGCAACTGAGGGCCTCGCACTAGAGGAGTGGCCGATATCGGATTAGCTAGTTGGCGGGGTAACAGCCCACCAAGGCTACGATCCGTAGCTGGTCTGAGAGGATGATCAGCCACACTGGAACTGAGACACGGTCCAGACTCCTACGGGAGGCAGCAGTGGGGAATTTTGGACAATGGGCGCAAGCCTGATCCAGCCATGCCGCGTGAGTGAAGAAGGCCTTCGGGTTGTAAAGCTCTTTCGGCAGGAACGAAATGGTCCGTGCTAATACCACGGACTGATGACGGTACCTGAAGAAGAAGCACCGGCTAACTACGTGCCAGCAGCCGCGGTAATACGTAGGGTGCAGGCGTTAATCGGAATTACTGGGCGTAAAGCGTGCGCAGGCGGTTTCTTAAGTCAGATGTGAAAGCCCCGGGCTTAACCTGGGAACTGCGTTTGAAACTGGGAGACTCGAGTGTGGCAGAGGGGGGTGGAATTCCACGTGTAGCAGTGAAATGCGTAGATATGTGGAGGAACACCGATGGCGAAGGCAGCCCCCTGGGTTAACACTGACGCTCATGCACGAAAGCGTGGGGAGCAAACAGGATTAGATACCCTGGTAGTCCACGCCCTAAACTATGTCAACTGGTTGTCGGAGGATTAACTCCTTTGGTAACGAAGCTAACGCGTGAAGTTGACCGCCTGGGGAGTACGGCCGCAAGGTTAAAACTCAAAGGAATTGACGGGGACCCGCACAAGCGGTGGATTATGTGGATTAATTCGATGCAACGCGAAAAACCTTACCTACCCTTGACATGTCCTGGAGGCCCCAGAGATGGGGCTGTGCCCGAAAGGGAACGGGAACACAGGTGCTGCATGGCTGTCGTCAGCTCGTGTCGTGAGATGTTGGGTTAAGTCCCGCAACGAGCGCAACCCTTGTCATTAGTTGCTACATTCAGTTGGGCACTCTAATGAGACTGCCG
>JAHFRL010000019.1 GCA_023266235.1 Betaproteobacteria bacterium
GACTGCCGCCGCCCGAGATCATTTCTGCGGCAACCACGACTTCCCACGTGATGCCCATGCCGACCGCCGAGCCGACCATGATCGACGGCAACGTGCCCGGCAGGATGATGCGCCAGAAAATATCCCACTGACCCGATCCCATCGAGCGCGCGGCCTGGAAATAACGCACATCGATCGAACGCGCGCCGCCGACGACGTTGATGACGATGGTGAAGAAAGCGCCGAGGAAGGTGACGAAAGCGATCGAAAGTTCCTGCGTCGGCCAGAATATGATCGACGCAGGGACCCACGCCAGCGGCGGTATCGGGCGCAGCACTTCGAACACCGGAAAACCGATGCCGAACGCGGCCCGGCTGACTGCCAGCAGCAAGCCAAACGGTATGCCTATGAGCATTGCCGCGAAGAAACCCGACATGACGCGGAAAAAGCTCATGTACCAGCTCTGCCAGTAACCGGCATCGCCGATGATGCGCGCCCAAGTCACCAGTACCTCGGTCGGTGCCGGCACCGCCCCGATCCACGGCAAATACACGGGCTTGAGTCCGAACGCAGTGAGCACGTTGCGCAGCCATTCAAAAGCTTCCCACTTGATCCAGACCTTGGACAGCGAGCCGATTTCCCACAACGCGAGAAACACGAGGATCGAGATGGCGCCGCGCCAGTATACCGGGTTAACGAAAGGTTTTTTGCTCATGGCCGCGGCTTAACCCTCTTTTTCGCCCGCGGCGAACGCTTTCAGAGCTTCCTCGTGTACCGCTTCATTGGTCTCCTCCATCAGTTCGCGGAAGCGTTTCGAGGTCAGCACGCCGTAGTCGCGCGGGTGCGAAATGTCGACATCCAGGATTTTCTTTGGCTTGCATGGCCGGGTGGTCATGATCGCCACCTTGTGGCCGAGAAATATCGCCTCTTCCAGGTCGTGCGTGATGAAGAAGATCGTCACTTTATTTCTGTAGTAAATCTCGAGCAATGCCTCGTGCATCACCGACTTCGTCAGCGAGTCGAGCGCGCGATACGGTTCATCAAGCAGCAGCACTTTGGGGTCGTTCATCAGCGCGCGTACGATTTCAACGCGGCGCCGCATCCCGGAAGACACTTCGCCCGGAAAATTATGCTCGACGCCGGCGAGACCCGCGTCGGCCATCATGCCGAGCGCTTTTTCGGTTGCCTCCGCGTTGCTCATCTTGCCCTGCATGACCGGGCCGAAGGCGACGTTCTCGAGATTGGTCTTCCATGGGAACAGCGCGCCGTTCTGAAACACCACGATGCGGTCGGAACCCGGCTCGGCTTTCGGCTTCTCCGCGCTGCACAACACTTCACCGTCGAGCAGGATGCGGCCGGAGGTGATCTCGTGAAAGCCGGCGATCGCATTAAGCAGGGTGGTTTTGCCGCAACCCGACGGGCCGACGATCATGCAGATTTCACCCGCTTTGATCTCGAGCGAGCAGTGATCGACTGCCATCACCGCGGCGCCGTCGGGATCGTAGACCTTGACCACGTCATCGATGGTGATCGCGCCGCGCATCGTTCTTGGCGTTGCCGCCGGTCGTTGCATCACGGCCGACATCACTGACCGCCAAGCGCGAGTTCGCGCGTGCGCCATTGCATCAGGTGATCGCCGAGCATGCGCACCAGCGCGCTGGTGGTATAGCCGGCGAAACCGAGCGTGATCATGCCGATTACGATGGTTGGATAGCGCACCATCACGTACGATGTGTTGATGACGTAGCCCAGCCCGTATTGGCCGGATACCATCTCGGCCGCAACCAGCGAAAACCACGACACGCCGACCGAAATCTGCAAGCCGGTGAAAATGAACGGCAGCGCGCCGGGGATGATTACGTGGCGGAACACCTGCGAGCGCTTGGCGCCCAGACAATAGGCGGCGCGCACGTAGGACTCTTCAATTGATTCCACGCCTAGCATGGTGTTGAGGGCGGTCGCGAAAAACGACGCCAGAAACGTGAGGTAAATCACCGCCGATTCAGTGGCGATGAACATCACGATCGCCAGCGGCACCCACGCCAGAACCGGGATCGGTCGCAGCAGCTCGAATACCGGAAACACGTATTCCTTGAATTTTTTCGACCAGCCCAGGAACAACCCGAATGGCACGCCGAGCACAGTGGCAATAAAAAACGCCCGTGCCACCCGCCAGATGCTGACCCAGATATGCGTGTAGTACTCCTCCGTGTAAATCGACAGCCCGTAGCTCGGATTGGGGCTCAACCACTCTTTGACTACCGCGGTGATTCCGGGCATCTCGCGAAAGCGCGGCAGCTTCCAGACTTCGACCGCGAGATACCAGAAACCGAGAAACAACACGAAGCCGATCAACATCAGATACGGCCGCGGGCTCTTGATCCATTGCAGGAAGCGATACAGCGTCAGATTCATGCCCTGGATATCGCCGGCATGCATGCGGCGGTGGATCTGACGCAACTGCGCGATCAGATCCGGCACGGTGTAATCGCGCGTGATCATGGTGGCGAACCGGCTCATGACCACATCGCCGGTGTCCGGATCCGATTCGAGAATGCGCAGCAGCTCGTCGGCGTTGATGCGGATGATCTCGGTCGCATCCTGGCACACCGCTTTCGCGAGGCGGTGCGGATACTTTTCGAGCAGCGCGGCCCAGCCGAACACGTCACCGGCGCCGAGGATCTTGACCGGTCGGCGCGCCTGTGCGCCCGGCTCCAGCGCGTGCTCAACCGTGCCCGAGATGATGATGTAGATGTCGTCGGCTGTGTCGCCGACGTCGTAAATCAACGCGCCCTGGTCGTACGCCACACGCCTGCCGAGCGCGGCAATCCTGCGCAGCAATCCGTCCCCTACCACCTGGAACGGCATGGTCTGCTTCAGGATTGCGACCATTTGCTCGGTCAAGACCCGATGTTCGGTTGGTTCCATTATCTGTTCGCGCAGATTCGGCCCTGCACGCAAAGAGATGTCATAGCGCGAACTCAAATGTCGGTGGGCATGCCGGGAGCGCGGACTCCGCTCCCGGCTACTCCCTCAGCCGACAGACAATACCGGCACGCAGCGTGCCAGCCTAAGCCGCTGTTATCTTGGTCCGGTATAAGCGGAATCCGGCAGCTGTTTGATCTCGCCGAGCGGCGCCTTCACGCCGCGCTCCTTGAGGACCGCTTGCGTGAATTCCGGCATCACCGCCTCGGGGCGGACCTGGGGCGTATTGATGCTCTTGATCTCGTGCAGGAACGTAGCAGCGCGCTTGATCAGCTCCATCGCCTCGGGCGTAAACGTGAACGGCAGGATGATGCGCGTCGGCGTGCCGCCCCCCTCCTTCGGATAAGTGCCGTAAGCCGACATCCAGAGTGCGCGTTCTGAAAAGCCGGTGGTCTGCTCCTTCGCCATCTTGGTGATTTCCATCGCGTTCTTCGGATCGAGGTAATATTGCTGAGCGTCGAGCTCTGCGTTGAGCCACGCTTTCACGACATCGGGGCGCTGCTTGATCAGGTCGGCGCGCATGCCCAGAAACCCGGCATCGTTTTCGCTCACCGAAAAACCGGTTGCAACTTTACGCGCCAACCCCTCCAGGATCAGGCGTGAGGTCGTCGGCTCCCACATCACCGCCGCGTCGAGCTTACCGGCGCGGAAGTTGCTCGTGATGACCTCGATGTTCTGGTTCAGATACGCCGACGGCTGGATGCCCGCGCGCTTGAATACCGCCTGCGCGAAGCGGTCAGTGCAACTCCCCTTCGGCACCGCCACCGTCTTGCCGTTCAACCATTTGATCGCTTCCTGATCGTTGGCGAATTTCGGTGCGTCAGTGCGAACCAGAAACGCATTGCATTGGTCCCAGCCCATGCCGACTACCGCAACCAGACGAATATCAGCGACATCCTGCTTGGTGGTCGACACGATGCCCGGCATGTCACCGTAGTAGCCGATATGCTGCTTTCCGGCGAGCAGGTTGTTGACGATGATCGCACCCTGCAAACCGATCTGGAACTCAACTGTCGATCCCTTCGGCAGATATTTCTCGTAGAATTTTTTGCTGCGCATTATCACGCCCGACCACGACTCGGTGTAGTACGGTTGGTAGCCGACGACCAGCTTGACCGGCTCCCCGGGCTTGCCGAAATCGATCTCGGCGGCCTGCGCAAGCCCCGTAAGCAGCGCCGTTGTGACGACCGCTGCCAGCAACTGCAAGTAGCGTTTCATTGTGTTCATGACTCCCTCCTTTGTGGTTAACGAGATTTGCCGGCAAGTTGTTATTATGCTGCAAACACCGGTGCCTATTGGTTACGATTTTATTTGCCTGTAATTCCTCTTACTTCGACCCTGAAGACGCCAGATAGCGCGCAATCAGCGATGACAGCCGGCGCATCACCACGTAGCCCGACGCCGGGTCTTTTTCAAGCACCTGCAGCGCCTGTTTACCGTTTATTCTCAACAGCCGGGACTGCTCGAGGCAGGTCGCCCGGGCGATGCGCTGCGGCTGGTTTTCGAGCAGCGCCGCCCAGCCGAATACTTCGCCTTTACGCAGCATGAAGCCGGCCGGGCTCAGGCGCTCGTCGCGCCCGATCAGGAATTCGACCCGTCCCGACTCGAGCACGAAAAAATCGTCCGCCGGATCGCCGAAGTTGTAGAGCGCGTTGCCGGCGCCGTATTCCTCTTTTTTCGCCAGTGCCGTAATGGCGGCCAGTGTCTGGTCCGAAATCCCCGCGAACAGCGCGGCCGCGTTGAGCGCGCCCTGCGCCACGACGTAGATCGAGTCACCGTCGACCTGCACCGGGAAGCTTTCAAGCGACGCTTCCGCGAGCCCGATGGCGGCGCCGGTGCGGATATCCCATTGCCACAGGTGTTGATGGCAGGTCAATATGGCGCCATCGTACAACCCTTCGCACAGCGGCACGTCCTGATGCGGACAAACCGCCTGGTAAGCAAAATACGCATCACCCGCGTTGGCAACCAACAGCTTCAATCCCCCTTCTGCTTCGCATTCCACCATGCCGTTCGCCGGCACCTGGCTGCGCGAGCATACGAATTTCTTATTCATTCCCGGTCAACTGAACTTGTCGTAGCGGATATTATCCGCAGTCAGCCTGGCCTGCAGCAACAACATGCGGATGGCGCCGTCGACCGCGGGCGGCGGCCCGGCCAGGTAGGCGCGCACGTTCTGGTATTTGCCCTGCATGTGCCGGCCCGCAACTTCGTGCACCAGCCCTGTGTCGAATTTGAGCGCGGGATGCGTTTGCGCCGCGCGGTCAGGCACGTCTTCGTCCGACAACGCCACAGTTACCTGCAGTTTGCCCGGAAATTCACGAACCAGTTGCGCCAGTTCATCGAGACAAAAAGTATCGCGGTAAGTGCGTACGCCGAAAAACACGTAGCCGCTGTACTGGTCAAAATAGTGTTCCTGGCCGGCACGCGACAGGATGGCCAGCATGCCTGCGATGCCGCTGCCGCCCGCGATGCACAGGATGTTCCTGCCGAGATTGGGGAAAAAGGTCGCCGCGCCGAGCGGGCCGAATAATTCAACCTGCTGCCCGCCGATGCCGCCTTTGAACAGCCATTCCGAAGCGCCGCCGCCGGGTTTTTTCTTGACCACGAAATCGAGCCGTCGCGCGGCGCGCTCGAAATTGACCATCGAATAGCCGCGGAATCCCGGCACTCCGGGCATCTGCATTACCACGAACTGGCCGGCATCGAAATCGAGCGGCCTGTCGAGTTCAACCGAAAAGCTGATCACGTCGTGCGTCAGCATTTTCGGGCCTTGCACTGTGCCGCGGCCAAACGCAGGCGTGCACGCGCCAGGGTCCATGTGGTAGACAAAGTTCGCGACCTCGACCGCGCAGTCGCTCTTGGCGACGCATTGGCACATCAGGAACTCGCCAGGCTGCTTCAGATACTTGCGTCCCGCAGCCGCGGGCCACAGATCGTCTATTTCGCCCGACACCAGCCGCGCCTTGCAGGTGCCGCAGGTACCGCTGCCGCACTCGTACGGCAGGTGTACGCCCTGCGCCAACCCGGCGTAGAGGATGCGCGCACCCGGATCCGCCTCAAACTGATAGGCGCGGTTGCGCGCGTTGAGCTGAACGCGCATCAGGGACGCCGCTTAGAACGGGATGTGGTGGCCGATACCGAACCGGCGGGTATCGAGCTTGACCACGCGCTTGAGCAGCTTGGGCTGGCCACCGTCGAGCTTGACGCTGTCGAGATAGCGCCCTACCGCAAACAACTCGGTCGCGCCGCCATCAAGCGCTGTCCTGAACACTTGCAACGCGGACACCACACTTGCCTGTTGCTTCATCGCGTCGATAGCGACGGTGTAGACCGTCGCATGCCGCGTCAGCGGCGAATGATCGCTGTTATGACGCGGCAGATTGGTAAACAGCGTCTGCATGCCCGCTTTGTCATAATCGAGCCAGATCATGTCCTTGCGGATTTCCGGGCTGTGGGCAGTGATGGTGTACTGAAATGCGCCGTCGCACAGATCGAGATAGTCCTTGAAGTTCTTCTCGTCCAGCGTCAGGCATGAGCGGTACACCAGTTCTTCAATCGCCGTTCTGTCGGGTTGCATGGATATTTTCCCCTGCTGATCGCTGCGGTTGTCGCCGGCCGGCGTCAACCGCGATGTTGCCTTTGTCTCAGGCCGCCGCCGTGGCCTTTCGCTCGCCGTATGGATCGCTGGCTTTGCGTCCCATGCGCCGGCTCCATTCAGCGTAAAAATGCCGCATGCCGCCTTCGTCATGGATGGTCATGTTTTCCTCGCGGCCGTGCATGACCCAGGTCGGCTCGCCGCCCGGGTGCATCGCCTTGCCCTGGCCGTGCACGCCGAGCAGGTCCTCGTGCAGGTTGCGGCCGAACGGTCCCCAGATCGTGTTGTGATCGCGGATGCGCTCGGTGCGTTGTTCCGGCGTGTCGCTTTTGAGCCCGAGTCCGCGGAACTCGATGATCAGCTTGTCCGGGCCGAGCGGAATCGAGGTGTCCATGCGCAAGACCGAAGTACGCAGGTTGTAGGTCATGCCGGGAAAAATGTCGATCAGGATCCAGCCGCCCGGCGCGAGCCCGGGCCAGCCGACGCCGCGCTCCGTGCTGCCCTCGTAGGCATCGTACTTGATCTGCATCGAGCCGACCGAGGCATGTCCATTCGGATAGCCGGTATATTTGCGGTCGAAGTAGCCGGGCTGCAGCATGCCGGTGACGCGGTTAAAGTAATGCATGTAGTCGTGGTAGAACTCGCTGTTGGTGTCATGCCACAGCTTGTAATTGGTATCGACGATCGCCTTGTGATAGTGGAACACTTCGAGCGGCATCGTCATGTGCTCTTCCAGCATATTGAGCGCATCTCCGATGTATTCCTTGAGCGTGCACGCGCTGTCGTCGATGTTGACCCACACGAAGCCGCCAAAGCCGACCTCTGCGCGCACCTCGCGCAGCCCGGTATCGGCCTTGCAGAAGCGTTTCTGGAAACCCTGCTCCTCGCGCGTGATGTCGACGCAATTGCCTTTGGTGTCGAACGACCAGGCGTGGAAAATGCAGGTGATGCGCTTGGCATTGCCGACCGGGTCGTAGAGCAGCGCATTGCCGCGGTGCGGGCAGACGTTATAGAAGCTGCGCACTTTCATGTCTTCGCCGCGCACGACGATCAGCGGTGTGCCGCCGGGATGGTAGAACGTGCGGTAGTCGAAGGCGCCGGGGAGTTCCGATTCGTGGCAGGCGATGATCCAGCACTTGTTGAAGATTCTCTGCTGCTCATCGCGGAAAATCGCGTCGTCGATGTAGATGCGCGAATCGACGAAATGCGATTCGGGAAACTTGGGCTTCTGCAGCCACTGCGCCGCGTTGCGGGACATGTTGAGCACCTCCTGGTTTTGAGAATGTGCCCGCTCGGATACGCAAGCGGACAGTTCTATTTGCCCCCGATACCGGCATCGTTCGCCCGGGGGGTAGCGAAGGGCGAACGGTCGCTCATGGTTCGCTGCCTATGAACGACCTGTCATTGAACTACTACCCATTGCGCGCGGATCAGCCCTCAATCACGCCGCAGGCGACGCGGCCGCCGGAGTTGCCCGTGGGATCAGTCTTGAGATCGTCGGGGCCGGCATGCACGATGACCGCCCTGCCGATCACCCCATCCGTGCCTTTGCCGACGGAAATGCCATCAAGCAGCAACGACAGCGTGGCTTTGCCGTACTCGTCGGCTTTCAGGTTGCCCAGGTCCCCGGCGTGGCGGTCCGGGGAGTCGGGCGCGCCGTGTTTTTTGGCGGCAGGGTTGAAGTGCGCGCCGGCGCTCATGCCGTCGGCTGCGCTGCAATCGCCTTTGTCATGGATGTGAAAGCCGTGCAGCCCGCCGGACAGCGCGGCGATCTCGGCATCGACGCGGACGCGATTGCCGACCTGGGTGAATTTGACCGAGCCATGAACTTGCGACCCGCTCGCCGGCCGCATTACTGCGGTCGCCGACGGCCCGTCCGGCGCCATGGTCGCGCAAGCGGAGAGCAGCAGCGCGCACGAAGCAACCTTGAGTGCGTGTTTCATAATGTTTCCCCTCCCTGATGGGCTTGATGCTGGTGAAATGAGGCCGGCTAATCGTCCCTGATTACCGGCAGGCTGTCAACGGCGGGCTCTGTATACTTGAACGGGCATAAAATCGAAACGGGCCTGCAACGGCCCGTTTCATCGCCCGTCCTTGTGCCGGTCGCGAATCCGTCAACAGGCACCGATTGGCGGAGTCGCACTGCCTAACAAGCGAGGGTTTCCGACGACAATGGCCGCTGGTCCGGCAGCGGAATCGCCGCCTTGGCCTTCACGCAGGAATCAAAGTACCCCTTCAACGCATCGCCGGAAAGCCCGCGCAGCATCGCTTCCTGGATGCATAGTGCCTGCAACTTCTCCGGAGCGGGTGCAGCTTCGGCAGTAACGGCGGCCGGTGAATAGGCGACTGCACCCAGCACCGCTGCCGCCGTTAACGCACGCGCGGTTTTTCCGGCAGTCAGCATCTGAAGCCCGCGCAAAACCACCATACCCGCTTATTTGCAGTTCGTCATGCAGCGCACCGCCTTGGTGTCCGGCCGGTCGTCCACGATGAACCCGTCGCGGTTCGGCATCTGCACTTTAGGCAGCGAGCTCGCATCCATCGCCGCATTGGCCGAGATGAGGCCGTTGAGGTTGAGGATGTACGCCGACACCGCGTAGATTTCATTCGCGGTCAACGACTGCGGCCGGTCCATTGGCATTGCGCGACGAATGTAGTCGAACAAAATGGGCGCGTACGGGTACATGCTACCGGGCGTGAGAACGCGGCTGGTGGTCTTGAACGAGCCGATGCCGCCGACCATGCTGCCGTAGACCGGACCGCCCTTGGCCTCGGCACCGTGGCATACCAGGCATTTGGCATCGTATACCGTCTTGCCCTCGGCCACCGTGCCGCGGCCGGCCGGCAGACCTTTGCCGTCGGGCGTGCGTATGTCGATGTTCCACGGGGCGATGTCCGCCTCGCTGATCGGCGTGCCAAACTTGACGCCGGGGTTCGGCATCGACTGTGCCCCTTCATATTGCTGTGTCGCGCAGCCGATGACAACGAGCGCCGCTCCCACCCCCACGGCCAATTTAAGCGATCGCATTTTTCACCTCCCCGCTCGCGCTGACCGACCATGGGAAGACCCCGTTGTGATGCTGCACGAAGCCGACGATGGCGCGCACTTTGGCAAGCTCCTGCACGGTCGGTTGCACGTAGCCGGTGCTGTCCACCGCACGGCTCGCGATATTCGCCGGGCCGCCGTTCCAGTCCCAGGGAAAGCGGAAGCGGGTCAGGCATTTGTTCAACACCGGCTCTTCCAGCCGCGCTTCCTGCCAGGTCTTGCCGCCATCGGTGGTGACGTCGACCGCCGTGATCTTGCCGTTGCCGGACCAGGCAAAACCCTGGATTTCGTGCGCGCCCGGCTTGATGTTCATCCCGCCTGAAGGACGGGTGATCACTGATTTGCACTCCATTTCAAAGCTGAACTGGCGCCACTTGCCGTCAGGCATCGGATCGGTATAGCGCGCGGTTTCGCTGCGGGCGTGCCAGGGCTGGTCGCCCACCTTGATGCGGCGCAGCCATTTGACGCTGACGTTGCCTTCCCAACCCGGCACGAACAAGCGCAGCGGGTAACCTTGCTCCGGCCGCAGCATTTCCCCGTTCTGGGCGTAGACGAGCAGACAATCATCCAGCACCTTCTTCAGCGGCATGCTGCGCACATGGCCGGCGCCATCGGCGCCCTCGAACAACAGCCATTTCGCATCTGACGCGAGCCCGGCCTCGTCGAGCAACCAGGACACCGGGATGCCCGTCCACTGCGCACAGGACAGGAGACCGTGGGTCTGCTGCACCGTCGTGGAAGCGGCCTTCAACCAGTCGGTCAGACCGTTGCCCGAGCACTCCATGAAATGAAACTTCGACACCGATGGGTAGCGCATCAGGTCATCCATGGTGAATTCGAGCGGTTGTTTCACCATGCCGTGAATTACGAGTTTGTGGGTTTTCGGATCGATGTCCGGCGTGCCGTTGTGATGGCGTTCATAGATGAGTCCGTTGGGCGTGACGATCCCGTGCTGGTGCTGCAGCGGCGTCATGCTCCAGTCGGAGAAATTCTGCCGGTTCTTGAGCACGTCGGTGCGACGGCGGCGTACATTCGACTCGAACTTGGACGGCACGCCATAGTCGTCCGCGGGAATCGGCTTGCCGTAGCCCTTGTTGCTCTCGGGAATCGCCAGCGGAGCGGCCTGGGACATCGAGATGCCCGCTGTGCCCGCTGCAATGGCGCTGCCCGCTATAGTGCTGCCGCGACGAAGAAAGTTCCTGCGGCTTGCGTTCTCAACCTGCTCTTCACCCAAGGGCACAGCGATCGAACCTGGGACGCGGAGCTTATCGACAACAATACCGGGCAAGGCGCCCTTTTTGGTAGGCATCGCGGTGACCTCCTTTGGACGAATGGAAGAACAGCCTCTTACGGGCTTTGATTTAGGTCAATGTTTATAGCATTACCGGGATTACCCTTCAATAACGATGATTTTTATGTTGCGATAAGAGTTTTTTATTCAGGGTCTCCTCCGACCCACAAGCAGACGAGAAAACCGGCTCAACACGTAGCCCCTTGATTAACGGGCAGTCTGCGGCCGCGAACAGAACAAGGCCGCCAGCTTAACTGTTGTCCGCGCCCCGCTAGAACGGAATATGATAGCCCCAGCCGAGATCGCGCGTGTCGAGCTTGACGTGTCGGCTCAGGAGGGTCGGCTTGTCCCTGCCCAAGGAAACTGTGTCGTAATACTTACCGACAGCGAACAACTGGGTTGCGCCACCGTTCAGATTGGTCTTGAAAATCTGAACCGCCGATACGACGTTTGCTTGTTTCTTGGCGTCATCGATCTCGACTTTGTACACGACCGCGTTACGCGTGAGCGGCGAATGGTCGTAATTGTGTTTGGACTGCGTATTGAAAAGATCTTCCAGCTCAACGCGGTCATGATCAAGCCAGTTCATGTCGTGTTTAACCTCCGGGCTGTACGCGGACAGCTTGTAATGGAACTGCGGACTGCACAGCTCCAGAAAACCGTCAAAATCCACTTTGTCCATCGCCATGCACGACTCGTAAATCAGCTCTTCGATAACGGCCCGGTTGCCATTCAGCTTTGCACTCATTTTGACGCTCCTTACTGATAGGGTTAGCGCACCGTCCGCGCCCGGTCACCCGACACCCCGGACGGTGCCGATTGTCACAGTCCTACGCTGCACGGACCTCGACAGCGGACTTCACCGTCGGATTAGCAGAGCTACGGCCCATCTGCTTGCTCCACTCCGACAGATAATGGCGCATGCCGATTTCGTCGTGTATGGTCAGGCCCTCCTCACGCGCTTGCAGCACATACATCGACTCGCTGCCCCGCGCCATCGCGATGCCCTGGCCTGAGGATGCGAGCAAATCCTCGTGCAGGTTTCGCCCGAACGGACTCCAGATCACCGCGGCGTCCTTTTCGCGTTGCGCACGCTCTTCCGACGTGTCGCGCTTCAAGCCCAGCGCGCGGAACTCCTCGATCACCAGGTCCGGCCCGACCGGAATGTAGGTATCTATGCGCAAGACGGAGGTGCGCAGGTTGATCGTGATGCACGGGAACAGGTCGACCAGCTTCCAACCGTTGGGCGCTAAATTGGGCCATCCCAGCCTGGAATGGCCGCCGCCTTTGTAGGTGTCGTAGAACACCGCCATCGAGCCGACCGAGGCGTGGCCGTTGGGGAAGGCGCTGTACTTGCGCTGGAAGTAACCCGAATCCGGCCTGAGCATGCCGGTGATGCGGTTATGGTAGTGCAGGTAATCGTGATAGAACTCGCTGTTCGTGTCGTGGATCAGCTTGAAGTTGGTGCGCAGCGTCGCCTGGTAATACCAGAAAGTCTCCAGCGGCTCGGTCTCCAGCTCTGGCAGCATGTAATCGAGCGCCGGCCCGATCCACTCCTTGAGCGAGCCGCAGTTATCGTCGAGGTTCACCCAAACGAAGCCGCCGAAGCCGACCTCGGTGCGCACTTGCTTCAGGGCTACATCCTCCTTGCACACGCGGTCCTGGTAGCCTTCCTTGCCGCGCGGGATGTCGATACAGTCGCCTTTGCCGTTGAATGCCCACTGGTGGAAAATGCAAACCATGTTCTTCGCATTTCCCGACGGGTCATAGACGAGCAGATTGCCACGGTGCGGGCAGATGTTGTAGAAGGTGCGGATTTTCCTGTCCTCGCCGCGCACGATCACGAGCTGAGTGCCCCCCGGGTGCTGGTAGCTGCGGAAGTCGCCCGGGTTCGAAACCTCGCTTTCATGAATCGCGAGGTGCCAGACCTTTTTGAAGATCTTTTCCTTTTCTTCCTCGAAAATGTGTGGATCGGAGTAAATGCTCGGGTCGACGTAATGTGTGGGTGGAAGATTTGGTTTTTGCATCCATTGGGTGCTGTTGCGCGACATGGCTGATCTCCTCTGGCTTGGATGTTGATATTCACGATATACGTGATCTATATATACTTCATCGCACAAGAAAACCCTGACGCGCGTCAACTTCCGTGCGCGTTACGATGTGGGGCAATAGGTACCGCGGCGCAATGCCGCATGCCGGTCAGGCGTCAGGCAGGAGAAGTGGTTACGCGGACGAGCGGACGAGCGTCGGCGCCAAGGCACGGGTCACGACCCGCTCTTTGGCAAGATCTCGCAGCGCCTCGAGGTCGAGGACCGCGACCTGGCGGCGCTGCACGCAAATCAGGCCGAGATCCTGCAATCGCGATAACACGCGGCAGACGGTTTCCTCGGCCATGCCCAGATAGTTGCCGATGTCGCCGCGCGACATGTTGAAGTTGAACTGTGTCGCTGAGTAATTGCGGGCCGAGAATCGCCGCGACAGGCCGAGCAGAAATGCCGCAATCCGCTCCTCCGCGGAGTGCTTTCCCAGCAGCATCATCAAGTGCTCGTTGTCGCAGAGCTGGTTGCTCATGATCCGCAGCATCTGATAGTGAACGGCCGGAATGCGATCGGCAACCGCTTCCAGGCGCTCCACCGATACTTCGCATACCGATGTGGTTTCCAGCGCCATCGCCTCGCATGAATAGCGTTTCGAATCGAACGCGCTCAGGCCGAGCAGTTCGCCAGGCACGTGGAGCCCCGTGATCTGTACGCGACCGTCCCCGGTCGTCAGGTAAGTCTTGGCCGAGCCGCTGCGAATTGCGTATATGTAATCGAGTGCCTGGCCGGCCTTAAACATGATTTGGCCGCGCCGGATGGTCTGCTTGCGCTTGACGATATGATCCAGCAACGACATTTCTTCTTGGTTGAGACCGAGCGGAACGCATAACCGGTAGACCCCGCAGTCGCGGCAAGCCACCGGCACGCACCCCGTATCCGGGTGCAAATGAATGACTGAAGCACCTCGTCGCACCATCACCTTGTGCCTCCCCTAATCCCGGTTGTAGTTGCAACTGGCCTGGTCGTTCATTACTGATACTTCCTCGGCTGGCGTGTGCGCATGATAAGTCGTCAGGTCCCGGCCGTTTTTGATCTACATCAAACTACCCGCAGTTCCGGCGCGGCCGCCCAGCCGCGGAACGATTGATCTACGTCAAGTCCCGGTGGTCCAATTCGCGGTCTACTAAATATACATAATCTCTATAAGGAGCCCTTATGGCAGCGCCGTTTCTCCGCGGCGCCGGGGCGTGCGGGCCGCACGGCGCTGCTGCGCGGCCGCTCTTGTTTCCCGTTGATCCAGATCAAGTTCCGCGTTGGCGGCAGGGGCGAGAATGAGCGTGCGATCAGCAAACGGATGGAGGTGGGCCGATGAAAATCTTCGACAAATTTCTGGGGTGGGCGCAGCCGTTCGGGACGCGCCGCGACTATCATGCGCTGGCACAGGCGCTCGGTCATCGCGACCCGCACCACGGTTGCCTGCCGTGGCTGCAGGGCCGATGCCCGGGGCTCGAGCAATGCCCGGACTGCACTTGGAAGGAGGGCACCTCGCGCCAGCAAGGCTGAAGCGGCGGCGGCCGCACGCAGCGCGGCGGGCGATACTTAGAATACAGCACCCCGATTAACGGGCGTTCTGCGGCAGCGAACCTGGACCGCCGCGCCTTGGCTCGAGTATCTGGAAGAAAATCTCGTCGCGCTTGACCATGCCAAGCTCGCTGCGCGCGCGCTCTTCAACTGCCTCCAGGCCCTGCTTGAGATCGCGCACTTCCGCATCGAGAGCGGCGTTGCGCGATTGCAGTTTCTGATTGGTTTCGCGTTGCACACGCAACTGCTGGTCGATTTCCCACACCCGCAACCAGCTGCCCTTGCCCAGCCACAGCGGATACTGCAGCAGCGCGATCAGCGTGACCAGCGCGAGGGCGAGCAGCCTCACCGTAACTGATGAAACGCGCTGCGCCCGGCATAGGCCGTATCGTCGCCGAGGTCTTCCTCGATGCGCAGCAGCTGGTTGTATTTCGCGAGCCGGTCGGAGCGCGACAGCGAGCCGGTCTTGATCTGCAGCGCGTTGGTCGCCACGGCTATATCGGCGATCGTGGTGTCCTCGGTTTCGCCCGAACGGTGCGATATCACCACGGTGTAGCCCGCGCGCTTCGCCATTTCGATGGCGGCGAGCGTTTCGGTCAGGGTGCCGATCTGGTTGACCTTGATCAGCACCGAATTGGCGACGCCCTCCTTGATGCCCTTCGCGATGATCCTGGTGTTGGTGACGAAGATGTCGTCACCGACCAGCTGCACCTTGCCGCCGAGCCGTTGGGTGAGCAGTTTCCAGCCGTCCCAGTCGTTTTCGGCCATGCCGTCCTCGATGCTGATGATCGGGTACTTGTCGACCCAGCCGGCGAGCAGATCGATGAACTTGGCCGATTTCAGCGTCTGCCCTTCGCACGCCAGCGTGTACTCGCCGTCGGAAAAAAATTCCGAGCTCGCGCAATCGAGGCCGAGCGCGACGTCCGTGCCGGGCCGGTAGCCGGCTTTTTCGATCGCTTCGATGATCAGTCTGATCGCCGCTTCGTGATTGGCGAGCCGCGGCGCAAAGCCGCCTTCGTCGCCGACCGCGGTCGCCAGCCCTTTGTCCTTGAGCAGCTTCTTCAGCGCCTGGAACACCTCCGCGCCACAACGCAAGGCTTCGCGAAACGTCGGCAGCCCGAGCGGGATGATCATGAATTCCTGCAGATCGAGGCTGTTGTCGGCGTGCACGCCGCCGTTGATCACGTTCATCATCGGCACCGGCATCGCCATCGCGCCGGCACCGCCCAGGTAACGATGCAGCGGCAGTCCGCATTCCTCGGCGGCAGCCTTGGCGACCGCCAGCGAAACTGCCAGCATCGCATTGGCGCCAAGCCGCGATTTGTTCTCGGTGCCGTCGAGCTCGATCAGCGTCTGGTCGACGAAGCGCTGCTCGACCGCGTCGAGCCCGATGATCGCCTCGCAGATTTCGGTATTGACGTGTTCGACCGCGCGCTGCACGCCCTTGCCGAAGTAGCGCTTGTCGTCACCGTCGCGCAGCTCGATCGCCTCGCGGGTGCCCGTCGAAGCCCCTGACGGCACCGCCGCGCGTCCGAGCACGCCGGATTCGAGCAGCACGTCGGCTTCCACGGTCGGCACACCGCGCGAGTCGAGGATCTCGCGCGCAATTACGTCGACTATCGCACTCATGGTTTTCCCTGACCTGAAACGAGTTGTTCGGCAAATCCGCGCTGCTTGACGAGCGCGTCGAGCGCCTGCAGCGTCTCGAGCAGCGCTTGCATATGCCTGAGCGGCCATGCGTTGGGGCCGTCGGATAGCGCTTGTTCCGGGTTCGGATGAGTCTCCATGAATACGCCGGCAACGCCGGCCGCGACCGCCGCGCGCGCCAGCACCGGCACGCACTCGCGTTGTCCGCCGCTCGAGGTGCCCTGTCCGCCCGGCAACTGCACCGAATGCGTGGCGTCGAACACCACCGGGCAGCCGGTCTCGCGCATGATCATCAGCGAGCGCATGTCTGAAACCAGATTGTGGTAGCCGAAGGAGACGCCGCGCTCGCACACCATGATGTTGTCCTGCCCGCTCGCTTCCCGCGCCTTGGCGACCACGTTCTGCATGTCGCCCGGGGCCAGAAACTGGCCTTTTTTGATGTTGACCGGCCGGCCGGCGCTCGCCACCGCATGAATGAAGTCGGTCTGGCGGCACAGGAAAGCGGGCGTTTGCAGCACGTCGACCACGGCTGCCACGGGCTTGATCTGGTCGATTTCGTGGACATCGGTCAGGACCGGCACGCCGAGCTTGGACTTGACTTCATCCAGGATCTTAAGACCTTCTTCCATCCCTACACCACGGAAGGATTTTCCAGAGCTGCGGTTGGCCTTATCGAACGACGATTTATAGATGAACGGCACCCCCAGCGCCGCGCAGATTTCCTGGAGCCGGCCGGCGGTGTCGAGTGCCAGTTGGCGCGACTCGATCGCGCAGGGACCCGCTATCAAAAACAGGGGTTTGTCCAAGCCAGCTTCAAACCCGCACAAGCGCATGGTCGGGCCTACGCGATGCTCTGCAGCTTGGGCGCCGCTTCGGGAAGGGGGCTGCCGGCGGACTCCGCATTGCGCAAGGCGGCGCGGATGAACGCGTTGAATAACGGATGCCCGCTGCGCGGCGTGGACGTGAATTCGGGGTGGAACTGGCAGCCGATGAACCACGGATGGCCCGGCAGCTCGATCATTTCGCACAGCTGATTTTTCACGGACACGCCGGATATCCGCATGCCCGCCGCCTCCAGCCGCGGCAGGTAATGATTATTCACTTCATAGCGATGGCGGTGGCGCTCGCTGATGCGCTCGGCGCCATAGATCTGGCGCACCTCGCTGCCGGCCTTGAGCAGGCATTCCTGGCCGCCCAGCCGCATGGTGCCGCCGAGATCGGAACTGGCGTCGCGATGCTCGATGCGCCCGTCGCGCTCCTGCCACTCGGTGATCAGCGCGATCACCGGGTGCGGCGTGGCGGGATCGAATTCCGTGCTGTGCGCGCCTTCCAGGCCGGCGACATGCCGCGCATATTCGATCACCGCGAGCTGCATGCCAAGGCAGATGCCGAGGTACGGCAACTTGTTTTCACGCGCATAGCGGATCGCCTTGATCTTGCCTTCGACGCCGCGCTTGCCGAACCCGCCCGGCACCAGGATGGCGTCCATGCGGGAAAGCGCGCCGATCCCGGTCTTCTCGATCGACTCGGAGTCGATGTAATGGATCATGATCCTCGCGCCGGTGTGGATGCCGGCGTGGATCAGCGCTTCCGACAGCGACTTGTAGGATTCGGTCAAATCGACGTACTTGCCGACCAGCGCGACGTTGACGGTCTTGGTCGGGTGCTCGAGCGCATATACCAGCCTGTCCCACACCGACAGATCGGCGGGCGGCGGCATGAGCTCGAGCTTGCGGCACACGATGTCATCAAGCCGCTGCGCGTGCAGCATGCCCGGGATCTTGTAAATGCTGTCGACGTCGACCGCGGATATCACCGCCTCGACCTGAACGTTGGTGAACAATGCGATCTTGCGCCGCTCGTCTTCCGGCAGCGGCCGGTCGGCGCGGCACAGCAGGACATCGGGCTGGATGCCGATTTCGCGCAATTCCTTGACCGAGTGCTGGGTCGGCTTGGTCTTGATTTCGCCGGCGCTCGCAATGTAGGGCACCAGCGTGAGATGGATATAACAGACGCTGGCGCGCCCCAGCTCGATGCCCATCTGGCGGATCGCTTCGAGGAACGGCAGCGATTCGATGTCGCCGACGGTGCCCCCGATCTCGACGATCGCGATCTCGGCGTCGCCGGCGCCCCGCCGGATGAAGTGCTTGATTTCGTCGGTGATGTGCGGGATCACCTGCACCGTGCCGCCGAGATAATCGCCGCGGCGCTCCTTCTTGATCACGCTCTCGTAGATCTGGCCGGTGGTGAAGTTGTTGCGCTTGCCCATTTTGGCGCTGACGAAGCGCTCGTAATGGCCGAGGTCGAGGTCGGTTTCGGCGCCGTCCTCGGTAACGAACACTTCACCGTGCTGGAACGGACTCATGGTGCCGGGATCCACGTTGATGTAGGGATCCAGCTTGAGCATCGAGATTGCGAGGCCGCGCGATTCCAGAATGGCGGCGAGAGAGGCGGCAGCGATACCTTTGCCAAGTGAGGAAACCACACCACCCGTGACAAAGATATATTTGGTCATTTCATGTCATGCCAGCCGTTGGTGTATTTTAGCCTAAATCGGTCTCCGCGCTCAATCCAATTCGCGTCTTGAATCAGGCCAACTTCTTATGCTGGCTCGGCACTCTTGGCCTCGCGCGCCAGGTAAAGCCAGGTCTCCACCACGGTGTCCGGGTTGAGCGACAGGCTCTCGATGCCCTCCTCCATCAGCCATTTGGCGAGGTCGGGATGGTCCGACGGCCCCTGGCCGCAGATGCCGACATACTTGCCCGCCTTGCGGCAGGCCTGGATCGCGAGATGCAGCAATTGCTTGACCGCCGGGTCGCGCTCGTCGAAGGCCTCGGCGATGATGGCGGAATCGCGGTCGAGCGCGAGCGTCAACTGGGTCAGGTCGTTGGAGCCGATCGAGAAGCCGTCGAAGAGTTCGAGGAACTGCCCGGCAAGCAGCGCGTTCGACGGAATCTCGCACATCATGATGATCCTGAGCCCGTTCCGGCCGCGTTGCAGGCCGTTCTGCGCGAGCAGGTCGATCACCTGCCTGGCCTCGCCGAGCGTGCGCACGAACGGCACCATGATCTCGATATTGGTAAGTCCCATCTCGTCGCGCACTTTCTTCAGCGCGCGGCATTCGAGCTCGAAGCAGTCGCGGAATGCGGGCGCGACATAGCGCGCCACGCCGCGGAAGCCGAGCATCGGGTTTTCCTCGCGCGGCTCGTATTTGTTGCCGCCGGTGAGGCTCGAATACTCATTCGATTTGAAGTCCGACAGCCGCACGATCACCGGCTTCGGCCAGAACGCCGCGCCGAGCGTGGCCACGCCCTCGGCGAGCTTTTCGACGTAGAAAGCGACCGGATTTGCATACCCCGCCGCGTGCTGCTCGACCGCCTCCTTGAGATCGCCCGGCAGGTCCGGGTAGACGAGCACCGCCTTGGGGTGCACGCCGATCATGCGCGCGATGATGAATTCGAGCCGCGCGAGCCCCACGCCTTCGTTAGGCAGACGCCGGAGCTCGAACGCGAGCTCGGGATTGCCGACGTTCATGGTGATTTTGACCGGCGCCTTCGGCATCGCGTCGAGCGCCAGGTTGAGCACTTCGGTTTCGAGTATGCCGCGGTAGATGAACCCGGTATCGCCCTCCGCGCAGGATACGGTGACCGGCTTGCCGTCCTTCAACACCCGCGTTGCGTCACCGCAGCCGACCACCGCCGGAATGCCGAGTTCGCGCGCGATGATCGCCGCATGGCAGGTGCGCCCGCCCCGGTTGGTGACGATCGCCCCGGCGCGCTTCATCACCGGCTCCCAGTCGGGGTCGGTCATGTCGGTCACCAGCACGTCGCCCGGCTGCACGCGATCCATCTCGGCGGCACTCTTGACCAGCCGCACCGGCCCGCTGCCGATGCGCTGGCCGATCGCGCGTCCCTTGGCAAGAATCTCGGAACGCTGCCTGAGCCGGTAACGGCGCAGCGCGTCGACTTTTTCGCTCGCTTTGACCGTTTCCGGGCGCGCCTGCAGGATGTAGAGCTTGCCGTCGATGCCGTCGCGCCCCCATTCGATGTCCATCGGGCGCTGGTAGTGCGCTTCAATCGCAACCGCGTAACGCGCCAGCTCCTCGATCTCGGCATCGTTGATCGAGAAACGGCGCCGCTCGGCTTCGGGGACCTCATGGGTCACCACCGACCTGCCGGCCGAGCGCGCGTCGGTAAACGTCATCCGCAGCGCCTTGGAGCCGAGATTGCGGCGGATGATGGATTTCCTGCCCTGCCTGAGCGCGGGCTTGTAGACGTAGAACTCGTCGGGGTTGACCTGCCCCTGCACCACCGTCTCGCCGAGCCCGTAGGCGGCGGTGATGAGTACCACCTGGTCGAACCCCGATTCGGTGTCGAGCGTGAACATGACGCCGCTCGCGCCCAAGTCGCTCCTCACCATGCGCTGGATGCCTGCCGACAGGGCGACCTCGGAGTGGATGAAGCCCTTGTGCACGCGATAGGAGATCGCGCGATCGTTGTAAAGCGAGGCGAACACCTGCTTGACCGCGTGCAGCACATTGTCGAGACCGTGGATGTTGAGGAAAGTCTCCTGCTGGCCGGCGAAGGAGGCATCAGGCAGATCCTCGGCGGTCGCCGACGAGCGCACTGCGACCGAGACGTCGCCGCCCGCCGCCGCGCGCAGGGGCTCGTATGCCTGCGTGATCGCCTGCGCGAGCGGCAGCGGCAACGGCTGATCGACGATCCACTGGCGGATCTGCGCACCGGTCGTGGCGAGCGCGTTGACGTCGTCGACATCGAGCCTGGCCAGCGCTTCCTCGATCCGTTTCCCGAGACCGCTCTGCGCGAGAAACTCGCGGTAGGCTGCGGCCGTGGTCGCAAAGCCGCCGGGCACGCGCACGCCGGCGCCGGCCAGATGCCCGATCATCTCGCCGAGCGACGCGTTCTTGCCGCCGACGCTGCCGACGTCGCTCATGCGCAGTTTTTCGAAGTCCACCACGTAGTTGCTGTCGCTCATCGAACACCGTTGATTGTGCAAACATTCGAAACCGGATATTTTACCGGTTCCCCCGTCTCGCAGCATTACATTCATGCCGCAAAAACGCAGCGCGTTCTTCATTTCCGACCGCACCGGCATCACCGCCGAGATGCTCGGCCACAGCCTGCTCACGCAATTTGAGATGGTGGCCTTCAACGAAGTGACGCTGCCGTTCGTCGATTCGGTCGAAAAGGCGCAGGCTGCAGTAAGGCAGATCAACGCGCAAGGCGTGAAAGACGGCACGCGCCCGCTGATATTCAGCACTTTGGTCAACCAGGAAGTGTCAGCGGTGGTGGGCGGCGCCAACGCGCTGTTTCTCGACTGTTTCGATATTTTCATCCTGCCGATGGAAAAAGAACTCGGCGTACCGGCATCGCATGCAGTCGGCAGGTCGCACAGCGCAGCCGACTTCGCGAATTACCACCACCGCATCGAAGCGGTCAACTACTCGTTAAGCCACGACGACGGGTTATCGACGCGCGATCTGGCCGAAGCCGACGTGATCCTGGTCGGGGTCTCGCGCTCCGGCAAGACGCCGACCTGCCTCTATCTGGCGATGCAATTCGGCATCCGCGCCGCGAATTACCCCTTGATTCCCGAGGATTTCAGCAGCATGCGGCTGCCATCGCAGGTCAAGCCGCTGCGCAAGCGGCTCTACGGATTGACGATCAAGCCCGCTCGCCTGCAGCAGATCCGCAACGAGCGCCGTCCCGGCAGCCGCTATGCAACGCTCGCCACCTGCGAGTTCGAGGTGCGCGAGGCCGAGGCGCTGATGCGGCAGGAAGGAATTCCGTATCTCGATGCCACCAGCAAGTCAGTGGAAGAACTGGCGACGACGATACTGCAGGAGGCGAAGCTGGTGCGGAGGGTTTACTAGGGAATAGTGAATGGTTCACCATTCACCATTTCCCCGTTTGCCTGACCCTCTCGAACAGGCACACCGCCGCCGCTGCCGCTGCATTCAGTGATTCGGCTTTTCCCGGCATCGGGATGGCGACCACTTCACGCGCGGCATTCGCCAGCGCAGCCGACAGTCCCGCGCCCTCGTTACCGAACACCAGCGCGATTTTGCCGGTGAGATCGGCAGCGAAGACCGGCTTTTTTGCGTGATGGCTGGTCGCGATCACCCTGCCCATGAACGCGCGCGCCAGCGCGGGCAGGTCGCACTGCTCGTGGATCTGCAGCATGAAGTGCGCTCCCATGCCGGCGCGCAGCACACGCGGCGACCACGCGTGCACCGAACCCTTCGACAGGAACACCTGCTTGATCCCGGCTGCTGCGGCCGAACGCAGGATCGAACCCAGATTTCCCGGATCCTGAATGTCTTCGAGCATGACGCACGCATCGATATCGGCAGGCGCGGCAGGCGGCCGCGGCGTCCTGATTGCCGCGAGCACGCCGGTCGGCGTTGCGACCGTCGACAGCTGCTTGAACAGCGCGTCGGTCACCACCAGCGGCCCCCGGGGCGCGAACGCTTTGAGCAACGCTAGAATCTCCGGATTGTGCAGACCTGATTTGCTGACGACGACCTGCTCCGGCAATCCGACATGGTCGCGGTAAGCGGCGACCAGATGGATGCCGTCGAGCAGCGACAGGCCCCGCTCCCGGCGCTCGCGCGATGATTGCAGCAGCTTATGCAAGGCCTTGAAGCGCGGGTTGTCGGCCGACGTGATCGATTTCATGCTTTGCAGGTGCGAAACCCCGCGAACACGTCGCGGCGCTCGGGGGTGTAGAAGTTGCGCCAGGTATTGCGCAGCAGGCTTGCGCTCGTGGCATAACAGCCGCCGCGCAGCGCCTTGTGATTGCCGAACCACGGCTCCGAGTATTCCTGGTACGGATCGCGCACGAAGCCCGGGTACGGATTGAACCAGTCCGCGGTCCACTCCCACGCGTTGCCGAGCATCTGGCGGCAACCCCACGCACTGTCTCCCGCCGCGAACGCCGCGACATCCGAGGTAGCGCTGCATACGCCGTAGAGGTTGGCGCGATCGGCGTCGGCCGCGTTCTCGCCCCATGGATAAGTGCGCTTGCCGCGCGTGCCTGCCGGATCGGAGGGCGTAGTCGCCGCAGCCTGTTCCCACTCGGCCTCGCTCGGCAGCCGGCGCCCGGTCCAGCGGCACCAGGCGTCGGCCTCGAACCAGTTGACGTGGATGAGCGCGGCGTGCAGCGCGAGCGGTGCAATGCCGTCATACACGCGTTGCATCCACTGCCCTTCCTGCCTGACCCAGTAGACCGGCGCCCGCGCTGCCGCGTTCACGCGCCACTGCCAGCCGGCATCGCACCACAGCTCGCGCCGCGCGTAACCACGGTCGTCGACGAACGCGGCAAATTCGCCGTTGGTGACCGCGGCGCGCGCCAGCGAAAACGGCGCGAGTTCAACGCGGTGCGCCCATTTCTCGTTGTCAAATACGAAACCGCTGCCGGCGCGCGCGCCGAGCAGGAATTCACCGCCGGCAACCTCGACGTCTCCCGGCCAGGCGCCGCCCGTATGCGCGGCGGGAGCCGCGAAACGCGGCGGCGCGTAACCGAGCGTCTGGCGCGTATAGGTAAATGCTTCGCAATGCATTTCCTCATGCGCCGCCGCGAGCTCGGCGAAATAGCGCAGCGCCGGATTGCCCGGCTCGCGCTCGAGCCGCTCCAGCACGCGCTCGAGTACCGCAGCGAGATAGCGCTGCACCGCAGCGAACGGCAACAGCGGCAGGTCCCAGCGCGTGTCGTGCGCCGCGATCGCCGAGTTGTACAGCGGGTCCCCGTTTTCGATCAGCGAAGGCGCAAGCTCTCCCAGCGCGCGGTAGCGCAGGCACCAATGTTCCTGGAACCACGCGACGTGCGCGAACTCCCACAGCGGCGGATTGACGATCGCGAGACGCGGTCCCAGCAACTGCTCGCCGCTCAAGTCCGATGCCAGGAGCAGCGTGCGCTCGCGCACGGCCCGCAGCCGCTGCGCAAGTTCGCGCGCTGTCGAGCGGGTCGACGGCTGCCGCCCGCGCGTCTCTGCTATAGTTTGAGCTGCTTCCGGCATGCAACCATTCTAACTTATCGGCAGCGCATGAAAATCGCACTGGTCACGCCGGCGCGGCCGGCCGCGCATTCGGGCAACCGCAACACCGCGGTGCGCTGGGCGCGCATGCTGCGCGGACTCGGACACGCGGTCAGCGTGCAGATGAGCTGGGACGGCAGGCCCGCCGATCTGATGATCGCGCTGCACGCGCGGCGCAGTGCCGATTCAATCGCGCGTTTTGCCGGGGCTTACCCGTCGCGGCCGCTGGTTCTCGCGCTGACCGGCACCGACCTTTATCGCGATATCCGCTCCGCTGCCGCTGCCAGGCGTTCGCTGCGGCTGGCCACGCGCATGATCGTGCTGCAGCGGATGGGGCTGGCCGAACTGGTGCCCGCTCTGCGCAAAAAAACGCGCGTGATCTACCAGTCGACGCGCGCGGTCAGGCCGCAGCCAGCGCTGAAAACCTGCTTCGAGGTCTGCATCAGCGGCCATTTGCGCGAGGAAAAGGACCCGTTCCGTCTCGCTGCCGCGCTCAACTATCTGCCGCCGCAGAGCCGCATCCGGGTCACGCACCTGGGGGCCGCGATGAGTCGCGCAATGGCGGTGGCAGCGCGCGGCTGGATGGCGCGCGAGCCGCGCTACCGCTGGCTCGGCGAGCTGCCGCACTGGCTTGCGTTGCGCCGGCTGGCGCGCTCACGGCTGATGGTCATCAGCTCGCACATGGAAGGCGGCGCCAACGTCGTCACCGAAGCGCTCGCGGCCGGCGTGCCGGTAATCGCATCGCGCATTCCCGGCAACCTCGGCATGCTTGGCAGCGGGTATCGCGGCTATTACCCGCCGGGAGACGAGCGCCGGCTCGCCGCTCTGCTGTGGCGCGCGGAATCCGATGCCGGGTTTTATCGCCTGCTGCGCCGCCAATGCAGCGCGCGCCGCTCTCTCATCAGCCCCCGGCGCGAAAAGCACGGGCTGCAGCGGCTGCTGGCGGAATTGGGCTGACCACCTCCCCGATCAGATGCAGCATCACGGCAAGCATCATGCGTGGCATGGTAGACGGGAAACGATCAATGGTGAATGGTGAATCGTGAACGGTGAACGGTGAACGGTAAATAGCATCAATTGCCCTTTGCCTGCGGTTCAGCCTTCCTGAGCAACTCGCGTACGGGGGCGAAACTGCGGCGGTGCACGGCCGATACGCCGTAAGCGCGCAGCGCTGCCAGGTGCGCCGCCGTCGGATAGCCCTTGTGGCGGTCGAACCCGTAATCCGGATACAACGCGTGCAATTCGAGCATGACCGCATCGCGCGCGGTTTTGGCCAGGATCGAGGCTGCCATGATGGCCGGCACCGTGCCATCCCCGCCGATCACCGCCCGCGCTTTCACGTCGAGCACCGGACAGCGATTGCCATCCACCCACACTTCGTCCGGGCGCACCGCCAGTGCGTGCACCGCGCGCCGCATCGCCAGCAGCGTCGCCTGCAGGATGTTGAGCGCGTCGATTTCCTCGACCGAGGCGCTGGCAACCGCCCATGCCGCCGCGCATTGCCTGATTTGCAGCGTCAGCGCGCCGCGGCGGCGGGCGCTGAGTTTCTTGGAGTCGTTGAGCCCGGCGATGCCGTGCCCGGGGCCGAGGATGACCGCCGCTGCAAACACCGGCCCCGCGAGCGGTCCGCGCCCCGCTTCATCGACGCCGCAGATCATTTCCGGCGCTCCAACTCATGCTTCAAGCAGCGGCAAAACAGCAAGCGCCGCCTGGCGCGCCGCCCCGCGCCGCAGGCTTGCGCTCAGCGCCGCGAACTTGCGCTCGAGACGCGCGCGCACGGGTTCGTCGCCGAGCAGATTGAGCAGCGCCTGGGAGAGGTTCTGCGGCGTGGCATCGTCCTGGATGATTTCCGGCACCACGAACTCGCCGGCCAGAATGTTGGGCAGGCCGTAATACGGCAGGTAGCCCTTGCCTTTCAGCAGCCAGTGGCTTGCCGCCGGCATCTTGTAGGTGATTACCATCGGCTTGCCGAGCAGCGCCGCCTCGAGCGTCGCCGTTCCCGAGGCCACCAGCACGACGTCGGCCGCGGACATCGCGTCCTGCGAGTGCCCGAACAGCACCGTCAACGGCAAATCCGCCGCCGCATTGCGATAGAGCGCGGCTTCGAACATCGCGCGCGTCTCGCGCGTCGCGAGCGGCGCCAGAAACAGCGCGTGCGGCAAGCGCGCGCTGATTGCTTTCGCGGTCTGAATGAACAGGTCCGCCATGTGTTCGAGCTCGCTCTGGCGGCTGCCCGGCAGCAGCGCGATGACAGGCGCCGCCAGCGGCAGCCTGAGCTGCTCGCGCGCGGCGGAGCGACGCGGCACCTGCTCCAGCATGTCGGCGAGCGGGTGGCCGACAAACGCGACGTCGACGCCGGCCTGCCGATAGAGCGGCTCTTCGAACGGGAACAACGTCAGCATCCTGCTCACCGCGCGCTTGATCTTGTGGATGCGCTCGCCGCGCCACATCCAGATCGCCGGGCTCACGTAATGCACGGTCGGAATGCCGTGCGCTTTCAGGCTCAGCTCGAGGTCGAGGTTGAAATCGGGCGCGTCGATGCCGATAAAAACGTCCGGCGGATCGGCTATGAAGCGCCGGCGCAGCCTGCGGCGGATGCCGACGATCTCGAAAAAATGCTTGAGCACTTCGATATAACCGCGCACGGCGAGTTTCTCGAGCGGAAACAGCACTTCCATGCCGGCGGCGGCCATGCGCGGCCCGCCGATGCCGGTGAAATGCAGCTGCGGCATGAACTCGCGCAGTGCGGCTATCAGCTGGCTGCCGAGCAAATCGCCCGACGCCTCGCCGGCAACGATGCCGATGGCGCGGCGGCGCGCCGTGCGCTCAGCGGATGATGCCACGCGTGGAATTATCGAGAAAATCGGCCAGCAGCTGCAACTCGGGGCAAGCGCCGGTTTGCGCCGCTATTTCCTGCCTGGCCTCGTCGAGCATCAGCTTCGATTTATACAGCGTCTTGTAGGCACGCTTGATGTGCGCGATGGTTGCGGCCGGGAAGCCGCGCCGCTTCAGTCCCTCGGCATTGATGCCGTAGGGTTTTGCGGTGTTCCCCGAGGCGGTCACGAACGGCGGGATATCCTGCAGCACGACGGTGCCGATCGCGGTGATGCTGTGGGCCCCGATGCGGCAGAACTGGTGCACCGCGGTGAAACCGCCGAGGATCGCATGGTCGCCGACGTGCACGTGCCCGGCGAGCTGCGAGTTGTTGGCGAAAATGGTGTGATTCCCGATCCGGCAGTCGTGCGCGAGGTGCACGTAAGCCATGATCCAGTTGTCGTCGCCCAGCCGCGTGACCCCGGCATCCTGCACCGTGCCGCAGTTGAACGTGCAGAACTCGCGGATGGTGTTGCCGTCGCCGATCTCGAGCCGGGTCGCCTCGCCCGCGTATTTCTTGTCCTGGGGGGCCGCCCCCAGCGACACGAACTGGAAAATGCGGTTGTTGCGCCCGATACGGGTGTGGCCGGTAATCACCGCGTGCGGGCCGATGCGGCAGCCGGCGCCGATTTCGACGTGCTCGCCGATCAGCGTATACGCGCCGACTTCGACATCGCCCGCCAGGCGCGCGCCGGAATGAATGATTGCGGCGGGATGTATCACTGCTGGATTACTTGAGCGCCCGGCATTCAGGCCGTGCTGTTTTCGATCGGGCGCAGCGTGCACATCAGCTCGGCTTCGGTCACCACCTGGTCCGCCACGCGCGCATGCGCGGAAAACCACCAGATGCCGCGCGCAAAGCGCTTGATTTCGGCATTGAGCTCGAGCGTGTCGCCGGGCATCACCGGTTTCTTGAAACGCGCCTTGTCGATGCCGACGAAATAATAAATCGAGCTGTCGTCGGTCTTGTGGCCGTGGGTCTTGAACGTCAGAATGGCGGCAGCCTGTGCCAGCGCCTCGATGATCAGCACGCCGGGCATCACCGGGTGATGCGGAAAGTGCCCGGCGAAAAACGGCTCGTTGATGGTGACGTTCTTGATGGCGACGATGCGCTTGCCGGACTCGCACGACACCACCCGGTCCACCAGCAGGAACGGGTAACGGTGCGGCAGGTATTCGAGTATCTGGTGGATGTCCATGCTGTTCATGACTTGTTCCTCTCCGTCTTGCCGGCCAGGCTCTCGAGCTCGCGCACCCGTTTTACCAGATCGTCGAGCTGGCGCAGATGCGCCGCGTTCCTGAGCCAGCGCTGGTGACTGGAAAACGGGTAGACGCCGGTATAAGTGCCGGGCTGCTCCAGCGATTTCATGATCAGCGTGCCGGCCGACACGCTGATGTTGTCGGCGAGGGTGATATGCCCATAGATCATCGACGCCCCGCCGAGCGCGCAGTTGCGGCCGATTCTGGCGCTGCCGGCGATGCCGACGCACGCCGCAATCGCCGTGTGGGCGCCGATCCGGACGTTATGCGCGATCTGGATCTGGTTGTCGAGTTTGACCCCGTCTTCGATCACCGTGTCGTCGAGCGCGCCGCGGTCGATCGTGGTATTGGCGCCGATTTCGACATCGTCGCCGATCAGCACCCGCCCGATCTGGGGAATCTTTTTCCAGACGCCGTCCTCGCGGGCGATGCCGAAGCCGTCGGAGCCGATCACGACGCCGGAATGCGCAATGCAGCGCGCGCCGATCCGGCACTCGTGATAGACCGTCACGTTGGCGTGCAGCCGGGTCGCTGCGCCTATGACCGCGTTATCGCCGATGAAGCACCCGGGGCCGATGATGGCCTTCGCGCCAATCCGCGCGCCCTTGCCGATCACCGTGCACGCGCCGATGCTCGCTGATTTCGCGATGCGCGCCGATTTGTCCGCCACCGCGGATTTGTGGATTCCGGGCGCGGCCGCGGCAGACGGATTGAGCAGCGCCGAAACCCTGGCAAAATAGGCGTAGGGATTGGCGCAGATGATGCGCGGCAGGCCGGTCGCATCACGCCCATCGCTGCCGAGTATGACGGCGCCCGCCCGGGTCTGGCTGAGTTGCGGAAGGTATCTGGATTGAGCGACGAAGGTGATATCCGCGGGCTGCGCCGATTCCAGCGTTGCAACTTGATGGATACGGACGGCGGGATCGCCGATCAGTTCGCCGCCGAACCGCCTGGCGATATCACCGAGTTTGTACGATTTGCGCTTGGTCAATGTCACTTTCCGGCGCCGCCCTGCCTGTGCCCGGTTCACGGGCGCTGCTGCAGGGCTATTTATCTGCGGCGAGCGCTTTAAGGACCTTCTCCGTAATATCGATGCGCGGGCTGCGGTAGACGGCCTCCTGCAGGATAAGGTCGAATTTCTCCGCTTCGGCGATCTGCTTGATGACCCGGTTGGCGCGCTCGAACAGCGCGGCAAGCTCCTCGTTACGGCGCAGGTTGAGGTCTTCGCGGAATTCGCGCTGCAGGCGCTGGAACTCGCGGGTCTGGCGGCCGAGTTCCTGCTCCTTGCCGCGGCGGTCGCCCTCGCTCATGGTCAGGCCGTCTTTCTCGATCTGCGCCTGCAGGGCCTTGATCTGCTGGTCCAGTTTGCGCAATTCCTGCTCGCGCGGCGCAAATTCCTTTTCGAGTTTCTTGGTCGCGCGTTCCGCCGGCGCCGATTCGCGATTGATGCGGTCGGCATCGATGAACCCGATCTTGAGATCCGCCGCCTGGGCGTGGGCCGCCAGACTGACGGCAGCCACCATCGCGGCAACCAGCAACAAGTGTAATCTGCTCAACGTCGTCTCCTTGCATTTACCGCGCTGTTCCAGGGCGGTGCGCAGCGCTAGAATTGCTGCCCGAATGTGAACTGCACTTTCTGCGTCCGGTCGCCGATCTGCGACTTGACCGGTTGCGCAAAACTTATCTTCAGCGGTCCGAATGCCGAGACGTAGAGGACGGACAGGCCGACCGCGCTGCGCAGGTCGCCGATCGCGTAGGTTTCACCGATCACGCCGGCATCGACGAATGCCGAGACACGCACCGATTTGTCATTCGGCAGACCCGGGAACGGGAACAGCAATTCGGCGTTGCCGAGCAGCTTGCGGCTGCCGCCGATCGGATCGCCGTTAGCGTCCTTGGGTCCGATATTCGCGGCATAAAAACCACGCACCGAGGTCGGGCCGCCCGCAAAGAAATTGCGGAAGAACGGCAGCGGCTTGCCGCCGAGGCCGTTGCCGTAGCCAAACTCGCCGTTGACGTAGATCGTGAAATCGCGCGTGAGCGGGAAATATCGTTTATGCTCGGCGCTGACTTTATAGAAGCGCAGCGTGCCGCCGGGAATGCCGGTCTCCACGCCGGCGCGGGTGATGGCGCCGCTGGTCGGGTAGATTGCGCTGTCACGCGTGTCGCGTCCCCAGCCGGCGGTGCCGAGCACCGCGGTGTTGGACGCGCCGAACGTGTTTACGTAACTCGTGATCCGGATCGGGGCGCCCTCAAAAGCCGTGATGCTGGTGTCTTCGTAACCGAGCCCCAGCGTCACCGTGTCGAGATCGGTAAGCGGCACGCCCAGTCGCGCCTGCCCGCCCGTCGTCGACGTCTGGTACAGACCAAGGCCAAGCGCCGACGGATCGGTCTTGCGATGGTAAACATCGAATCCCCTGCTCACGCCGTCGACCGTCCAGTACGGTTGCGTGAACGACAGCGAGTACACGGTATTGACCTTGCTGGAGTTGATTTGCAGGCCGATATGGTTACCCGACCCGAACACGTTTTGCTGGGTAATGCCGCCGCTCAGAATCACGCCTTCACTGCCGAAACCGGCGCCGAACAGGATGTTGCCGGTCGGTTTCTCGGTAACGTTGACGTTCAGATCAACCTGATCGGTGGTGCCCGGGACGGACGGCGTCTCGATACTGACGTCCGAAAAATAGCCGAGACGGTCCACGCGCTGCTTGGACTTCGTGATCTTGTCCGCCGAGTACCAGCCGCCCTCGACCTGGCGCATCTCGCGGCGTACCACTTCGTCGCGGCTGCGGCTGTTGCCGGTAACATTGATGCGCCTGATGTAAACCCTGCGGCCGGGGTCGATAAAGAACGTGAAGGCGACCTTGCGCTTGTCTTTGTCAAGGTCGGGAACGGCGTTCACGTTCGCGAACGCGTAACCGTCGTTGCCCAGCCGCTCGCTGATCGCCTTCGTCGATTCCGTGAGCCGGGTGCGCGAGAAAATTTCGCCCGACTTCAGCTTGACCAGTTTGAGCGCATCGGCCTCGGGAATCAGCATCTCGCCCGCGACCTTCACATCGGAAACCGTGTACTGCGGGCCTTCGTCGATACCGACAGTGATATAAACGTCTTTTTTGTCGGGCGTGATCGAAACCTGCGTCGAATCGATATTGAATTCCAGATAGCCGCGGTCGAGGTAATGGGAGCGCAGCGTTTCGAGGTCGGCGGAGAGTTTCTGTTTCGAATACTGATCGTCCTTGCTGAACCAGGTCAGCAGCCCCGGCGTGCGCAGCTTGAACAGCCCGACCAGGTCTTTTTCCCTGAACACCCGGCTGCCGATGATGCTGATCTGACGAATCTTGGCAACCTCGCCTTCGACGATATCGAAGCGCACCGCGACCCGATTGCGCTCGAGCGGCGTGGCGGTGGTCGTGATCTGCGCCGAATACTTGCCGCGGCTGATGTATTGGCGCTTCAACTCCTGTTCGGCCTTGTCCAGCAGGCCGCGATCGAAGATGCGCCCATCCGCAAGCCCGGTGGTGCGCAATCCTTTCAGCAAGTCTTCCTTGCTGAATTCCTTGGCCCCGACAATGTCGATTTGCGCCACTGACGGCCGCTCCTGGACCACCACGATCAGCACGCCGTTATCGACCTCGAGGCTGACGTCCTTGAAAAAGCCGGTCGCGTAAAGCGAGCGGATCGCCTGCGCCGCCTTGTCCTCGGTCATGGTTTCGCCGACCTTGACCGGCAGATAACTGAAGATCGTTCCCGCTTCAGTGCGCTGGATGCCTTCGATGCGGATATCCTTCACGACGAACGGATCGAACGCGTGCGCGCTCAGCCCGAGGACGGCGCCAAGCACGAACAGCATGTGTTTGCAGAAACGCATCGTGTCAGCTGCTGATGAGCCTGGTGATATCGTTATAAAGCGCAAAAGCCATCAGCATCAGCAGCACTCCCATACCGACGTGCTGACCGATTTCCATGGCTTTTTCCGAGACCGGACTTCCCTTGACAATTTCGAACATATAATACATCAAATGGCCGCCATCCAATAACGGTATCGGCAATAAATTGAGCACGCCGAGGCTGATGCTGATCAGGGCCAGGAATACCAGATACGAAATCCAGCCGATCTGCGCCGCCTGGCCGGCGTAATCCGCGATGGTAATGGGCCCACTGAGGTTCTTCAGGGAAATTTCGCCCATCACCATTTTCCCCAGCATGCGCAGGCTGAATGCCGAGGTATCCCAGGTGCGCTCCAGCGCCTTGCCGAAACTGGTCCACGCCGGGTAGCGCACTTCCACCAGGTACTTCTGCAGCACCGCCGGATCAATGCGCGGCGCGGCGCCGATACGGCCGACGCGAACCGCATTCTCCAGTACGCCGTCCGGCGTGACCGCCATACGCAATAGCGCGGCCCCGCGCCTGATGTCGAGCATCAACTGTTGCCCCGGATTGGCGCTGATCGCGGTCACCACCTGATCCCAGTGCGCCACCGGTTCGCCGTCGATGGCGACAATCTCGTCGCCGGCCAGCAGGCCGCTGCGTTCCGCTGCCGCGCCGGGGAGCACGCGCCCGATCACCGGCGCGAGCGGCGGTTGCAGGCGCGCGAATCCGAGTGCCCGCAGGAAATCGCTGTCGAGGTCCGCCGGCTGGAGGTGCGCCAGATCCAGCGTGCGCCAGTGAATTTCCCCGCGCTCGTTATGGACTTCCAGCGCAACAGCGCTGCGCTCGACCGCGTATTTGAGCAGGACCCAGCGCGCATCCTGCCAGGTGGCGACGGCGTGCGGTCCGATCTTGACGACGGTTTCACCCGGCATGAATTGCGCCTGCGCGGCCGGCGAACCGGGGGTCACCGCTCCGATCACCGGTTTGATCCCCGGCACGCCGTGCATGAAAATCAGCCAGTAAAGAAGAATCGCGAGCAGAAAGTTTGCGGCCGGTCCGGCGACCACGATCAGAAAGCGGCGATATACCGTCTGGCGGTTGAACGCGCGCGGCCGCTCCTGGTCCGCGACTTCACCCTCGCGCTCGTCGAGCATCTTGACGTAACCGCCCAGCGGGAACGCCGAAACCGCCCACTCCGTCCGGTCGCGCCCATAACGGCGGCTCGTCAGCACGCGGCCGAACCCGACCGAAAATCTCAGCACCTTGACATTGCACAGCCACGCCGCAAGATAGTGCCCGAATTCGTGCACGATGATCAGCAAACCAAGCGCAAACGCAAACGCAACTAACGTAGTCAGCAGATGCATGGCGATCTATGCCGTTCGCGGGCTAAGCTGAAACGCGCAGTGAGTGCTGATTTTCGCCGGCCGCATGCCGCGCGAGCCAGGCCTCGGCGCAAACGCGGGCGCGCCGGTCGGCATTGAATACGTCCTCGAGCACGCGCAACGGGACAACCGGGACTTCGCCAAGCGCATGCTCGATCAACGCCGGAATCCGGTCGAAACGCAGCCGCGACCCGAGAAACGCCGCCACCGCCGTTTCATTGGCGGCGTTGAGAACCGCCGGCGCACTGCCGCCGGCGCGCAGCGCTTCACGCGCGAGCCACAGGCACGGGAAGCGCGCGTAATCCGGCTCGGAAAAATTGAGCCGGCTGACCCTGGCAAGATCGAGAAAGTCGACCCCCGCTTCGATGCGCTCCGGGTAACCGAGCGCAAACGCAATGGGTGTGCGCATGTCGGGATTGCCCAGTTGCGCGAGCAGCGAGCCGTCGATGTATTCGACCAGCGAATGGATCACGCTTTCCGGATGGATGACGACCTTGATTTGTCCGTCCGCCGCGTTGAACAGCCAGCTCGCCTCGATGACTTCCAGGCCCTTGTTCATCATGGTGGCGGAATCGACCGAAATCTTGCGCCCCATCACCCAATTGGGATGGGCGCATGCTTCGGCCGGAGTGACTTGCGGCAAACGCTCGAGCGGCGTGTCGCGGAACGGGCCGCCCGATGCCGTCAGCACGATGCGGCGCACGCCGACCGCCGCAAGATCGCCGCTGAAGTCCCGGGGCAGCGCCTGGAACACCGCGTTGTGCTCGCTGTCGATGGGTATCAACGTCGCGCCGCGCCCGCGCACCGCGCCCATGAACACGGGCCCTGCGGTCACCAAGGCCTCCTTGTTGGCGAGCAGCACGCGCTTGCCGGCCTGCACCGCGGCGAAAGTCGCGCGCAGTCCGGCGATGCCGACGATCGCCGCTATCACCGTGTCGACGGGCGGCAACGCGGCAACCTGCTCGAGCGCCGGCTCGCCGCACAGCACTTCGGTCGTGCCGCCGGCGGCGCGCAGCCCGGCTTGCAGTTGTTCCGCGCCCGCCGCGCTGCCCGCCACGGCAAAACGCGGATGAAATTTCAGGCACTGCTGCAACAGCGCATCGATTTGCCGATGGGCGGTGAGCGCGACAACCTCGAAGCGGCCGGGGTGACGGGCGACGACATCGAGCGCATTGACGCCGATGCTGCCGGTCGCGCCGAGAATGACGATGTTCCGCGGTTTGCTCATGGCGGTGACATCAAATGAAAAGCAGCGCCGCCAGCGGCAGCGCCGCCGTCATGCCGTCGATGCGGTCGAGCATGCCGCCGTGTCCCGGGAAAATGCCGCCGCTATCCTTGACCCCGGCGTTGCGCTTGAGCCACGACTCGAACAAATCACCCACAATGCTGAACGTCGTCATAGCGAGAAATGCCGCGATAACAAAGTGCAAATCGCGTGCCGAAAACAGCGAAAAATGCAAAACCAGAGCATACACTGTGGCGGCGGCAAACGCACCGCCGACGCCTTCCCAGGTCTTGCCGGGACTGATCGCCGGCGCCAGCTTGCGCTTGCCGAACGCCCGCCCCGTGCAGTAAGCCGCGGTGTCGGCGATCCAGATCACGGCGAGCAGCAGCAGCAATAACAGCGCATCGTCCTGCAACCGCGCCAGCGCGAGCCAGGTCGGCAGCAGCACGATGAGGCCGGCGGCAGCCAGCGCGAGGCGTTGACGCACGGCCAGTTTCAGCCACAACCAGCAGGGTGCGATGACGCACCAGTACGCTGTCGCGACCGCGTAGACCGCGCGCTCCGCTGCGGCCGCGGTGTGCCCCGGGTGCCGGGCAGCGGGAATTGCCAGCAGCCACAATACCGCGCTGCCGGCCAGCAGCGCCGCCAGAAATGCCGCCTCGGCGCTGCGGCCGAAGCGGGCGAGCCGCGCCCACTCGCGGCCGGCAACCAGCAATGGCGCAACCAGCGCGATACTCCACCACGCGTTCGGCAGCAGAAACATCGCCGCCAGGAACAATGACAGCGCGACCGCCGCGGTCAGGATACGCAGTTTGAGCATCGGGCTGCGGGGCCGCGGCTAGCGGCTCTCGGATACGCGCCGCCGGGGATTCCCGGTAGCGGCGTCCCGCATCTGCTCGCTGGTGCGGCCAAAGCGGCGCTCGCGCTGCTGATAAGATGCGATCGCCTGCTCGAGCGCCGCCGTATCGAAGTCCGGCCACAGCGTATCCGTGAAATACAGCTCGGTGTAGGCGAGCTGCCACAACAGGAAATTGCTGATGCGCTGCTCGCCTCCGGTGCGGATAAAAAGATCCGGCTCCGGCGCGTAGGCAAGCGACAGGTACGGCAGCAGGTCGGTCTCGGCGAATCCGCCGGCGAGCTGCGGCCGCTCTTTGAGCATGCGGGTGACCGCCTGGATCATGTCCCAGCGCCCGCCGTAATTGGCGGCCACCGTCAGCGTCAGCCGCGTGTCGTCGCGGGTCAGTTCCTCGGCATCCGCAATCAGGCGCGTCAGGCGCGGCTCGAATCGCGACAAATCGCCGATGACCTTGAAGCGTATGCCGTTCTCGTGCAGTTTCGCGACTTCCTGCTCGAGCGCGACCATGAACAGCTGCATCAGGAACGAAATTTCGTCGGCGGGACGCCGCCAGTTTTCGCTGCTGAACGCAAACAGCGTCAGAAATTCCACGCCCTTTTCAGCGCAGGCGCGGACCGCGCTGCGCACGTTCTCGACGCCGCGGCGGTGCCCGGCGACGCGCGGCAGGAAGCGCCGCTTCGCCCAGCGGCCGTTGCCATCCATGATGATGGCGATGTGGCGCGGTATCGCCCGTGGTGCGGGAACCGCGATGGTGGAACTGGTGGTGGTCGGCACGTGCGCCCGCTAGACCGCGATCAAGTCGGCTTCTTTGGCGGCCAGCGCCTTGTCGATTTCGGCGATATGCCGGTCGGTCAGCTTCTGCACCTCGTCCTGCGCGCGGCGTTCCTCGTCCTCCGGCACCTTTTTCTGCTTGAGCAGGTCCTTGAGGTGATTGTTGGCGTCGCGCCGGATGTTGCGCACCGCGATGCGCGCATTTTCGGCCTCCTTGTGCACGACCTTGATGAGGTCGCGGCGGCGCTCTTCCGTCAAGGCCGGCATCGGCACGCGCACGGTGTCACCCGTGGTAGCCGGGTTGAGACCGAGGTCGGACTCGCGGATCGCCTTTTCCACCGCACCCGCCATTTTCCTGTCCCACGGCACGACGCCGATGGTGCGCGCATCGAGCAAAGTCACGTTGGCGACCCCGTTGACCGCCGTCGGCGTGCCGTAATAGTCGACCATCACGTGGTCGAGCAGCCCGGTGTGGGCGCGGCCGGTGCGGATTTTCCCGAGATCGGCCTTCAGCGTCTCCAGCGTTTTTTTCATTTTCTGTTCGGCGGATTTCTTGACATCGGCGATCATTTCATTCCTCCGCTAGCAATGCACGAGCGTGCCTTCGTCCTGGCCGGTGACGACGCGCTTGAAGGCGCCCGGCTTGAAAATACTGAACACGTTGATCGGCAGTTTCTGGTCGCGGCACAGCGTCAGCGCGGTCGCGTCCATCACCTTGAGATGCTTGATTATCGCCTCGTCGAAGGTGATGCTCTTGTAGCGCATCGCATCGGCGTGCGTCCTGGGGTCGTCGGTGTAGACGCCGTCGACCTTGGTCGCTTTCAGCACCAGGTTGACGTTCATTTCCATGCCGCGCAGCGCCGCCGCGGTGTCGGTGGTGAAAAACGGGTTGCCGGTACCCCCGGCGAAGATGACGATCTTGCCTTCCTCGAGATAACGCATCGCCTTGCCGCGGATGTACGGTTCGACCACCTGCTCGATGTTAAGCGCCGATTGCACGCGGGCCACCAGCTCGACGCGATGCATCGCGTCCTGCAGCGCGAGCGCGTTCATCACCGTCGCGAGCATACCCATGTAGTCCGCGGTGGCGCGGTCCATGCCGGCTGCCGCCGGCGCCACGCCGCGGAAAATGTTGCCGCCGCCGATCACCACCGCGACCTCGACACCCAAACCGGCGACGTCGGCGATTTCCGACACGATGCGGTCGATCGTGGGCCGGTTGATGCCATAGGCGTCCTCGCCCATCAGCGCTTCGCCGCTGAGCTTGAGCAGGATACGCTGGTAAGCCGGCGCCTCCGCCATCTAGGCGTTTCCCACCTGCGCCATCACCGCGGCGACAAAGTCGTCTTTCTTCTTCTCGATGCCTTCACCGACGACATACATGTGGAAGGCGTGAACTTTGGCGTGCTTCGCCGTGAGCAGTTGCGCGACCGTTGCGTCCGTATTCTTGACGAACGGCTGGCCGAGCAGCGTCACTTCGGCCAGATATTTGGCGATGCGGCCCTCGACCATTCTGGCGATGATATTGCCGGGCTTGCCGCTTTGCTGCGCTTGCGCGGTATAGATTTCACGCTCTTTGGCGATGACATCGGGAGGCACCTGGTCGGCGGCGACGCAGAGCGGCTTGCTCGCCGCGATATGCATGGCGAGATCTTTGCCGAGTTGTTCGTCGCCGCCTTCGCAATCGACGAGCACGCCGATGCGGCTGCCGTGCAGATAGTGCGCGAGCCTGCCCTTGGCGGCCACGCGCGTGAAGCGGCGCACGCTGATGTTCTCGCCGAGCTTCATCACCAGTCCCTGGCGCGCGGCTTCCACCGTCTGACCGTCGCCGCCGGCGCTGTTGGACAGCGCGTCGAGATCGGCCGGGTCGCCGTGCGCCACCGCCGTGGCCACTGCTTTCACAAAACCGGCGAAATTCGCGTCCTTGGCGACAAAGTCGGTTTCGCAGTTGACCTCGACCAGCGCGCCGGTCTTGCCGCCGCCGTCGATATGCACGCCGACGGCGCCCTCGGCCGCGATGCGTCCCGCCACCTTGCTTGCCCTGGCCCCGCTCTTGATGCGCAGCAACTCCGCGGCCTTAGTCATGTCGCCGCCGGCCTCGGCGAGCGCTTTCTTGCATTCCATCATGCCGAGGCCGGTCGCCTCGCGCAGCTCCTTGACCATTCCCGCGGTGATGTCCGCCATTTCTGCTCCGACAACCTGAACTTGTTCAAATCCTGCTTAAAAAAAGGGGGCTGACGCCCCTTTTCCGGCGGGGTCCGCTTTACGCCGCTGGTGCGGCGCCTTCCTCGACTTCGACGAATTCCTCGTCACTGACGATTTCCGGCACGACCAGATTGCGGCCTTCGAGCACCGCGTCGGCAGCGCCGCGCGCGTAAAGCCGGATTGCGCGGCTCGAATCATCGTTGCCGGGAATCACATAATCCAGGCCTTCCGGATTGTGATTAGTGTCCACCACCGCGATGATCGGGATGCCGAGCTTCTTCGCTTCGGCAACCGCGCCCTTGTGGTAGCCGACGTCGATCACGAACAGCGCGTCCGGCAGACCGGGCATGTCCTTGATGCCGCCCAGGCTGCGCTCGAGCTTGACGATTTCACGCTGATAATGGAGTGCTTCCTTTTTCGCCAGCTTGTCGAGCGTGCCGTCCTGCGCCATCGCCTCCATGTCCTTCAGGCGCTTGATCGACTGCTTGACGGTCTTGTAGTTGGTCAGCATGCCGCCGAGCCAGCGATGATCGACGTACGGCGAGCCGCAGCGCAGCGCCTCTTCCTTGATGATCTCGCGCGCCTGGCGCTTGGTGCCGACAAACAGGATCACGCCTTTGTTGGACGTCAGTTGACGCACGAATTTGAGCGCCTCCTGATAGAGCGCCAGCGTCTTTTCGAGGTTGATGATGTGGATCTTGTTGCGATGGCCGAAGATAAACGGGGCCATCTTGGGGTTCCAATACCGGGTCTGGTGTCCGAAATGAACGCCACATTCCAGCATTTCACGCATGCTAGTCGCCATACTATCTCCAGTTAGGGTTGAGCCTCCATCCGCCGACCTGCACTCGTTGCCGGGCACCCTGACCATGGCGGATGTGCGAATTTATGGCCGGAAACACCGCAAAAAACCTGTTTCAGACCTTGGGCTAATTATATCATCTTTAATGATTTTTGCTCAACTACGAGCCTTGTCCGGTAGGGTCTCAGTTTGAAATGTAACGGCGAAATACACGCGGATTATCTCTCGATAATGCGTGCGTGAAACAAAAAACCCGCCGAAGCGGGTTTATCTTCTCTTTTGTCGATTTTGTGGCGCAAGCTACTTCAACTGCTTGAGCTTGCGCTCGACGAACGCCCGCAGATCCAGTCCGAGCGTGTTCGTCGCCAGCGCGCGCTGGTAAGCCTCCCGCGCTTCCGGCAAGCGCTTTTCCTCCTCCAGCGAGATCGCGAGCCCCGTCAGCCAGCGGCCCGATTCAGGCGCGAGCCGAACCGCGATCTCGTAGTACGCGAGCGCCTCCTTGTGGCGCCCCTGCATCTGCAGCACGGTGCCGACGAAGGCGTGGTATTCGGGCCGGTTCTTCGCGTACGGCAAAGCGGCATCGAGCGTCGCCAGTGCTCCCGCCCGGTCGCCGCCCTCGACCTGCAATCTCGCGAGCAGCATCGCCCAAGCCGTGTTCTCCGGCAGCGCAACCAGGCCTTCACGCAGAACGCCTTGCGCCTCCGCGCCGCGCCCGCGACCCATGAGCAGAGCAACCAGTGCCTGGCGCGCCGCGGCGTGCTTCGGATCGAAGCGCAGCGCGCTGGCGTAAGCATCGATCGCCAGCTCGGCACGGCCCTGATTCATCAACTCGACCGCGTTGCGATACGCGGCGGACGCGCGCTCCGGGCGCGACGAATCCCGATCTTGCCGCTCAACCGAAATGCTGCTTTTCGGCGCATCCTGCGCCGGCGCGGCTGCCTGGCCTGCATCCGCGACGGGAGCGGGCGCCGCAGGTTTTACCTCGGCCGCGGGCGCCGCGGTCTTGGGCGCGGCTTTCGCCGGCTTCGCTGCCGGCGTCGCGGCCGGGCGTCGCTTCGAAATCGAGCTCGCCGAATCTGTGCGCTCCACCGGCTTGACTTCACGCGGTGGCGCTGCAGATTTTGCCGCCGGCTCCTTAGGTTCCTTGGGTGCAACGCTTGCCTGAGCAACAACCACCGGAGCCTTCGGTGGCGCCGCAGCAACCACTGGGGTCTTCGGTGGCGCGACAGCAACCACCGGCGCTGGTGATGGCGGTGTCGGCGCCGGGGGCTTCACCACCGGTGCAGCGGGTACGGCAGCGACCACCGGCGGTTGCGGTGTCGGTGCGGGTGCCTCGGGCTTCTTCGCCACTGGCGCTGGCGCAGGCGGTGCGACAACAACCGCGGCTACTTGCGGTTGCGCGGCCGGCGCGCTTGGCTGGGGCTTGGCTGGCGGCGCCGCGGGTGCGGCAACGACCGCGGGCGCTGGCGGTTGCGGTGCCGGTGCGGGTGCCTCGGGCTTCTTCGCCACTGGCGCTGGCGCTGGTGCTGGCGCAGGCGCAGGCGCAGGCGGTGCGACAACGACCGCGGGTACTTGCGGTTGCGGACTCGGCGCGGGCGCTGGCTGCTGCGGCGCCGGTGCTGGCTGCGTTTCAGCGGCTTTCTTTTGCGCGTCGGCCGGCTGCGGCGTCACCTGGGCGAGCGGAGTACTTGGTGGCGATTTGGTTTGTCCATCCGATGGTCCGGAACCCGGCCGCAACACGATCCATCCGGCCGCCAGCACCAGCGGAACGATCAGCGCCCACGCGGCGAACTTCCAGCGCCCTCCCCGGCTCGCGGGCTGCAGCGGAATCCCGGCGCCGCGGATGGACCCCTCGACGCGGCCCTGCGCCGCGCCGCGCTTGTCGAGGTCCTGCAACATCTTGTTGATCACGCTCATGGGATATTCGCCGGGGGAAATCCGGGCTTCAGGAACGCGAATGTTTGCGGCGGCGTCATACTTTGCCCCATTGATAGACCTCGAATCCGTCCACTTCCTTGCCCGCCGGTTTGAAGCCTTCCCGCTTGCTCAGCAGCGCCAGCGCCGGTTTCGCCAGCGCGATGGTGTTGGGCAGCGCGTATTTCTGCATGTGTCCCGCGACATCGATCACGTGGTCGCTCATCTGCTCCATCGGGATCGAGCGGTCGTAATAGACGCGCCCCGCATTGACGCCGCAGCGCACCCGGAAGTTGGCGCGGATGGTTTTCACGCTCTTGTTGAACCCGTACAGGCCGGCGAGCACGCTCTGCGCGGTCGCGACGGCGGCATCGGCGGTCGGAAAACAGATCATCACGCCATCGGGCGTCCACGCGGCCGTCAGCGCGCCGTTCGCGGCGATCTCCTCGTCGATGAATTTCTTGTATTCGCGGAAATCGACCTCGATCTTCGTCTTCTCCTCGCCGACCTTCATGTCGGTCGAGCCGACCACGTCAATCGACAGAAACGCGAGTTCCCGCTGCATCGTTTCGAGTTTCTTCTTGGTCTCGGCCATGATTTCCAGCAACGCGGCGCGGCTCTTGACGCCGCCGGCGATGACGGTTCCCGCCGTCCCGGCGCCGGCCGCCGCATCGGTCGTGCCGGCGTAAATATTCGCCGCGGCGGCGAAATGCCGCCGCAGGCGGCTGAACACGCGGCTGACGACGAACGCCAGCACCACGATGATGCCGCGGACGATGTCGGGGTCTGATACCTTGACCGGGAGCAGGTCCCGCACGAAATTCATGTATTCCCTGTCGATCGCCAGCAAGCCGCGCACATACTCGTACGTCTCCGCGTTCTCCAGATACGGAACCCCGAGGGGCAGCAGAAAGAACAGCGCGGTCAGCATCGCGGCGATCGCGAGCAGCCGCATCAACCATGCCAATGGGCGGGCGGCGCTACTCATGCGGGGTCACGCAACGTCCGGGGTGTGCAAAGAAGCATCATTGTCCTAGCCATGCGAACAATCCTCGCGCGCGGCGCGCGGCCGGCGTGTCAGCCACGGCGGCCTTGACCTGGCGCGGCCCGATTTCCATCGAGCCTTCTCCATAGGCGAGCATGAGCGCCTTGTGCGCCAGGATATTCACCAGCCGCGGCGTGCCGCCGCTGTAGCGGTGCAGAAGCCTGACCGCGGCATCCGTGAACAGGCTCCCTCCCTCGCAGCCCGCGACGCGCAGGCGATGATCCAGGTAAGCGGCGATCTCATCCTCGCGCAGGCCAGCGAGTGTATATTGGAACGTGATCCGCTGCAACATCTGGCGCGCCGACTGCTGCTGCAGCTTCTGATCGAGCTCGGGCTGGCCGAACAGCACCACCTGCAGGAGCTTGCGTTTCTCGGTTTCGAGGTTGGTCAGCAGCCGCACCGCCTCGAGCGTGACCTGCGGCATCGCCTGCACTTCGTCCAGGCACACCAGCGCGTGCTTTCCTTCCTGCGCGATCTTCATCAAGCCCGCGGTGACCGCCTTGATGAGCATGTGCAGGTCGACGCCCCGGTCGACCGCGACGCCGAACTCTTCGGCCAGCGCGAGCAGCAGTCCCCTGGGGTCGAGGTAAGGATTCGGCAGATAGGCGGTGACGAACCTGCGTTCCCTGCCGAACGCCATCGAGAGCCGCGCCACGCCGGCTTGCGGATCGCCGCCGTCCTGCAGCGCGGCGAGAAAAGTCCGGCAGAGCATGGTCTTGCCGTGGCCGACTTCGCCGATGATCTTGATGAAGCCCTCGCCGTTGAACGCCGCCACCAGCAGCGTGTCGAGCGCCTCGCGGTAGCTCGAGCAGGCGAAAAAATAGCTCGGGTCGGGCGTCAGCCCGAACGGCAGTTCCCGGAAGCCGAAGTGAGTTTCGTACAAATCCTGCCGAAGCTCCGCCTAGCGCTTGCGTTCTTCGGACTGCGTGCCGAACACTTCCGAGCGGCCGCCCCACGAAAAGCCGCGGTCGAGCGTCTGCACGCGGGTGCGCGCGTCATCGATGTTCTGCGCCCAGTTCTGGTCGCTCTGCACCACCGTCGGCTTGAGCAGGATCACGAGCTCGCGTTTCTCGGAGGCCTGCGCCAGGCCGCGGAACGCTGCGCCGACGAACGGAATGTTCCCCAGCCCAGGCACCTGGTCGCGGGTTTCGCTCTGCGCCTGGCGCATCAGCCCGCCGATCGCCACGATCTGGCCGTCCTTCGCGCGGATCACGCTGTCGGTTTCGCTGATCGTGTTGCTCACCAGCGGAATGATGAAAGTGCCCAGAATTCCAAGGTTGAAAGTGGACAGGTTCTGCGTCACGCTGGACACCGAAGGCCGGACGTGCAGCACGATGTTGTCGTCGTCGCCGATGTGCGGCGTCACGTCGAGCGCAATGCCGGAAAAGAACGACTGCACATTAAAAGTCGGTATCGAGGGCGCTGCGGTCGTGCCGACGACGGCTGTTGTAGTGGAATTGCCACTCTCGATCTTGGTCACGAACAACGCGTCGGAGCCGACCTTGAGCACCGCCTTCTGATTGTTCATGGTGGCGATGCGCGGACTGGAGAGCGTATGCACCACGCCCTGGCTTTCCAGGAAGGTCATGAGGACGGCGAAATTCGCGCCCTGGAAGGCAACGCCGAAGAGCGATCCGGCCGCGGTCGCCGCGGTCGCCAGCACTTGCCCGGCCCCGCCCGGACTGCCAAACCCCACAGCCGCAGTCGGTGGCGTCGTCGTGGTGACCCCGGCGATACCGGCGGTCAGCGGCGTCGTCAACTGTCCGGTCGCCGGGGTTCCCCCCTGCAGGATGACACCCGCAGGATTGCTGCCAATCGACGTGCCCGGCGTCAACTGGCCGAGGCCGAGGGTTGCGTTGAGCGGCGTGAAGAACTTGGCCCAGTTGATCCCGGTTTCATAGCCGTCCTTCAGCGTGACTTCCAGGATCTTGGCCTCGATCAGAACCTGCTTGTCCAGCGAGATCTGGGAGGCGCGCAGGTAGTCGGCGATGCTCTTCAATTCGTCCGGCATGAGGCGCGCCAGAACCATGCCCGATTGCGGGCTGACGATGACCCTGCGCCCGCCCTCGCAGACCAGCTCATCGCGGTCGCGCGTTTGCGTGACATGCCCGTCCTTGCCGAGCCGTTCTCCTACGGTGCAACCGACCAGCGCGGCCAGCGTCGTGCGCAACTCCCTCCAGAAATCGCTCGAATCGGTGGTTCCGACCTGGGTGCTCTGCCCCGGGACCAAACCTCGTTGTAAACCGCTCGGGAGTGTGCCCGGCTCCGCGACCAAGCCGCCAGCCTGGCCGCCAAGTGCCTGGGTACCCAATCCGCCTACCCCGCCCACCCCGCCCACCCCGGTGGCGCCGGGGGTGCCCGTTGTCCCGGTCGTAGTGACCGCATTGGAACTGACGCGAAGGTCGGTCGAGCCCCTGCGCAGCGACGTCAGATAGTCGACCTTGAACATGCGCGTCTGCAACGCGGCCGGCAGGACGAAGATGCGCGTGCCGTCGATCCTGTACTCGTAGCCGTAGATCTCGCGCACGCTGTGCAGCACCTCGGTGATGGTCACGTCCTTCAAATTGAGCGACATCGACGCCTTGATGTCCGGGTGGACCACCATGCTGTAGCGCGTGCCGGCGACGATCGCGTTCAGCACCTGCGGCGCGGGCGCGTTGTTCACGACGAGATCGAAGCGCGGCCCGGCCTCGAGCGCCTCGGGTTTCGGCAGCTCGATCGCGAGCGGCGGCAGCAACGATTGCAGCACGCCCTGCTTCTGCTCGCCGGCGGCGCGGTTCTCGGCCGCGTCCTTGAGTTCGGCGGTGATCTTGTCGTAAGTGGTGCCGTCGCGCGGCTGCCGGGTGCTGCAGCCGCCCAGCGCCAGCACCGCGGCAAACGCCGCAATAGCGAATGTGACATTCCTCATTTTTTGTTTTCCTTTGCAACGTTGTTACCGATCCCGTCGATACGGAGGACGCGGCGCTTCGCCTTGACGGGCGCGCGCCCGGTCTTCGCGGCCACCGGCTTCACCGGACGTTTCTCGACATCCGGAAATAATTTCAGCGTCTCGGTACCGCGCTCCGAGCGCAATACCACCCCGGCGGGCCGCACCGCCACCACGCGGGCGTCATTGAATCTGTCGCCTACGCCCACCAGTTGCCCGTCGATGATAGCGTACTTGCGCGACGGCCCGAGCACCAAAGATTGCAGTCGCGGCGAAACGTCCTCCTCCGCCGCGGAGGGTGCGCCGGCATCTTTCGGCAGCGCAGCCAGCCACTCCCGCGGCGGGCGGGTCGGATCCGATAGCGCCTGGCCCCACGCCGGGGCGAGACAGCCCAGCGCCAGCACCGCGATGGCCCACCGCGCGCAATGCGTGCGGAAAAAACGTTCGCAGCCGCTGGCCCTTCGCGTCGCCTGATGCGCCGGTCGCGTCGTCATCGCAAAGTTCATTCGAGGCGCGGGTTCGCCTGCCCGCTCAGGGTATAAACGGTCAGCTTCACGACCGCAACCGGGTAGCTTTTCACGTCGAGGCTGGCGTCGGTCCAGTACAGGCGTCCGGGATATTTCTGCAGCTTCTCGAGGTACGGCAGCAGCGCAAGGTAATTCCCCCTGATGCTGATCTCGACAGCGTGCCGGTAAATCGAGCGCGGCGGCCGGGGGGGAGCCAGCTCCGGCAGGAGCGCGGCATCCTGCGCACCCGGCGCCGATTTCGCGGGGGCCGGCGCCGGTTTGACGGGGGCAACGGGCGCCGGTTTCGATTGAAAGGCCACGCTCACCGGCAGCGTCTTGAGCGACACCAGCTCGAGCCCGGGAGTGGCGCCGAGCACCTCCCTCAATACCGCGCGCGCCGCCTGCGGCGCCGCGCTGTCGAGCTGCGCCAGCAGCGCGTCCGCCTCGACGATCGTGCGCTTGATGCCATCCAGTTGCGCCTGCTGCTGCGCGTTGGGGTCGCGTTCGAGCACCCCGGAAAGGTCGCGGATGTCCCTGCGCACGGTTTCGAGTTCTTTCTTTTGCGCCTCGATGCGCTGCGTGATCCCCTTGCTTCTCGCCTCATCCGTACCGACCAGCAGCGTGGTCAGGACAAAATACAGCACGACCGCCGCCGCCGCGACGAGCCCCGCGCGCTCGCGCAGGCTCATGCGATCGAACCGGGCCATCCAGGGTTTCAACGCGTCTATGATCTGCATGGCCCGGCGCGCGCTAGAAGAGTTTGAAGGCAACGGAGGGCAACGGAAAGCCTGCGCTACCCGCGGCGCCTTCCTTTGCGCCCTCGGGTGTCAGCTCCACCTCGCTGAACTGCACCCCGTAGGCCGCGAACTCTCCGTTCAGGCGCTGCGCATACCGCAACACCGATTCCTGGCGCAGCGACCGGCCCGCAAGGCTGACGGTCTTGCCCGCATTGCCGATCTTGACCCCGGTCAGCCAGACACCGTCCTCGGAAATCCGGGCCAGGGTCGCGAGGTGGCCGGAATAGCCCTCGCTGCCGCCCCCGCCGCCGCGCAGCAGGTTCAGGATCTGCTGGCTCTCGTCCGCCTGCCACTTGAGCGCGTTGATCTGGGCGACGATGTCCGCAAGCCTCGGGCGCGCGCTGATCTTCTGCTCCAGCGCCTTCAGCTCGATCTTCGCCGCCGCCAGATCCGCATTGTTCAGCGCCGCTGCGTCCCGCAGCGGCGCGGCCGCGATCCACGCAATGACGGCGTAGCCGAGAAACAGGGCGAGCATCGCGCCGAGCCCGCTCAGGGCGCGCAGCGCGGAAAGCTCCGGTGCGGCTTGCGCCAGCACCAGCAGGTTGATCTGCCTGCTCACCGCGCCGCTCCCATGCCGCGCAACGCCGCTCCCAGCGCGACGAAGTAACGCGCCTGGTTTTCCTCAGGCGCGAGCTCGGGCGTCAGGGAAAAGTCGAACACGGAAGCGAGGTCCAGCATCTCGACGGATTCGGCGATGTTCTGCGCCAGATGTTCGCGCAGGGCGATGGGCGCAGGCAACGGCGCCATCACGATGCGGCCGACCCGCATGAAAGACAGCGTGCGATGCAGGAAATCGAGCGAGCGCTGGACCTGCAGCGTGATGCGCTCGAACATCCGGGTCCGGCTCTCGTTGTCGCCCGCGACCGCCGTGGCCAGCGGGGCCTCGATGAAGCGGTCGAGGTAAAGGTCGCCCTCGAAGGTGAAAGTGATCTGCACCCCCTGCGCGTTGACCGCCACCATGCCGAGCGCCTCGCCGGGCTTTTCCAGACGGGCGGCGATGTTGCGCTGCGCCGTTTCGCGGATGTCGACCGCATGCAGGGTCATCTTCGCCTGGCGAAACGTCTCGGCACGCTGCCGGATCACCTCGTTGCGCGCCACCACGGCATACAGGTGCGGCTGGCGTTGCGGGACGTGCTTCAGCGTCGGGATCGGCATCCAGTCCACGGCCGCCTCTTCCACCGGGTACTCGAGCACCGTTCCCAGCGACCAGCGCACGCTTTCGGCCATCTCGGCCGGCTTCACCGCCGGTTCCGGCAGCACGACCATCTTGTAGTCGCCGCGCGCAAGCGGCAAGGTCCATTGAAACTGCGACACCGCGATTTTCCTGGCGAGCTGCGCGAGCCCGCCCGCCCCGAACTCGGGTTCAGACATGGTTCCGCATTTCACCACCTGGGGTTTGCCGCGATCCGCGCCCGGCATGCGAACGCTCGCCCCGCACATGGCGTCAGGACTCGGGTCGACCCCGGTCCAGCCGGGCGCGCCGCCTTTTTTTACCCGCCACCACATTTTGTTTCCCGTCCCTGCAACTTGCCTCCACAATGACGCCTTCGCGCCGGCGGTACCGCGCGGCGGCCGATGATGCGTACCGGCTGCCGATATCCGCCCGTCAACCCACGATTCAGCGCGCGCTCCCTCACCGAAGCGAACAGGTTGCAGCCCGCGGCCGTATTTTAACGCGATTGAAACGCAATAATAATTATAAATCAAGTATAATGTTGCTGGACGGGTAAGGTCCGCCGTTGTCGAGGCGGTCTGCCGTTCCGGAAAAGGGACCTGCCGGGTGCGCTGCGGCGCGCGGAATGGCCCCAACTTTCGGGCTGCGGCCCGTGCAAAGGAGATACTCATGGGTAGCTTCAGACAGCAAAGACAATCCGGTTTCACCTTGATCGAGCTGATCATCGTCATCGTCATCATCGGCATTCTGGCGGCGGTGGCAATCCCCAAATTCGCGTCTTTGACTGACGACGCAAAAAACGGGGTCGCGCAAGGGGCGGCAGGGGCTGCGGCTTCCGCTGCGGCAACCTATTACGCTCAATGCAAGGGGAACCTGGCATCATGCACGACTGCTCTCTCCGATTGCTCGGTGATAACAAACCTGGTTTCATTGCCGGGAACATTTGCTATTAGCTCCGGCGCCCTCACTACAGACGCCACAGGCGCTTGCACAGTGAGTGATGGTGAGACACCTGCTCATACGGCGTCATTCGTCGCACTCGGCTCGTAAACATTCAGCCTGATCGGCTTGCCGGATAATCAGCTTATCTTCAACAGCTGGTTATCCGGTGGCCGCGTTTGAGATGAATCCGCATCCGGAACATCCATTGCGTGATTCGAAGGCGGGATTCACTGTCGTCGAGTTGGTGATCGTCATTGTCGTGCTGGGCATCGTGAGCGCATATGCAATGATGAAAGCCGCGTCTCCGGCTGAATTGTCCCTGCCTTCCCAAGCACAGAAGCTGGCGGGCGACATCCGCCACGCGCAGACACTGGCCTATACCTCGGGCAAGCACCTGCGACTCACCATCACTCCGGGCGTCAACGGAACCTATCAGGTGTCTTCCTGTGTCACCGTCAACGGCGTCGTCACGTCCTGTCCCACCACCGTTTTCAGCGGCGGCGTGCAGGAAGGCGTGGCCCTGCAGGTAGTGGCCGGCCCCAACCCGCTGGATTTCACCAGCCTGGGCCAGCCGAGTGCCGCGGCGAGCTATAGACTGGCCTCCAGCAGCACGGTAAAAGTCTCCGTAGCGGCGCTGACCGGCCTCGTACATGTGTGCCCTCCAGATCCTGCAGGTACGTGCCCATGAAACACGCCCGTCCTCACCGTTTTGCCGGCGCCAGGGGCTTCACCCTGGTCGAATCCATCATCGTGCTGGTCGTGCTGAGCATCGCCGCGGCCGGCATCATCTCGCTGCAGGGCAACATCTTCTACGGCCAGTCCGGCAACAAGGATCTGGAGGTAGGCGCGCAATTGATGCAGGAATGCGCCGAGCAGATCCTGGCCACGCGCCAGCAATCGGGCTATTCCGCCGTCAATACGAACACCTGCAACACCCTGGGCAATGTCGGCGGCTTCGGCGCGCCCTGTGTCAACGTAACATCCGACAACGCCGGCGCGGCCTGCCCCAGCGGCGGCACCTGCAACAAGGTGGAGATTTCCGTGAGCAAAAACAATTGCATCACCAAACTGACACCCGTTACCCTGGAACTGGTGAGCTACTGACATGCGTGCTTCGCTTGTCGCGCAATGCAATGCAGGCGCCTGCTCCACGCGATGCAGCGGCTTCACCCTGGTCGAGCTGATCATTTCCATCGTGCTGGTCGGCATCCTGGCGGCGGTGGGTTCCTCCATGATAGCGGACAGCTTCACCACCACCCGCATGGTCAACGCCGAGAACGCCAGCGAGGGCCAGGCGCGCTATGCGCTGGAGCGGCTGGCGCGCGAAATCCGCGAAGTCAAATTCGCCACCGTCGGCGCCACCGGCAACTATTGCATCACCACCATGGATGCAAACCAGATGGTGTTCACCAAATACGTCAGCGGCACGCCAAGCGACCCCTGTGGCACGGGGGACGTCACCATCACCATCAACTACAGCAATTCCAACCTGACGCTGCAATATTCTTCCCCCGCCGTGACCTCCAACCTGTCCAGCCATGTGAGCAGCTTCGCGCTGACCTATCTCGACGTTGCGGGCATTGCGACCGTCGACACCGGCTTGATCCGCTTCGTCGTGATCACCCTGACCGTGACCGACCCCACCAGCGGGCAGAGCATTTCGCAGCGCACCCGCGTGGCCT
>JAHFRL010000020.1 GCA_023266235.1 Betaproteobacteria bacterium
CAAAGTCTCCGAGATGTATTCAAAGAAACGCAGTCGTAATATCGCGCGCCCCCGGCAGATCGCAATGGCTTTAGCCAAAGAATTAACCCACCTTAGCCTGCCGGACATAGGCGAGGCTTTCGGCGGGCGTGATCATACGACGGTACTGCATGCGTGCCGTAAAGTCGCCGCGCTGAAAGCCTCCAACCACGAAGTTACGCGTGATTTTGACTCGTTACTTAAAGTGCTGCGCTGTTGATATGTCGCGCGCGGCTTGTGGATATAACCTGAACCGCCATGAACGCTGTTTCTATTAACAAATGATCCACAAGACATCGGCCACCTTATTCATTTTGGTTTGGCCCGCTCAGCGAGCGCCAGCTTGAGCAACTACAGATATCCACAAAAACCGCGACAGTAACTATTACTATTAGGACAAACTAGTCATGAAATTAGTACAAGCTAAGCGGGATGATCTCCTTAAACCACTGCAGGCAGTATCCGGTATTGTCGAAAAGCGACACACATTGCCGATCCTATCAAACGTGCTATTTGAGCGCGTCGAAGACCGTCTGCATCTACTGGCAACGGATCTCGAGATTCAGGTGTCAACGAGTTTCAGCAGCGCGCAAAAAGGAACGGATAACTATCAAGTAACTGTCTCGGCACGTAAGCTGCAGGACATTCTGCGTGCCCTGCCCGAGCAAGCAGAAATTGTCCTGGAGGCGCTGAATAACCGAATGCAGCTGCGTTCAGGGAAAAGCCGGTTTAGTCTGCAGACCTTGCCAGCTGAAGATTTTCCTAGGCTTATATCGTCCGGCGGAACTCCAGCAAAGATCAAGATGGCGCAGAAAAATCTTCGGTCTTTGCTGTTATTAGTGCAATATGCGATGGCACAACAGGATATTCGGTATTACCTGAACGGGATGTTGCTGGTATTGGAGACAGATGTGCTTAAAGCCGTTGCTACTGATGGTCATCGGCTGGCATATACGAGCATAAAATTGCGGCAGCAAGCCGAAACACACGAAGTAATACTTCCGCGTAAGGCGGTGCAGGAACTCATCAAACTATTGAATGATACTGAAGACGAAGTTAGGATTGAAATAGCTTCTGGTCAGGTTCGATTTGAAATTAGCGACGTAGAATTGATGACCAAAGTCGTCGATGGCAAATTTCCTGATTACGCACGCGTAATACCAACTAATTACCAGAAACAATTTGTGATTGAACGCATCGTCCTGCAACAGGCCTTGCAGCGCGTCGCAATTCTGTCCAATGAGAAATTTCGTGGGGTCCGCTGGACACTTACTGAGGGACAGTTGCGCATCGCCTGCACCAACACCGAGCAGGAAGAAGCCTTCGAAGAACTTGAGATAGCCTATAAAGGGGAAGCGCTGGATATCGGGTTTAACGTTACTTATTTGCTTGATGTATTGGGAAATCTTGCCAGCGAAAAAGTTACCTGCTCGTTTGGTGATGCCAACAGCAGCGTGCTAATCACCATCGCGGAAGATAACGACTTCCGGTATGTCGTGATGCCGATGAGGATTTGACGTTCGGACACAGCAAAAAAGCGATCATCATGACAGACAAGACCCCCCCCGCCAACGGCGGCGACTACGACGCGGACAGCATAAAGGTTCTGAAGGGACTGGACGCGGTCCGCAAGCGCCCGGGCATGTATATCGGCGACACCAGTGACGGCAGCGGGTTGCATCACATGGTATTTGAGGTTGTCGACAACGCGATCGATGAAGCGCTGGCCGGCTACTGCAATGCGATAACAGTTACCATCCACCCCAATAACTCGATCAGCGTGCTCGACAACGGGCGCGGCATCCCGACCGAGATCAAGGAGGACGACGAACAGCGCCGCTCGGCAGCGGAAATCGTAATGACAGAGCTGCATGCCGGCGGGAAATTCGATAATAGTTCATACAAGATCTCGGGGGGCTTGCACGGCGTAGGCGTCTCGGTAGTTAATGCCCTGTCGGAGTGGCTGCGTCTGACCACAAGACGCGACGGCAAAACCTACTACATCGAATTCAAGGACGGGGTCGCGGTGGCGCCGCTCAAGGAGACCGGCAAAACCGAGAAGCGCGGCACGGAGGTGCACTTTCTCGCCAGCCAGAAAACCTTCAACCATGTCGAGTATCACCACGACATCCTTGCCAAACGCCTGCGCGAGCTGTCGTTCCTTAACAACGGCGTAAAGATCATGCTGGTCGATCAGCGCACCGGCAAACAAGAGAATTTCTCGTTCAGCGGGGGCATCAAGGGCTTCGTCGAGTATATGAACCGCAGCAAAACCGCGCTGCACCAGAGGATCTTCTACGCCGAGGGCTCAAAAGAGGGCATTACCGTAGAGGTCGCGATGCAGTGGAATGATTCGTATGCCGAGTCGGTGCAATGCTTCACCAACAACATACCGCAACGCGACGGCGGCACGCACCTGACCGCGCTGCGCGCGGCGATGACGCGCACGCTCAACAATTACATCGAGCAGAACGAGTATGCCAAGAAAGCCAAGGTTGAAACCTCGGGCGACGACATGCGCGAAGGGTTGACGTGCGTGCTGTCGGTCAAGGTCCCCGAGCCCAAGTTCTCTTCGCAAACCAAAGACAAGCTGGTTTCGAGCGAGGTCCAGCCGGTGGTCCAGGAGATCATTGCGGCGAAACTAAACGAATTCCTGCTCGAAAACCCGAACGACGCCAAGATCATCACGACCAAGATCATCGAGGCGGCGCGCGCGCGCGAGGCGGCGCGCAAGGCGCGCGAGATAACGCGGCGCAAGGGCGTGCTCGACTCGCTCGGCCTGCCCGGCAAACTCGCCGACTGCCAGGAAAAAGACCCGGCGCAGAGCGAGCTCTATATCGTCGAGGGCGATTCCGCCGGCGGCTCCGCCAAGCAGGGGCGCGATCGCAAATTCCAGGCGATTCTGCCGCTCAAAGGCAAGATCCTCAACGTCGAGAAGGCGCGATTCGACAAGCTGCTCTCGTCGCAGGAAATCACCACGCTGATCAACGTGCTCGGCTGCGGCATCGGCAAGGACGAATACAACGCCGACCAGCTGCGTTACCACCGCATCATCATCATGACTGACGCCGACGTCGATGGCTCCCATATTCGCACGCTCTTGCTGACGTTTTTCTATCGCCAGATGCCGGAGCTTATCGAGCGTGGCCGCATCTATATCGCGCAGCCGCCACTCTACAAGATCAAGCACGGCAAAAGCGAGCGCTACATCAAGGACGACCACGAACTCAAGGAGTACTTGCTCAAGCTGGCGCTGGACGACGCGGAGCTTTATCCGGCGGCCAGCGCCAAGCCGCTCAACAAAGACGCACTCGAGCAGGTTGCTAAACAATATTTCCTGGCGGAGGCGGTGATCGATCGCATGAGCCGGTTGATCGACCCCGCGGTGCTGCAGGCGTTGCTGGTTAATCCCGATATCGATCTTGCGAATGAAAAAAGCGCGGCACAGAGCGCGCGACGCCTGAATGCGGCACTCGGCGCGGAGGACATCGCGATCGAGCCCAAATTCGACGAGAAGAACGAGCGTTACTTGCTCGTCATCAAACGCACGCAGCATGGCAATTTGCACCTGACCTCGCTGGACGAGGATTTCGTCCACAGCGGGGATTACGAGCAGATCAAGAAAACTGCGGAGGTGCTGCAGGGACTGCTCGGCGCCGGCGCCTACGTCAAGCGCGGCGAGCACAAGCACGCGATACATGAAATCAAGGACGCGCTCAACTGGCTGCTCGATGAAGTCAAAAAAGGCCTCGGTATCCAGCGCTACAAGGGGTTGGGCGAGATGAACCCCGGACAGCTGTGGGAGACCACCATGGACCCGAAGGTGCGGCGGCTGTTGCGCGCCCAGATCGAGGACGCGATTTCAGCGGATGAGATCTTCACCACGCTGATGGGTGACCTGGTCGAACCGCGCCGCGCGTTCATCGAGAGCAACGCGCTCGGCGTGCGCAACCTCGACGTTTAGCAGAAATATAAGACCGCAGGCGCCGGATCGGTTGAAGAGCAGCAAGCCGATCAGGTCGCGAGGGCTTTGCGCGGCTTGGCCGCGGGCTGGGGCTTCGCCGCTTTGGGCTCGCGCGGAGCGAATTCGAAAGTCACCTTGCCGTCGGCGCCACGCGCCAGGAACGCCGAGAACGGGCGCCCCTTCTTGGAAATGAAGCGGTGCAACAGGTCGGTCTTGCCGGTGGCGAGCAGCTTCTTCATCTGCTCGGGCTCGATCGGTCGTTGCAGAATAATTTTTCCGGAACGGAAATCGCAGCTGCGCTTGGCCCCGACTGCTTTTTCGCATAAATAGGCCACGCCGTGGCTGAATACCCGGCTGCCGCATTTGGGACAGGCCCCGAGCGGGCGCTGGTCTGAAAAATCGACCGGCGCGGCATCAGCGTCATTGCCGTTCTGGCCGAAGTCGAATTCGGTCTTGAATTCGGGGCTCAGCTTCAGCAGCGCGATAAACGGTTTGCCCATGCGGCTGCGGAAACCTTGCAGCGGGCCGACGCTGCGGTTGGTAATCAAGGCTTCGATCTCCGCCGGCTCGAGCTGGCGGCCAGCCATGATTTTCCATAGCGCGAAGTCGCACTTCTGGCACTGGTATTTCTTGTAGTTCTCCTTGATCACGCCGCCGCATTTCGGGCACGGCGTCTTGAGCGTCGAGAAGTCGCCGGGTACCGTATCGCTCTCGTGTTCCTTGGCGCGCTCGACGATGTGGCGCGTCATGTCGGCGATCTGCTTCATGAACTGGTCACGCTTCAACTTGCCGTGCTCCATCTGCGACAGCTTGTACTCCCACTCGCCGGTCAGCTCGGGCGAGCACAGCTCGTCGATCTTGAGCCCGCGCAGCAAGGCGATTAACTGGTCTGCCTTGGCGGTGGGCTGCAGCTCGCGGCCGTTGCGGTGCACATATCTTTCGTAGATGAGGCCCTCGATGATGGTGGCGCGCGTCGCGGGTGTGCCGAGCCCTTTGGCGCGCATGGCTTCACGCAGCTCCTCGTCTTCCACCAGCTTGCCCGCGCCCTCCATCGCCGAGAGCAGCGTCGCTTCGGTGAAACGCGCGGGTGGCTTGGTCTGCAGCGCGGCGACCGTGATTTCGGCTGCGCGCGGCGATTCCTTGCCGGCCACCGGCACCAGCGCCGGCGCGTCGTCGGTTTCGGCTTCCTTGCCGTAGATCTCGAGCCAGCCGGCGTTCACCATAATCTTGCCTTCGCTCTTGAAGGGCTCGCCCTCGACGCGGGTGATGCGGGTCGTGATCTGGAACTCGGCCGCCGGGAAAAATACGGCCAGAAATCGCTTGGTCACCAAATCATATATTTTGGCTTCGGCGTCGCTCAGATGTATGGGCGCGATCGAAGTCGGGATGATGGCGAAGTGGTCTGAAATCTTGGCGTTATTGAAAATGCGCTTGTTCGGCCGCACCCACTTGCCGGCGAGGATCTTTTTCACGAATGGCCGGTATGGCGCATCGAGCGCCTGCATCGCCGCCGTGACGGTGGGCAGATAGTCCTCGGGCAGCGCGCGCGAGTCGGTCCGTGGATAGGTCAGAACCTTGTGTTTTTCATACAGCGCCTGCGCGATCGACAGCGTGGTTTTCGCCGAAAACCCGAAACGGCCGTTGGCGTCGCGCTGCAGGCCGGTGAGGTCGTAGAGCAGCGGCGAGAGCTGTGTCGACGCCTTGCTTTCTTCCTCGACGGCCCCGGCCTTGCCCTCGCACTTGGCGCGAATGGCGTCGGCGCGCACCCGCTCCCACAGGCGCTCGGCCTTGAGGTCGCCGTCATCGGGCTTTTTTTCGCGGCTGAATTTCTCGTCGAACCAGCGGCCCGCGTACTCGCCGGCCTCGGCCGCAAACGTCGCGTGGACTTCGAAATAATCGCGCGCCACGAATTTCCGGATCTTCTCCTCGCGCTCGACCAGGATCGCGAGCGTCGGCGTTTGCACCCGTCCGACGGTGGTGAGATGGAAGCCGCCCGACTTCGAGTTGAACGCCGTCATCGCGCGCGTGCCGTTGATGCCGACCAGCCAGTCGGCTTCCGAGCGGCAGACTGCCGCGTCCGCGAGCGGCAGCATCTCCTTGTCGCCACGAAGTTGCGCGAAGCCTTCGCGGATCGACGCGGGAGTCATCGACTGCAACCACAGCCGCTCAACCGGTTTCGACGTCTTGGTGTGGCGCACGAGGTAGCGGAAAATCAATTCGCCCTCGCGGCCGGCGTCGCAGGCGTTGACAAGACCGGTAACATCCTTGCGCTTGAGCAGTTTGGCGAGCAGCTTCAGGCGTTCTTCGGATCGTTCGATCGGCCGCAGATCGAAATGCGGCGGAATCATGGGCAAATGCGTGAACGACCACTTGCCGCGCTTGACCTCGAATTGTTCCGGCACCACGAGCTCGAGCAGATGGCCGACCGCCGAAGACAGCACGCAGCCGTCGCTTTCGAAATAGTCGCCGTGGCGCGTGAAGCCGCCCAGCGCGCGCGCGATGTCATTCGCGACCGCGGGCTTCTCGGCGATGATGAGCTTCTTGCCCGCGGGCGCGGCGGCCTTCGTGACGCCAGATTTTTTGGCGGCGATTTGTTTTTTGGGCATCAGAGATTTGTGATAAAAGTCACGGCGCATGGCCGGCTCAAGAGAGCGCAAGATGATAAGAACAAAAATCCGGCAAGGCAAGCCCGCTCAACAATATGTTGCTGGAACGCCGCAGCGTACGGCTCGCCGCGCGTCAACGCACGCGTTGGTACTGCCCGCCGGGTAAAGTCTCGATTAGGCCATGCAATTCAAGCTTCAGCAGCAACGCGGCAACCGTGTCCACGCCCAGGCCAGCGCGCGCGCACAGACCGTCCAGGCTGCTCGGCTCATATCCCAACTGGTCGAGCAGCCGCGCCTCGTCTGCATCGAGTTCGGGCGCGGCGCGCGCAGCGGGAGCAACCGCGGCCAAATTGAGTTCCTCGAGGATGTCGTTGGCGCTGTCGACCAGCTTTGCCCCCTGCTTGATCAGCGCGTGGCAGCCTTTCGCGAGCGGCGAATGGATTGATCCCGGCAGCGCGAACACTTCGCGCCCCTGCTCGTTGGCAAGCCGCGCCGTGATCTGCGACCCGCTTTGCAACGCAGCTTCCACCACCAGGCAACCACGGCTTATGCCGCTGATCACGCGATTGCGGCGCGGGAAGTTACTGCCGAGCGCAGGCGTGCCGAGCGCAAACTCCGAGACCAGCGCACCCTGCGCGGCAAGCTGATGCGCGAGCTCCCGGTTGCGCGCCGGGTAAACGACGTCCAGCCCGGTGCCGACGACGGCGATGCTGCTCGCCGCACCGGCAAGCCCGCCGCGGTGGGCCGCCGCGTCGATACCGAGCGCGAGCCCGCTCACGATCGTGACGCCGGCGTTACTCAACGCGCGCGCAAACTCTTCGGCATTGGCAATGCCCTGCGCCGTCGCGTTGCGGCTACCGACGATTGCCAACGCCGGTCGATTCAACAGTTCGAGTCGTCCCTTGACGTAGAGCAGCGGTGGCGGATCGGTAATTTGCAGCAGTAATTGCGGGTATTCCGCGTCGCCGAGGGTGACGAGGTGGTTCGCGGGATCAGCGAGCCACGCCAGCGCTTGCCGCGCGCCATCGGCGTTGCCGCCGTCGGCGATCAGCGCGGCGATCTCGGCGGCAACGAAACGCTTGAGGTCGGCATCCCGCGCCGCAAGCACCCGCTCGGGCGGGCCGAATTCGGCAAGCAGCTTGCGCAACGCGGCGGCGCCGAGCCCGGGGATCAGGGCCAGGCGCAGCCAGGCGTCGGCTTCCTTGGGGTCTGCGGCAGGCACGCAGGAAATGAAGCGAAGGATTGCGGCTGGCCGCCGGCCAATCGAACCGAGCGGCCGGCGTTAGGCGCGGCGCTCAGGGATTGGTCGCGAAGTCAAGCACATTAACCGGCCGATCGGCATTCATGACCAACGCATAGGATGCGCGATCGAAGACGCGGAATACCATCAGCAGTCCGTAGCGCTCGTCGGGCAGCACCGCCGAAGGCAGATTCGTTTTGTCGTCTTTGTATTGCGCACCAAACGGACCAATACGCCCGTAATTGGGCGAGCCACGCGTCGAGAGCGGCTCGTTCACGTAATTGGTTTTCGGATTCTTCTCGCTGTAGATGAAACCGGTGCGACCCCACAGCGAGCTCTCGCGCAACTGGTTCGTGGACGCGTTGAGGTTGCGGTAGATCGCGAGCACATGGCCGGCCTCGACACCGTCGTGCGCTCCCTGGTTGAGCGTGACGATGGAAGTCGGGCCGGCCTCGTAGAGGCTGCCGTAGACGCCGATAATGCGCGCATCGACCTTCTTGCCCGGCGCGTGCGGCACGTAGCTGGCGAACGAGATTTCGCGCGGCGCCGGCAGCAAATAATCGCCGGTGTAGATTTCAAGCGGCGACTTGACGATCTCGATGGTGCTGATGGCGCCAAACCGGAGGACCTTGGCTTCACCGAGAAAGACCGCCTCGTAGCCCAGCGTTTCCTGGGTAACGGGATCGACCAGCGCGGAGCCGGTGCGGAAAAGCTGCCAGTAATCACCTTTTTCCTTGGTGACGCCCTGAACATAGGCGACGTTGCCGGCGCCAAGCGCAACCCGGTTTTCCTGGGTGCGCACGATGCGCGGCGCGTTGGCGAGCTGGTCTTGCGCGATCACCAGCGGTTTGCTCAGGAACGGCTCGATATCGGCGGTCGGAATCGTCGGCACCGGCGCGGGCGCGCGAGGCGCGGCGCGGACCTGCGGCGACAGCTTGACGGTTTCGGTGCGCAGCAGCTTGAGGCGCATTTCTTCGGCGGATTTGTCGAGCACGAGGACGTCGCCGGGGTAAATGCGATGTGGGCTGCGGATCTGCTCTTGGTTCATTTTCCACAGCTCGCTCCACTTCCACGGGCTTTTCAGGAAGCGTCCGGCGATGCCCCACAGAGTGTCGCCGGGGACTACGACATAGCGGTCGGGAGTGCCCTCCGCCAAATCTTCGGTGGTGGCAGCCGGCGCAGCTGCAGCCCAACTGCACAATATGATCAGCGATATAATTGACTTACGCATCGCGCGCCCCATCTTGATTGCAGGACCTAGTCAGGCCGCTCGACTCTGAACCGGCCAAAAGCGTCACAGATTAGTTTAAATTGTGCTCCTAGTTTGTTAAATTAGCAAGATTTATGGCCTTGTTGCCTATCCTGCAATACCCGGATCCGAGACTCCACACCGTGGCCGCGCCTGTGGCGGCAGTAAACGAGGAAATTCGTCGATTAGTCAAAGACATGGCGGATACGATGTATGCGGCACCCGGGGTCGGGCTGGCCGCCCCCCAAGTCGACGTGTACCGGCGCGTGATTATCATCGACATCTCGGAGCCGCGCGACCAGCTCAGGGTGTTTATCAACCCGGAAATCGTCGCCAGGAGCGGCGTGTCGGACTGCGAGGAAGGCTGCCTGTCGGTGCCGGGCATCTTTGAAAAAGTGACGCGGGCCGAGCGCATCACGGTGCGCGCTCTCGACGTCCAAGGGGCGTCGTTCGAGCTCAACGCCGACGGGCTGCTCGCGGTATGCATCCAGCATGAAATCGACCATCTCGAGGGCATAGTGTTCGTCGAGTATTTGTCGCGACTCAAGCAGCAACGCATCCTCGCCAAGCTCAAAAAACAACAGCGGCAGGTGATGTAATCGCCCCGCTGCCCGCACCTAACCACGGGGAGCGGAGGCTGCGCTTGCGGCGCGAGCGCCGACGCGGAGCCCGGCACCGCCGCTGAATGATGAAGCTGATTTTTGCCGGCACGCCCGAATTCGCGGTCGTCGCGCTCGACGGACTGCTCGACGCGGGCTTCGATGTCGCGCTCGTTTTGACGCAGCCCGACCGCCCCGCCGGGCGCGGCATGGGTCCGCGGCCGAGCGCGGTGAAGCGCAGCGCGCTCGCGCGCGGACTGCGCCTGCTGCAGCCGGCCAGTCTCAAGGATGAAACGGTGCAGCAGCAGTTGCGCGCGGTCGGCGCGCAGGCGATGGTGGTTGCCGCGTACGGATTGCTGCTGCCCGGCGCGGTGCTCACGATCCCGGCGCGCGGCTGCCTCAACATCCATGCGTCGTTGCTGCCGCGCTGGCGTGGGGCAGCACCGATCCAGCGCGCACTGCTCGCCGGCGACCGTGAGACCGGCGTCACCATCATGCAGATGGATGCCGGACTCGATACCGGGGCCATCCTGATGCAGGAAAAAATCGCGATTCACGACGACGACACCGCGCAGACGCTGCACGACCGGCTTGCCCGGCTGGGCGCGAGCTGCATCGTGCGCGCGCTAAGCGGGCAGCCGTCGCCGTGCGCGCAGGACGACGCGGGTGCAACCTACGCTGAAAAAATCTCCAAGGCCGAAGCCATGATCGACTGGTCGCGCAGCGCGCGCGATATCTGCCGTCAAATTCATGCCTTCAACCCCGTGCCGGGTGCGACGACAACGCTTGGCGCGGCAACGCTTAAAATCTGGCGCGCCCAGCCGGCGGCGCCGGCGACCGGACCGCCCGGCATGATCTTGAGCGCGAGCGCCCGTGGCATTGTGGTTGCCGCGGGGGACGGCGCTGTCAGCATTGCCGAATTGCAAAAAGCCGGCGGCAAACGGCTCACCGCCGCCGCGTTCCTCGCCGGCGCGGCGCTCGCGCCCGGCGCGCGCCTCGGGACTTGAGCTTGCTCGAAACCCAGCGGCTTGCCAGCGCCACTGTCGCCGCAGTCGCCGGCGGCAGCAACTTGAATGCAGCGCTCGCCGCGCTGTGGCCGCGCCACCCGCAGCTCACGTCGCAACAGCGCGCCGCGATCACTGATTTGAGTTACGGCACGCTGCGCTTCGGCTTGCGGCTCGAGGCGGTTCTCGTCCAGCTGCTCAAGAAACCGTTGCACGATGAGGCGTTGCGCTGGCTGTTACTGGTCGCGCTTTTTCAGTTGCTGCACACACGCGCCGCGCCCTATGCCATCGTCGATCATGCCGTACGCGGTGCCGCGCGTCTCGGTGAACCGCAAGCCGCCGGCTTGATCAATGCGGTGCTGCGCAACTTCCTGCGCCGGCGCGACGCATTGCTCGCCAAGGCGGCGCACACCGAGGCCGGACGCTATGCCTATCCGCAGTGGTGGATCGACAAACTGCGCGCGCAGTATCCGCAGCATTTCGCGGCAGTGCTCGAAGCGGGCAATCTGCACCCGCCGTTCACGCTGCGCGTCAACCGGCACCGCATGGCGCCCGACGAATATCTTGCGTTGCTCGCGCAGCATGCCATCGCAGCGTCCGCCGTCGGCGCGGCTGCGGTGACACTGGCGCACGCGCTGCCGGTCGCGCGGCTGCCAGGATTCGCTGACGGCGTGGTATCGGTGCAGGATGCGGCAGCGCAGCTTGCCGCGCCGTTGCTTGATGCGCAACCCGGCATGCGCGTGCTCGATGCTTGCGCGGCGCCCGGCGGCAAGACCACCCACCTGCTCGAGCTGGCCGACCTCGAACTCACCGCGCTCGACAGCGACGCTGCGCGGCTTGCGCGCGTGCGCCAGAACCTTGAGCGTTTGCGGCTGGCTGCCCGGTTGCTCGTCGCCGACGCGCACAACACCGCGGCGTGGTGGGACGGTAAACCTTTCCAGCGCATCCTCGCCGATGTGCCGTGCAGCGCGTCCGGCGTGGTGCGCCGCCATCCTGATATTAAATGGCTGCGCCGCGCGCGCGACATTCCACAGTTCGTCGCACAGCAACGGCGCCTGCTCGACAGTCTGTGGCGGTTGCTGGCCAGTGGTGGTAAATTGCTGTATACAACGTGTTCGATTTTCCAGGAAGAGAACTCGCTGCAAGTCGCGGAATTTCTGGCGCGCCATGCCGACGCCGAACTGCTGTCGTTATGCGGAGTGAAAACGTTGCACGGGACACCTGAAGGCCAGCTGCTGCCGGATAACGAGCATGACGGCTTTTATTACGCGCTGCTGCAAAAAATATAGCCTGCTGTTTGCGCTCGCCGCGCTTGCGCTGCCGTTCCTGCCGGCGCCGTCCGCCCAGGCCGAGGGCATTGACGTCCGCCACGCCGCGCTGGTCGCCGGCGAAGAGGGTTATTTTCTCGAGGCCGACTTCGAGATTGCGCTGAATCCGACGCTCGAGGATGCGCTCAACAAGGGCGTCCCGCTCTATTTCCTGCTCGAATTCGAAGTCATCCGCCCGCGCTGGTACTGGTTGAACGAGAAAGTCCTCAGCACCCAGCAACAATACCGCCTGTCGTATAACGCGCTGACGCGCCAGTATCGGCTCGGCGTCGGCTCCCTGTTTCAAAATTTCGGCGCGCTGGCGGAGGCGCTCGACTTTCTGTCGCGCGTGCGGCGCCGCCAGGTACTCGAGACGGGGATACTCGGCAAAGGCAACACCTACACCGCGGGCGTGCGCATGCGGCTCGACGTGTCGCAGCTGCCGAAGCCATTTCAGCTGAACGCGTTTGCCTCTCGCGACTGGAACTTCGGCTCCGAGTGGCATCGCTGGAGCGTGACGCCATGATGCTCGACATGCCCGGCCTCCGCCCGGTGCTGAAGAGCGGCGCGGTCAAGTACTTGCTGATCGTGTGTGCCGTGGTCGGCGCGGTGACGCTCTATCTGCTCGCGACCGCGAGCGCCAACACCGCGTTATTTGCGCAGCATTACCCGCTGCTGCTCGCGCTGAACGGCGGCCTCGCGGTGTGCCTCACCTTGTTGCTCGGCTATCAGCTGTATACGTTGCGGCAGAAACTGAAGGCCGGGGTGTTCGGCGCCAAGCTCACGCTGCGGCTGGTGCTATTGTTCGCGCTGGTGGCGGTGTTGCCGGGTGCGCTGGTGTACGGCGTGTCGGTGCAGTTCGTCGCGCGCAGCATTGAGTCGTGGTTCGACGTGCGCGTCGAGAAGGCGCTCGAGGGCGGCCTCAATCTCGGCCGCACCACGCTCGACAATCTGCTCAAGGATCTGATCAAGAAAGCAGATGCGATGGCGGGTTCGCTCGTGGTGCGGCCGCCGGCCGAGCACATCACGGCGCTGAATACGCTGCGCGAGCAAGCTGGCGCGCAGGAAGCGACGCTGTTCACGCCGCGCGGCAAAGTCATTGCTTATTCCGGAGCCGAGCGGACCGGGCTGATGCCCGAGCTGCCGGGCGCGGCGGCGCTGCGTCAGCTCAGGCTGCAGCAAAGCTACAGCGCGATCGAGGCAATCCCCGATAAGGGCCTGTATCTGCGCGTGCTGGTGCCGGTCAACGTCATCAGTCTGGCGGAGGACATGCGCGTGCTGCAGTTGCTGCAGCCGGTGCCGCGGCAGCTCGCGCTCGACGCCGAAATCGTGCAAACCGGGCAGCGCGAGTACCAGGAGCTGCTGCTCGCGCGTCAGGGCTTGCAGCGGCTCCACGGGTTGACGCTGACGCTGACGCTGCTGCTCGCGCTGCTGACGGCCTTGTCGCTCGCGTTCGTGCTGAGCGAGCGGCTGTCCGCGCCGCTGAGTTTTCTGGTCGAGGGCACGCGCGCGGTGGCGCAAGGCGACTTCAGCCAGCGCGAAACGGTGGCGAGCCACGACGAACTCGGCGTGCTGACGCAATCTTTCAACACCATGCGCCAGCAACTTGCCGAGACGCGCGCGGTGGCCGAACGCAATCAAGCCCAGCTCGCCGAGGCCCACACCTACGTGCAAAGTATCCTCGCCAACCTGTCGGCCGGGGTGCTCGCGTTCGATGAGACCTTGCGGCTGCGTTCGTTCAATCACAGCGCCGCCGCTATTCTCGGCGCCGACATCGCCCGGCTCGCCGGGCTCGAGCTCGAGCGCTGGCACGAGCGCAACCCGGCGCTCACCGAATTCGCGGCTGAGGTCACGGCGTCGTTCCATGGCGGTGACGGAGCGGAATGGGAGAAGCAAGTCGAGCGCGCCGGCAAAACCGGCCGCCAGATGCTCTTGCTGCGCGGCACGCGCCTGCCCGCCGGCAGCGGCACCGGCTTCGTGGTCGTGTTCGATGACATCACCCATGTCTTGCAGGCGCAGCGCGACGCGGCATGGACCGAAGTCGCGCGGCGCCTGGCGCACGAAATCAAGAACCCTTTGACGCCGATCCAGCTTTCGGCGGAGCGGTTGCAGCACAAGCTCGCCAGCAAACTCGCCGCCGCAGAAGCCGAAATCCTCATGCGCTCGACGCAAACCATCGTCAATCAGGTCAGCGCCCTCAAAAATATGGTCGACGCGTTCCGCCAATATGCGCGTATGCCGGAGCCGGCGCTGCTGGCGATCGATCTCAATGCGTTGTTACGCGAGGTGTTGACGCTCTATGAATCGCTTGGGGGCTGGATCCGCGTCGAGCTGGCGCCGAACCTGCCGCATATCGTCGGCGATCCGGCGCAACTGCGCCAGGTGATACACAACCTGCTGCAGAACGCGCAGGATGCGCTCATCGACAGCACCAATCCGAGTATAGTGGTGCGCTCGGAACCGGTTGCCGACGGGATGCGCGTGACGATCACCGACAACGGCAGCGGTTTTCCCGAGCAACTGATGCAACGCGCCTTCGAGCCGTATGTGACGACCAAGCCGAAAGGCACCGGCCTGGGCTTGGTGATCGTGAAGAAAATCATCGAAGAACACGGCGGAACCGTGGAGATCGCCAACGTCGCGCCGCACGGCGCGCGCGTCACGTTTACGCTGCCGGCGCAGGTTGCGCACGCGACCGTCTCCCGCACCGCGGCGCGCGCGTAAAATTGAGCCTGTGATATGCAGAAAATCCTAGTCGTTGACGACGAAATCGGCATCCGCGAACTGCTGTCGGAGATCCTGCGCGACGAAGGCTACCAGGTGCGGCTCGCGGAAAACGCGGGCCAGGCGCGTACGTTGCGCGGCCAGGGGCGGCCCGACCTGGTGCTGCTCGATATCTGGATGCCCGACACCGACGGCATCACGCTGCTCAAGGAATGGGCGAGCGCCGGCCTGCTGACGATGCCCGTGGTGATGATGTCGGGTCACGGCACGATCGACACCGCGGTCGAAGCCACCCGTATCGGCGCCTACGATTTCCTCGAGAAGCCGATTGCCCTGCAAAAGCTGCTGGCGACGGTTGGCCGTGCGCTCAGGAGCGGCGAGCAGCAGGTCAAGCCGACGCTGGTGCTTGCCACGCTTGGCCGCGCGCCGCTAGTGGCCGAACTCAAGCAGCGCCTGGAGCGCGTCGCCAACCTGAAGTCGCCGCTGTTGTTGACGGCCGAGGCCGGCAGCGGCGTCGAATTGTGCGCGAAATTCGTGCACCAACCAAATGCGCCGTGGGTTGCGCCCGACAACCTCGCTGCGCTCGCCGAGTCGCCGCTCGACCTGCTTAATCAGGCGCGCGAAGGCACGCTGTTCCTGCATGAAGTCGGCGACCTCAACCGCATGGAACAGAAAGGCCTGCTGCTGATCATCGGCAAGCTCGAGAAATACAACACGCGGCTGATCTGCGCGACCGCGCGCCCGCTGCCGGAACTGGTGGCACAGGGCGCATTCGATGCGCGGCTCTACGGCATGGTCGCGACGGTAACGGTGCGTGTGCCGAGTCTGCGCGAACACCGCGAGGATATTCCGGATCTTGCCAACCTGTTCCTGCTGCGCAGCGTCGAAGCCAAGGAGGTGGCGCCGCGCCACTTCAGCACCGCCGCGCTCAACGCGCTGCGCAACTATGACTGGCCGGGCAATTTGAACCAACTCGAGAGCGCGGTGCGCTCGCTGGCGCTCACTGCGCCGGGCGACGAAATCGGCGTGGGCGATGTCAACCAGGGGCTGTTATTGTTCGGCACCCAGCAGGCGACGGCCCCCGGCCTGCCGCTCGATCTGCCGCTGCGCGAGGCGCGCGACGCATTCGAGCGCGTCTATTTCGAGCACCACATCGGGAAAGAAGGCGGCAACATGAGCCGGGTGGCCGACAGCGTCGGGCTCGAGCGCACACACCTTTACCGCAAGCTGAAGCAGCTAGGGATCAGACTGGCTCGCCGCAACGACGAGTGAACGCGTCCTAACGCCGGGCGCGCCGGCGCGAGCCTGGCTCGCCCGGCGGCAGACCGGCAGTCTCGCCGAGCAGGAACTCCTTGAATGAGCGCGCCACCGGCGACAGGCGCTTGTCGGTGCGGTGCACGATGTACCAGTTGCGCACGATCGGAAAGCCGACGACGTCGAGCATGACCAGGCGCTTCGCCTGCAGCTCGAGCTGCACGGTGTGGGACGACAAAAAGCCGATGCCCATGCCCGCCATGACCGCCTGTTTGATGGTCTCGTCGCTGCCGATTTCCATGCCCGCGTTGACGGCGAGGCCGTGCTCGGCGAACACCCGCTCCATCAGCATGCGGGTCCCCGAGCCGGGCTCGCGCTGCAGGAACGTCTCGCCGGCGATGCGCTTGAGCGCAATGCGGCGCGCGCGCGCCAGCGCGTGCTCGGGCGCCGCGACGATTACGTGCGGGTTCGGCGCGAACGGCTGCAGCGTGAGATCGAGACCCTGCGGCGGATGGCCCATGATTACGAGATCGGTCTCATTGCGCGCGAGCCGCTCGAGCAGCGTGGCGCGGTTGCAGACGTCGAGCTTGAGCGTGACGCCGGGATGGCGGCGGCAGAACTTCGCAACGAACTTCGGCGCAAAGTATTTCGCGGTGCTGATGATCGTCAGCTGCAGGTGGCCGCGGCTCGCGTCTTTCAGCTCGGTCAGCGCCTCCGCGGCCTCATCGAGCTGCTGCGTGACGCCGCGCGCGTAGTGCTGCATCTCGCGGCCGGCTTCGGTCAGGAAGATCTTCTTGCCGATCTGCTCGAGCAACGGCATGCCGGCGCTGCCCTCGAGCTGCTTCATCTGCATCGAAACCGCGGGCTGGCTCAGGTGCAGTTCCTGCGCCGCGCGCGAGTAGTTGAGGTGGCGCGCCACCGCTTCAAACACCTTGAGCTGGCGCAGCGTGACGTGCTTCATCCGTCCGGAACCCCCGGCAGCATATAAGCTAACCTTATCATAACGATAAAAACATGTGAATATCCCTTATGTTAGGGATTGTTTATATTTTGCGGCAACGAACATTCAAGCGGAGGAGCACGCGATGTCGAATGCCGCCAGCACCAGGACCTACAGCGCCGGGGTCAAGGAATACCGCCAGACCTACTGGGAGCCGCATTATCAGGTCAAGGACACGGATCTTCTCGCGTGTTTCAAGATCACGCCGCAGCCCGGTGTTGCTCGCGAGGAAGCCGCCGCTGCGGTCGCCGCCGAGTCGTCGACCGGCACTTGGACCACGGTCTGGACCGACCTCCTGACCGACCTCGACTATTACAAGGGGCGCGCCTACCGCATCGAGAACGTGCCCGGCGACGCGAGTTGCTTCTTTGCTTTCATCGCCTACCCGATCGACCTGTTCGAGGAAGGCTCGATCGTCAACGTGCTGACCTCGCTGGTCGGCAACGTGTTCGGCTTCAAGGCGATCCGCGCGCTGCGGCTCGAGGACATCCGCTTCCCGCTTGCCTACGTGAAGACCTGCGGCGGGCCGCCGCATGGCATCCAGGTCGAGCGCGACATCATGGACAAGTACGGGCGCCCGCTGCTGGGCTGCACCATCAAGCCCAAGCTCGGCCTGTCGGCGAAGAACTACGGCCGCGCCGTCTACGAGTGCCTGCGCGGCGGCCTCGATTTCACCAAGGACGACGAAAACGTCAACAGTCAGCCATTCATGCGCTGGCGCCAGCGTTTCGATTTCGTCGCCGAGGCGATCCACAAGGCGCAGGCCGAAACCGGCGAGAAGAAAGGCCATTACCTGAACGTGACGGCGCCGACGCCGGAAGACATGTACCGGCGCGCCGAGTACGCGAAATCGCTCGGCATGCCCATCATCATGCACGACTTCCTGACCGCCGGTTTCTGCGCCAACACGGGACTTGCCAACTGGTGCCGCAACAACGGCGTGCTGCTGCACATACACCGCGCGATGCACGCGGTGGTCGACCGCGACCGCCACCACGGCATCCACTTCCGCGTGCTCGCGAAATGCCTGCGGCTGTCAGGCGGCGACCACCTGCATTCCGGTACGGTGGTCGGCAAGCTCGAAGGCGACCGCCAGGCCACGCTCGGCTGGATCAGCCTGATGCGCGACAAATTCGTCGAGGAAAACCGCGCGCGCGGCATTTTCTTCGACCAGGACTTCGGTTCGATGCCGGGCATGTTCCCGGTCGCGTCGGGCGGCATCCACGTCTGGCACATCCCGGCGCTGGTGTCGATTTTCGGCGACGACTCGGTGATGCAGTTCGGCGGCGGCACGCTCGGCCACCCCTGGGGCAACGCTGCGGGCGCGGCCGCCAACCGCGTCGCGCTCGAAGCGTGCGTCGAGGCGCGCAACCAGGGACGCCAGGTCGAGCGCGAGGGCCGCGACATCCTGACCGCGGCCGCGCGCCACAGCCCGGAACTGAAAGCGGCGATGGAAACGTGGAAGGAAATCCGCTTCGAGTTCGACACCGTCGACAAGCTCGACGTCGCGCCGGCGTGACGGCCAGACCCAACCGGACGAGGACACGATATGAACGATATTCAGGATTATCCATCGCGGCTCGGCGATCCCGCGAGCCGCAAATTCGGGACTTTCTCGTACCTGCCGCCGCTGGACGCGGACGCGATCCGCAAGCAGGTCGGTTACCTCATCGCGCGCGGCTGGACGCCGGCGATCGAGCACACCGAACCGGCGCACACCGCCGGTTCGTATTGGTACATGTGGAAACTGCCCCTGTTCGGCGAAATCCGGGCCGACGCGGTGCTCGCGGAAGCCGCGGCGTGCCACCAAGCTCACCCGAACCATCATGTGCGGCTGATCGGCTACGACAGCCGCCGCCAGACGCTGGGCGCAAGCCTGGTGGTCTACCGCGGCAAGCCGGTGTGACTGCAGTCTTGCACCCAGTAACCGCGCCGGAAACGGGGCGAGAGGTGCGCCTGCGCGCATTGCTATTTGACGTCGACGGCACGCTCGCCGACACCGAGGAAACGCACCGGCAGGCATTCAATCTTGCTTTCCTCCGGCTCGAGCTGGGCTGGGAGTGGGGCCGCGAACTCTATCGCGACCTGCTGCGCACTTCCGGCGGCAAGGAGCGGATCGACACCTATATTCAAAGCCTGCCGCTCCTGGCAGCGGAGAAGGCGCAGCGGCGCAAGCTGGTGGGGGTGATCCACCGCACCAAGACCAGGATCTATGGCGAGTTGATCGCCGACGGGCGCTCGCCGCTGCGGCCCGGCGTGGCCCGCCTCATTCGCGAGGCGCGCGCTGCCGGGCTGAAGCTCGCCATCGCTTCGACCACCACCGCGGCCAACGTTGACACGCTGCTCTCCCGGCACCTTGGAGAACAAGCGCGCGACAGCTTCAGCGCGATCGCCTGCGGCGATCAGGTGAGCGCAAAGAAGCCGGCCCCGGACATCTACAGCCTGGCGCTCGCGAGCCTCGGCCTTCCCGCTGAGGCGTGCGTGGCATTCGAGGACTCTGCGAACGGACTGCGCGCGGCAAAGGCAGCCGGGCTCTTCACCATAGTCACGCCGACGCCGTGGACCGCGGGCCAGGACTTCGCCGGAGCCGACTTGCGGTTGAGCCACTTGGGCGACCCCGGCCAGCCGCTTACTGCCGCCGAGCGCGACCGGATCGGCGGCCCGTGGCTTGGCCTCGCCCAGCTCGAGGCGCTGCACGCGCGCAGGTTGCGCACGGCAGAACCGCAGGAGAACTGACATGTGGCTGCGCGAAAAGACGCTCACGGAATTCATCATCGAGGAGCAGCGCAAGGCGCCGGGCGCCACCGGCGGCTTTACCGCGCTGCTCAATGACATCCGCCTCGCGTGCAAGCGCATTGCGTACCTGGTGGGCAAGGGCGCGCTCACGGATGCGCTCGGCCGCGCCGGCAGCGACAACGTGCAGGGCGAAGCGCAGATGAAGCTCGACGTGCTGGCGAACGATATTTTTCTGCGCACCAATGAATGGGGCGGCCACCTCGCGGCGATGGTGTCGGAAGAACTGGAGCAGCCCTACCTTATTCCGGCGCAATACCCGCGCGGCCGCTACCTGCTGGTGTTCGACCCGCTGGATGGATCCTCCAACATCGACGTCAACGTATCGGTCGGCTCGATTTTCTCCGTGCTGCGCTGCGCGGACGGGGTGGTCGAGCCGACGGCGGCGGATTTCCTTCAGCCCGGCGTGCAGCAGGTATGCGCCGGCTATGCGATCTACGGCCCGACCACCATGCTCGTGCTCACGCTCGGGCGCGGCGTGCACGGCTTCACCCTCGACCGCGAGATCGGCGAATTCGTCCTCACTCACCCCGGCCTGCGCGTGCCCGAAGATACCAGCGAATTCGCGATCAACGCCTCGAACTCGCGCTTCTGGGAGCCGGCGGTGAAACGCTACGTGGACGAATGCCTCGCCGGCAAGGCCGGGCCGCGCGGCAAGGATTTCAACATGCGCTGGGTCGCCTCGCTGGTGGCCGAGGCGCATCGCATCCTGCTGCGCGGCGGCGTGTTCATGTATCCGCGCGACAGCCGCGACCCGGCCAGCCCAGGACGGCTGCGGCTGCTCTACGAGGCAAACCCGATCGGGCTCGTCATCGAGCAGGCCGGCGGCCGCGCGAGTAGCGGGCTCGCGCCGATCCTCGAAATCAAGCCCGACAGCCTGCACCAGCGCATCGGCTTCATGTTCGGGTCGCGGCACGAGGTCGAGCGGCTGGAGCGATACCACCGCGACTTCAACCAGCGCGAATACGATGCGCCGCTGTTCGGGTCGCGCGGACTGTTCCGCGCGCCGGCGTAAGGTTACCCCGGGAGAACCACGATGTCCGCCAAGCATCCCATCGTCGCCATCACCGGGTCCTCGGGAGCCGGCACCACCTCGGTGTCGCGGATCTTCGACCAGATCTTCCGGCGCGAGGGCGTGCGGGCCGCCTTCATCGAAGGCGATGCGTTCCACCGGTATGACCGCACCGAGATGAAGCAGAAGATGGACGAGGAGTCCGCGCGCGGCAACCACAACTTCAGCCACTTCGGGCCCGAGGCGAACCTGTTCGAAGAACTCGAGCAGCTGTTCCGGAAGTACGCGGCTGACGGGCGCGGACGCAACCGCAAATACCTTCACGACGAGGAGGAGGCGGCGCCCTATGGCCAGAAACCCGGCACCTTCACGCCGTGGGAAGAGCTGCCCGCGGACACCGACCTGCTGTTCTACGAAGGCCTGCACGGCGCGGTGGTGACCGATCAAGTCGACATCGCGCAACACGTCGACCTGTTGATCGGCGTGGTGCCGGTGATCAATCTCGAGTGGATCCAGAAGATCCACCGCGACCGCGCCGCGCGCCGCTACACCACCGAGGCGGTGACCGCCACGATCCTCAGGCGCATGCCCGACTACGTGCACTACATCTGCTCGCAATTCGCGCGCACCCACATCAATTTCCAGCGCGTGCCGGTGGTCGACACCTCCAACCCGTTCGTCGCGCGTCACATCCCGACGCCGGACGAAAGCCTGCTGGTGGTGCGCTTCGCCAATCCGCGCGGCATCGACTTCCCGTACCTGCTGTCGATGCTGCACGACTCGTTCATGTCGCGCCCCAACACCATCGTGACGCCAGGCGGCAAGATGGACCTCGCGATACAGCTCATTTTCACGCCGATGATCTGGCGCTTGATGGACCGCAGGAAGCAGGCGCTGGGACGCAGCTGAGGGCGGGCAGGATAAACCAGTCAGGGAGAATGGCATGGCACTCATCGCATTGCGCCAGCTGCTCGATCACGCCGCCGAGCACGGCTACGGCGTGCCGGTCGAGGAAATCCAGCTCGGCATCAGGCACGGCGTGCGCGGTGCAAAACGTAGCCAAAGCCGCCGGTTTCTAAGATAATCAGCGACTCTCGCCGGTCCAACCCTCCTGCCAGGACACTCAATCAATGGGCTCCCGCCTCGAACTCGCCAACGCGATCCGCGCGCTGGCGATGGACGCCGTGCAGAAAGCCAACTCAGGGCATCCCGGCATGCCGATGGGCATGGCGGAAATCGCGGAGGTGTTGTGGAATCACCACCTGCGGCACAACCCGGCCAATCCGCATTGGTTCGACCGCGACCGCTTCGTGCTGTCGAACGGCCACGGCTCGATGCTGCTCTACGCGCTGTTGCACCTGACCGGCTACGACCTGCCGATGGCCGAACTCAAGCGCTTCCGTCAGCTCCATTCGAAAACGCCGGGTCACCCCGAATACGGCATGGCGCCGGGCGTGGAAACCACCACCGGACCGCTCGGGCAGGGTCTCGCCAACGCGGTCGGCATGGCGCTCGCGGAACGCCTGCTCGCCGCCGAATTCAACCGCGACGGCTTCGACATCATCGACCACCACACCTGGGTGTTCGTCGGCGACGGCTGCCTGATGGAAGGCATTTCGCACGAGGCGTGCTCGCTCGCCGGCACGCTGGGCTTGGGCAAGCTGATCGCGTGTTACGACGACAACGGCATTTCGATCGACGGCCGCGTCACGGGCTGGTTTGCCGACGACACGCCCAAGCGCTTTGAAGCCTATGGCTGGCAGGTGATTTCCGACGTGGACGGGCACGATTTCAACGCGGTGGAGCGAGCGCTCACTCAAGCCACGGCACGGAGCGAGCGCCCGACGTTGATCTGCTGCAAGACCGTGATCGGCAAAGGCGCACCGACCAAGCAGGGCGGCCACGACTGCCACGGCGCGGCGCTCGGCGACAAGGAAGTCGCGGCGACGCGCGCCAATATCGGCTGGCACCATCCGCCGTTCGAAATTCCGGCAGCGGTGTATGCGGGCTGGGACGCGCGCGCGCGCGGCGCGGCGCTTGAAGCGGAATGGAACGCGAAGTTCGCGGCCTACGCCAAAGCACACCCGCAGCTCGTGGCCGAACTGAAACGCCGCAGCGCGGGCGAACTGCCCGCCAACTGGCGCACGCATGGCGACGCGTTTGTCACGAAGACAAACGAGAAGGCCGAGACCATTGCCACGCGCAAGGCATCGCAGAACGCGATCGAGGCGCTGGCACCGGCGCTGCCCGAGCTGGTCGGCGGCTCGGCCGACCTTACCTGGTCCAACCTCACCATGTGGTCGGGTTCGAAGGTGGTGAGCCGGGCGGGCGGCGGCAATTACATCTACTTTGGCGTGCGCGAGTTCGCAATGACCGCGATCGCCAACGGCCTGAGCCTGCACGGCGGACTGATCCCGTATGCGGCGACGTTTCTCACGTTTTCCGACTACGCGCGCAACGCGTTGCGGATGGCGGCGCTGATGAAAGTGCGCGGCATATTCATTTACACCCACGACTCGATCGGCCTCGGCGAGGACGGCCCGACGCACCAGTCGATCGAGCACGCAGCGAGCTTGCGCCTCATCCCCAACATGGAGGTATGGCGGCCGTGCGATACGGTCGAGACGGCGATCGCATGGATCGCCGCGATCGAGCGCAGGGACGGCCCGACCAGCCTGCTGTTGTCGCGCCAGAACCTGCCGTTCCAGCAGCGTTCCGCCGAGCAGATCAAAGCCATCGCGCGCGGCGGCTACGTGCTGGGGGAAACAGGCGGCGAGCCGCAATGCGTGATCCTCGCCACCGGGTCCGAGGTCGCGCTTGCAGTCGGCGCGCAACAAGCACTTTCCACGCAGGGTATTGCAGCGCGCGTGGTTTCGATGCCGTCGACCACGGTATTCGACCGGCAGGATGCGACGTATCGCGACAGCGTGCTGCCGCGCGGCATTCCGCGCGTCGCGGTCGAGGCCGGCGTCAGCGATTTTTGGCGCAAATACGTCGGGCTCGAAGGCACGGTGGTCGGCATCGACCGCTTCGGCGAATCGGCGCCGGCCGGCGAATTGTTCAAGCACTTCGGTTTCACCGTCGAGAACGTGGTCAAGGTGGTAAGAAGCGTTCTGTAAAGCGTTCTCGCGCGACCGGCGCATGGCCTGCGCGAGCGCGTCGCGTGGCGCAAAGCGCCCGCTTCGAGCCGGACATCAGCGCCGCGTTTGATCTTGATCAAACAGCCCCCGGGTATTGCGTGGCGCCGTCAGCGATGGCGGTAAAATAATGAAGTTTCGAATTTCAAGGAGATCTGTCATGGCCATTCGCGTCGCTATCAACGGCTACGGCCGCATCGGCCGCAACACCCTGCGTGCGCATTATGAGTCGGGCAAACAGCACGACCTCCAGATCGTCGCGATCAACGACCTCGGCAACGCCGAGACCAACGCGCATCTGACGCGCTACGACACCGCGCACGGCAAGTTCAACGGCACGATCGCGGTTGACGGCGATTCCATGGTCGTCAACGGCGACAAGATCAAGGTGCTCGCGCAGCGCAACCCGGCCGAGTTGCCGTGGGGCGCGCTCGGCGTCGACGTCGTGCTCGAGTGCACGGGGTTGTTCACGACCAAGGAAAAAGCCGGCGCGCATCTCAAGGGCGGCGCCAGGAAAGTAATCATCTCGGCGCCCGGCGGCAAGGACATCGATGCGACCGTCGTCTACGGCGTCAACCACCAGACGCTCAAGGCGGGCCACAGCGTGATCTCGAACGCATCGTGCACCACCAATTGCCTCGCGCCGATGGTGAAAGTACTGCACGACAAAATCGGCGTAGTGCACGGGCTCATGACGACGGTGCACGCCTACACCAACGACCAGGTGCTGACCGACGTCTATCACGAGGATCTGCGCCGCGCGCGCTCGGCGACGATGTCGATGATCCCGACCAAGACCGGCGCCGCCGCCGCGGTCGGGCTGGTGCTGCCGGAGCTGAACGGCAAGCTCGACGGCTTCGCGGTGCGCGTGCCCACCATCAACGTCTCACTGGTCGATCTCACCTTCACCGCCGCGCGCGCGACCAGCGTCGACGAGGTCAATGCGGCGATGAAAGCCGCCGCCGCCGGCGAACTGAAAGGCGTGCTTGAATACAACAACGGGCCGCTGGTGTCGGTCGACTTCAACCACAACCCGGCCTCCAGCATTTTCGACGCGACGCTGACCAAAGTCACCGGCGGCACGCTGGTGAAAGCGCTGGCGTGGTACGACAACGAGTGGGGTTTCTCCAACCGCATGCTCGATGTCACCGTCGCGCTGATGAACGCCAAGTAAAGGGCGTGAAACGTGAAAAGTGAACGGTGAAACGTAAACTTTGCTTGGCTTTTTCGTTTCACGTTTTACGTTTCACATTTCACCGCGAATGAAATGAGCGTCATTAAAATGACCGACCTGGACCTCGCCGGCAAGCGGGTGTTCATCCGGGCTGACCTCAACGTGCCGCAGGACGACAGCGGCAAGATTACCGACGACACGCGCATCCGCGCCTCGCTTCCCGCGATCCAGCACGCGCTCAAGGCCGGCGCTGCAGTGATGGTGACTTCGCACCTTGGGCGCCCGACCGAAGGCGAAGTCAAACCCGCGGACTCGCTCGCGCCGATCGCGCAGCGGCTGTCTAGGCTGCTCGGCGTGCCGGTGCCGCTCAAGCGCGACTGGGTCGATCGCGTTGATATCAAGCCCGGCGCGGTGGTGCTGCTCGAGAACTGCCGCGGCAACCGGGGCGAGAAGAAGAATGACGATGCGCTCGCCAGAAAAATGGCGGCATTGTGCGACGTCTACGTCAATGACGCGTTCGGCACCGCGCACCGCGCGGAAGCAACGACGCACGGCATCGCGAAATACGCGCCCGTTGCCTGCGCCGGCCCGCTGCTCGCCGCCGAGCTCGACGCGCTCGGCAAGGCGCTGCAGCATCCGCGGCGGCCGCTGATCGCGATCGTCGCCGGCTCCAAGGTGTCGACCAAGCTCACCGTGCTGAAGACGCTGGCGCAGAAAGTCGATCAGCTGGTGGTTGGCGGCGGCATCGCGAACACGTTCATTCTCGCCGCCGGCCACCGGATCGGCAAATCGCTCGCCGAACCCGCCCTGGTGCAGGAAGCGAAAGACATCATCGCTGCGGCGAAAGCCAAAGGCGGCGAAGTGCCGATTCCGGCCGACGTGGTGTGCGCGAAGGAATTCTCGGCGCACGCCAAGGCGACGCTCAAGCCGGTTTCAGAAGTTGCGGACGACGACCTGATTCTCGACATCGGTCCGCAGGCGAGCGAATACCTCGCGCAGATGCTGGCGCGCGCCGGCACCATCGTCTGGAACGGGCCGGTCGGTGTGTTCGAGTTCGATCAGTTCGGCGCCGGCACCGAGCGCATCGCGCGCGCGATCGCCGAATCGAAAGCGTTTTCGATCGCCGGCGGCGGCGATACGCTTGCCGCGGCCGCCAAGTATGGGATCGCCGACAAGGTGTCGTACATTTCGACCGGCGGCGGCGCGTTCCTCGAGTTTCTCGAAGGCAAAAAGCTGCCCGCCGTCGAAATTCTCGAGCAACGCGCGCAGCGGCAGGACTGAGGAGCGAGGACTGAGGATTGAGGATTCAGTCGAAACGGGCTAGGCTTCCGCTCAATCCTCAATCCCGGTAACTCAATTCTGAACCCGATGCCCCGCCGCACCAAGATCGTCGCCACGCTCGGCCCCACCTCGAGCGACAGGCAGACGCTCGCGCGCATGATCGAGGCCGGCCTCGACGTGGTGCGCATGAATTTCTCGCACGGCACCGCCCGGGAGCATGCCGCCCGCCTCGAGCTGGTGCGCAACCTGGCGCGCAAGGCCGGACATTCGGTCGGCGTACTGGTCGACCTGCAGGGCCCGAAGATCCGCATCGGCCGCTTCAAACACGACAAGATCACGTTGCGCAGCGGCGAAAAGTTCGTGCTCGACGCCGAGTGCACGCTCGGCGACGGGGGCCGCGTCGGGCTCGATTATCAGAACCTGCCGAAAGACGTGGCGCCCGGCGACACGCTGCTGCTCGACGACGGGCGCATCGTGCTCGGCGTGACGCAGGTCAAGGGCCCGCGCATTTTCTGCCTGGTCGAACAGGGCGGCGCGCTGTCGAACAACAAGGGCATCAACCGCAAGGGCGGCGGGCTGACGGCGCCGGCGCTGACCGGCAAGGATATGCAGGACATCAAGACTGCCGCGCAACTCAAGGCGGATTTCCTCGCGGTATCGTTTCCGCGCTCCGGCGCTGACATTCAGCGGGCGCGCGACCTGATGCTGAAGGCGGGCGGGAAAAGCATGATCTGCGCCAAGATCGAACGCGCCGAGGCGATCCCCGCGCTGGCCGAGATCCTCGATGCCGCGGATTCGATCATGGTCGCGCGCGGCGACCTCGCGGTCGAAGTCGGCGACGCCGCGGTGCCCGCGCTGCAGAAGCGCATGATCCGCATGGCGCGCGACCGCAACAAGCTGGTGATCACGGCCACCCAGATGATGGAGTCGATGATCGATAACCCGATTCCGACGCGCGCCGAAGTGTCGGACGTTGCCAACGCCGTGCTCGACGGCACCGACGCGGTGATGCTGTCAGCGGAAACCGCGACCGGCAAATACCCGGTCGAAACCGTGGCGGCGATGGCGCGCGTGTGCCTCGAGGCCGAAAAAGACGAGACTTTCATTACCGAGCGGCGGCGCGCCGCGCCGCCGGCGAGTGTCGAGGAGGCGATCGCGCGCGCGACGATATTCACCGCCAACACCCTCAACATCAAGGCCGTCGCCGCGCTCACGCAAAGCGGCAAGACCGCGCTGCTGATGTCGCGCATGAACTCGAACGTGCCGATCTACGCGCTGTCCGCGGTGGTCGAAACGCGCCGCCGCGTGACGCTGTTCCGCGGCGTCTATCCGCTCAATTTCAAGGGCGCGCGCAACCCGGAACGCGCGCTGTACATGGCGGAGGACGAATTGCTGAGGCGCGGCGCGGTCAACCACGGCGACTACATCGTCCTGACCATCGGCGAACCTTTCGGCAAGGCGGGCGGCACCAACACGATGAAGATCGTCAAAGTCGGCGAGCATCGGCAGGCTTGATGCTCGCCGACTTTGGGGCTTTCGGCGGAGGCTGACTTGCCGTGGCAAGTTAAGCGCCGCGGCCGGCGCCAAAATTCCCCCGGGGGAGCACCGCATCACCTTATTTCACCGTGGCAAACCAGGCCGGCAAAGCGGTAGAATAAGTTTTCGGCAGTCCCGACCCACTATTCCGGACCGACGCACCACAGCAGGAGGCGAACATGTTTGAACGCGAACTCGCAACGACCGCGGCGGCGATGGTCGCCCCGGGCAAAGGCATACTTGCGATCGACGAATCGGGCGGCACCATCAAGAAGCGCTTTGACAGCATCAAGCTCGAGTCGACGGTGGAAAACCGGCGCGCCTATCGCGACCTCTTGATCACCGCCAAGGACCTGTCGCAATTCATCAGCGGCATGATTCTTTACGACGAGACGATCAAACAGGCAACCCGGGACGGCACACCGTTTCCGGAAGTGTTGAAGAAAAACGGCATCCTCGCCGGCATCAAGGTCGACACCGGCGCCAAGGACCTGGCCGGCGCGCCCGGCGAGAAAGTGACCGAAGGCCTCGACGGCCTGCGCGAGCGGCTGGCCGGGTACAAGAAGATGGGCGCGACGTTTGCCAAGTGGCGCGCCGTGATCACTATCGGCAAAGACATCCCGGGCGATTACTGCATCGCCGCCAATGCCCACGCGCTCGCGCGCTACGCCGCGCTGTGCCAGGAGGCCGGCATCGTGCCGATCGTCGAGCCCGAAGTGCTGATGGACGGCAATCACACGCTCGAGCGCTGTTTCGATGTCACCGAGAACACGCTGCGCGCGTTATTTCATGAACTCGGCGCGCAGCGCGTGCGCATCGAACACACGATCCTCAAGGCGAGCATGGTGGTCGCCGGCAAGGACTGCCCGCAGCAGGCGGACGTGCGGCAGGTCGCGGCGGCGACGATTCAGTGCCTCAAGCGCACGGTCCCGGCGGCGCTTCCCGGCATCGTATTCCTGTCCGGCGGTCAGAGCGACGAGCTCGCTACCGCGCACTTGAACGCCATGAATGCGACGGGGGCAGCGCTGCCGTGGCCGCTGTCATTCTCCTACGGCCGGGCATTGCAGGCGCCCGCGCTCAAGACGTGGAAAGGCCAGGCAGCCAACGTGGCGGCGGCGCAAAAAGCGCTGCATCACCGCTCAAAATTGAATAGCGCAGCGTGTTTCGGCCGTTACAAGCCGGAAATGGAGAAGGAAGCGCTCGCCGCGTAAGTCTCACGAAAGCTGTCGCGGCTATATTCGCAAGCCCGCGCGATGGCGCGCGCGGCGACGCTTCCCAATGGGTAGATTGCCGCGCGGAATTCAGCTATCATGCGCCGATAGACAAGCCGTTCAGCCCCCGTGCGCAGCGGCGAAAAGAATTAGTTTTCATCAGTTTGGAGGTAGTCAGATGGCACTAAAAATCGGCGACAAGAAGGACTTCAGCGCCGGGATCATGTACATCATCATGGGCGCGTTTTTCGCCTTGTGGGCGGAAAACTACCCGATGGGGACGGCAGTCCGCATGGGTCCGGCTTATTTCCCGACCGTTCTGGGCTGGATTCTGGTCGCGTTGGGGCTGATCGTGCTGGGCCGCTCGTTTGTCCTGCACGGCGAGGAGCCGCGCAAGACCAATTGGAGGCCGCTGCTGTGGGTCATCGGCTCGGTGATCGTGTTCGGCTTCCTGCTCGGCACGGCGGGACTCGTCGTGGCGAGCTTCGCGCTGATGTTGATCAGTTCGGTTGGCGGCTGGGATTTCAGGTGGAAGGAACAGCTCATCAACGCGGTCGCCATGACCGCAGTGAACGTGGCGGTTTTCGACTACGGGCTGGGCTTGCCCTTCAAGCTGTTTCCGTGGTCGTAAGCGCTGCACGCAGAATAGAATATAACGGAGCCCGCCATGGAATTTGATCTATTCAAGAACCTCTATCTCGGCTTCACCGTCGCGCTGAGCCTGCAAAACCTGTGGTACTGCTTTATTGGCTGTTTCCTCGGCACGCTGATCGGCGTGCTGCCCGGCATCGGCCCGGTGGCGACGATCGCGATGCTGCTGCCGATCACTTTCAACCTGCCGCCGACCCCCGCGCTGATCATGCTCGCCGGCATATACTACGGCGCGAGCTACGGCGGTTCGACCACCGCGATTCTGGTCAACCTCCCCGGCGAGTCCTCCTCGGTGGTGACCATGCTGGACGGCTACCAGATGGGCCGGCAGGGCCGCGCCGGCCCCGCGCTGGCGATCGCGGCAATCGGCTCGTTCTTCGCCGGCTGCGTCGGCACCGTGCTGATTGCGCTGTTCGGCCCGCCGCTTGCGGAACTGGCGTTCGAGTTCGGCGCCGCCGAGTACTTCTCGATGATGGTGCTCGGCCTCATCTCCGCAGTGGTGCTGGCGAGCGGCTCGCTGATCAAGGCGATCGGCATGATCTTCATCGGGCTGCTCATGGGCATAGTGGGCACCGATGTCAATTCCGGCATCGCGCGCTACAGCTTCGGCATCTCGGAGCTCTCCGACGGCATCGGTTTCGTGTCGGTGGCGATGGGGATGTTCGGCTTTGGCGAGATCATCACCAACCTGGAGCTGAGCGCGATCGATCGCCACACCGCGGTGTCCAAGGTGGCGAGCCTGATGCCGACCAAAGACGACATCAAGATGTCGATCGGGCCGATCCTGCGTGCCACCGCGATCGGCGTGATATTCGGCATCCTCCCGGGGGCGCACACCGTGATCGCCTCGTTCTCGTCGTATACGCTCGAGAAAAAACTCGCCAAGGACCCGTCGCGCTTCGGCAAGGGCGCGATCGAGGGCGTGGCCGGTCCCGAAGCGGCCAACAACGCCGCCGCGCAGACCGCTTTCATCCCGCTGCTCACGTTGGGCATTCCAACCGGCGCGGTGATGGCGCTGATGGTGGGCGCGATGACGATCCAGGGCATCGCACCCGGCCCGCAGGTGATGACGCAGAAGCCGGATCTCTTCTGGGGCATGATCGCCTCGATGTGGATCGGCAACCTGATGCTGGTGATTCTCAACCTGCCGCTGATCGGCATGTGGGTGCAGTTCCTGAAGATTCCGTATCGCCTGCTGTTCCCCGGTATCTGTTTGTTCTGCTGCGTTGGCGCCTACTCGCTCAATAACGCCGCGTTCGACGTGTATCTGGTCGGCGTGTACGGTTTCTTCGGCTACTATTGCTCGAAGTGGGGCTGCGAGCCGGCGCCGTTGATATTGGGGTTCGTGCTCGGGCCGCTGATGGAAGAAAATCTGCGGCGTGCGATGCTGATCTCGCGCGGCGACCCCAGCGTGTTCTTCACCCGCCCGATTTCGCTCGGCATGCTGCTGGTGGCTTTTGCGCTGCTGGCCATGATCATCGCGCCGCAGTTCCGCAAGAAGCGCGCGGAGGTGATTACCGAAGCGGACGCCTGAGCGGGTTCGCGCACAGCAGCACCAGAGTTGCCCCGGAATATCTCCGGGGCAATTTTTCTGGCGGGCCGAAACCGCGCTGCGCAGCATATTTAGGCAGGAACGCTTCCGATGCGTCTCACGGCCGAAGAGAAGAAAATGCTGCGCGGCGAGCTGGGCTTGGCCGCCAAACAGGCGCTCGAGCTGCAGATCGAGGTCGGCAAGTTCTTCGGCGCGAAACGCTTCGTGCCGGTGTCGAACGTGCACATGATGGGCGACATCGAGGTGATGGGCGACAGCGGCAAAGCCTTCCTCGAGCGCATGACGCAGCTCAACGCGCGCTGCGCGGTGCCGACCACGACCAACGCGCGCTGTATCGATTTTGCCTGCGTCGCGAAGCTCGGGCAGGACCCGAACGAGGCCGCAAAAGAAAAACAGCTGATTACATATCTGCGCCGGATGGACGTCATCACCGCGGATACCTGCATCAATTACCAGACGTTGTATCAGCCGCACCAGGGCGAGCACGTCGCGTGGGGCGACACCGGCACCGTGATCTACGCGAACTCGGTGTTCGGCGCGCGCTCCAACTTCGAGGCCGGTCCCGCCGCGCTCGCCGCCGGCATCACGGGACGCGTGCCGGAATACGGGTTTCATCTCGACCGTCACCGCCACGGCACATTTCAGGTCAATGTCAGGGCCGAGCTCAACGATTTAGCCGACTGGGGCGCGCTCGGCAAGCTGGTCGGCGAGGGCCACCAGAATTATTTTGCGGTGCCGGTGTTCAATGGCGTGAAGAACAACCCGGACGCCGATCAGTTGAAGCACCTCGGCGCGTCGCTCGCGAGCTACGGCTCGATGGGCATGTTCCACATGGTCGGCGTCACCCCCGAGGCGCCGACGCTGCAAGCCGCGTTCGGGCGCGCCCGGCCCACAGCGGTGATGACGATCACCAGCCGCGACATCGAGCGCGTCTACGCGGGCTACGACGCCAGGGGCAACCCGCTCGACCTGGTGGTATTTTCCGGGCCGCAGCAGTCGCTGTTCGAGATGAAGAACCTCGCCGACCTGCTCGACGGCAGAAAAATCAAGCCGGGCAACCAGCTGTTCGTGACCACCAGCAACGGCGTGAAAAGCGCGGCGCGGCAGCTCGGCTACCTGCAGAAGATCGAAGCGGCGGGCGGCAGCGTGCTCGAAGGCGTGTGCTTTTACATCCTGCAGAACATCGCGCAAATCCGCGTGCGCGAGGGCTGGAGCAACCTGGTCACGAATTCAGCCAAGCTCGCCAACATCGTCTGCGCGCACAAATTCAACAGCCTCCTGCGCCGTACCGCGGAATGCGTGAATATCGCGGTCACCGGTTCCGGGCGATGAGCGCGGCGCGCACCCGCTACCCCGTGATCAAGGTCAGGCGCGCGTTCGGAGACGTCGTTGAGGGCATCGCGCTGGTCTCGCGCGAAGGCTTCAGCCCGCGCTACGATCTCGACCGCTGGAGCGGATTGATTTCGCGTCCCGGCCATGCGCTCGAAGGCCACAGCCTCAAGGACAGGATCCTGATCACGCCAAGCGCGAAAGGCGGCATCGCTGCGGGTTGGGCATTTTACGATATCAAGCACAAAGGCATCGCGCCGAAAGCATTCGTGTTCGGCGTCACCAACCCGGTGATGGTGCAGGGCGCGGTGTTCGCGGGCATCACCATCACCGAGGGTTGGTCGCGCGACCCGTATCGGCTGATCAAGACCGGCGATGTCGTGCGCGTCGATCCGCAACACAAGACGGTCGAAATCATCAAGCGCGCGGCGTGACGGGCCGGCGCCCGGCCGGCGCGGTGAGGGCCGCGGGCGGGGAAATGGAATAACATGGCGTAGTCAGTGCGCTGAACCCACCAGGAGGAGTCGCATGAAGATGTTTGTACGCGTTGTAATCTTGGACTGCATCGCCCTTGCCACGGCCGGTTCGGTGTTCGCCGCCGACGTTTACCCGGCGCGGCCAATCCGCGTCATCGTCGCTTATACGCCGGCCGGCACCACCGACATCCTGGCACGCATCATCGGCCAGAAAATGACCGAGAGCTGGGGCCAGCCGGTGATCGTCGAAAACCGCCCGGGGGCCGCGGGCAACATCGGCACCGAGCTCGCGGCGAAGTCGACTCCCGACGGCTACACGCTGCTCATGGGCACCGCGGGCACGCACGGCATCAACGTGAACCTCTACCGCAAGCTCGGCTGGCATTCGCTGCGAAGTTTCGCGCCGATCAGCCTGGTCGCGATGGTGCCGAATATCATGGTGGTCAACAACGCCGTGCCGGTGAAAAACGTCAAGGAGCTGATCGCCTACGCCAAGGCGAACCCGGGAAAGATCAACTACGGCTCGCCGGGCAACGGCAGCACCGCGCACCTGTCGATGGAGCTGTTCAAAAGCATGACCGGGACCGACCTCGTGCATATCCCGTACAAGGGCAGCGCCGGCGTGCTTGCCGACGTGATGGGCGGGCAGATTTCGGTCACCATCGACAACATGCCGGTGTACCTGCCGCAGGTGAAGGCCGGCAAGATCCGCGCACTCGCGGTGAGCCCCGTGAAGCGCTCGTCGGCGGCGCCCGATCTGCCGACCATTGCCGAGGCCGGAGTACCCGGCTACGACTCGAGCTCGTGGTTCGGCCTCTACGCGCCGGCCGGGACGCCGCAAGACATCGTCAGGAAATTGAGCGCCGAGGCCGCGCGCGTCCTCAAGTTGCCTGATGTCAGCCAGCGCCTGTCGGAGCTCGGCGCCGAACCGGTCGGCAACACGCCGGAACAGTTCGCCGCATTCACCAAGGCCGAAATCGCGAAGTGGGCCAAGGTGATCAAGGACGCGAATGTCGAGCTGCAGTAGGGACGGGTACTCGAGCCGCGATGATCAGAGACCCGGAAACTTTAGCGCATGTCAAATCCGATGAGGCTCACGCAGTGCCATTCGAAGATTTGCTGAAGCAATTGCGCGAGCGCACCACGCGCGTGCTGGCGATGGGCGGCGCGGACAAGCTCGCCAAGCGCAAGGCCGAGGGCCATCTCAACGCGCGCGAGCGCATCGACTACCTCATCGACAAGGGCAGCTTTATCGAGTCGGGCATGTTCGCGGTCGGCATCCGCCCCGAAGTGCGCGACAAAACCCCGGCCGACGCCAAGGTCGCCGGCTTCGCGCGCATCAACGGCCGCGAGGTCGCGCTCGTATCCAACGACTTCACTGTGCTCGGCGCGTCGTCGTCGGTGACCAACATGAAGAAGATCAGGCACGTGAAGCAGGCCGGCTCCCAACGCGGGCTGCCGCTCGTCTTGCTCGGGGAGTCGAGCGGCGCGCGCATGCCCGACCGCATGGGCGCCGCGGGCCGTGCGATCATCGCGCAGGACCCGACCGAATACCAGCGGCTGCGCGAGACGCCGTGGGTATCCGCGCTGCTCGGCCCGTGTTACGGCTCGTCGACGTGGTATTCGGCGATGTCGGATTTCGTGGTGATGCGCAAGGGCGCGATCATGGCGATCGCGAGCCCCGGCGTGACTTCGATCGCCATCAACAAACCGATCGAGCCCGAGGAACTGGGCGGCTGGAAGCTGCTCACCGGCGTTTCCGGGCTCGCGGATCTCGCGGTCGACACCGATGAGCAGGCGCTCGATGCGATCAGGCGGTTTCTCTCGTACCTGCCGAGCCACCACATGGAGCCGCCGCCGGAGGCGCCGGTGCCGCCCGGGTCCGGCGGGCCGTGCCGCAAGATGCTGGAGATCGTCCCCGAGTCACGCCACCAGGTTTACGACGTGCGCAAGGTGATCACGGCGATTGCAGACAGGGATTCCGGCTTCGAGCTCAAGGAACGCTACGGCAAATCGGTGGCGACGGTGCTCGCGCGGCTCGGTGGCAAAAGCGTCGGTTTCATCGCCAGCAATCCACTGTTCAAGGGCGGCGCGCTCGATGCCGATGCGTGTCAGAAGGTGACGAGTTTCATGGTGCTGTGCGACTCGTTCAACGTGCCGCTGGTGTTTCTGGTCGATGTGCCGGGGTTCCTGATCGGAGTCGAGGGCGAAATGCGCGGCATGCCCGGTAAAGTGATCAACTGGATGAATGCGCTGACGCTGGTCACGGTGCCCAAAATCACGGTCATCCTGCGCAAGAGCTACGGCCAGGCCTATATCAACATGGCGGGCGGCAGGAACGCCGATGAAGTTGCACTGTGGCCCACCGCCGATCTCGGTTTCATGGACCCCGCGGTCAGCGTCAACGTGTTGCACGGCGCGAAAAAGGAAGACGACCCGGAGCGCTTTCAGCAGCTATTGGAAGAAGTGTCGCGCGATACCTCGGCGTGGGCGCTCGCCGGGCTGTACGAAGCGCAGACCGTGATCGATCCGCGTGATACGCGCGACTACCTGATCCGCGTGCTGCAGGTGCACCGCCTGCGCCTGAAGAACGGGGTCGGCGGGCACCGGCTAGCCAACTGGCCGACGAGTTATTAAACCGGTGAATGATGAATGGAAAGAGCAAACCTCTTGCGTTTGTGCATATTCTGAGAGTGTTTTTAGGCTGGGAAGTTACAGTGAGCGGGATGGCCGTTCCGATGCGGGCAAGTGTAGCGGGTCTGGTTGAAAAATGACTCCGGCCCCGACGACTCCATTATGCACACGCCAAACCTGACACCTCTTCTCCCGAGTTCACTGAAATCTATCAGATCGAAGCCGACTTCAAGGCCAAGGTCGAAAGTGAGTTCAACAAAATGCTCGAAAACTATACGGGTCGACCCGGCCCGGAGTAAGCTGGTCAATCAAATAGCAGCGATACACACAGGAGGCGTCATGGCGAATACGATACCTTTGGAAAAGATGTCCATGGAAGAGAAGCTTCAGGCAATGGAATCACTTTGGGACGATTTGTGCAGCAAGGCGGCCGGCGTGTCTTCCCCGGCGTGGCATGAAGACGTGTTGGCGGAAAGGGACGCGATGCAGAAACGCGGGGATGATGAATTCGAAGACTGGGATGCGGCCAAAAGGAATATCAAAAACAAGATTTCATGAAGATCAAGATACTTGGCTCGGCCAGTCGGGATTTGATCGACGGTTACCGGTTCTATGAAATGCAGGCCGAGGGCGTTGGCGCCTATTTCCTTGATTCACTTTACTCGGATATCGATTCGCTGATCATCAGTGCGGGCATGCATTCCGTCCATTTCGGGAAATATCATCGTCTGTTATCAAAGCGATTTCCGTTCGCTATTTATTACCGGGTTGAGGATCAGACAGTGCTCGTCTATGCCGTCCTCGATTGCCGCCGGCGCCCGGCGTGGATCAGGAACAGGCTGAGCTAGAAATTCCATCCGAACAGCCAAAGACATTTCGCGGTCTGATCGATATTCATTTGAAGAGACTCAAATTAGCGCATCGCGATCTTAGCAATCTAATGCTTACAAATCCCGAAGCGCTCAGTCGGTATGTTTCACATGACAAATCGAGCCTTCGCCTGATCGTCGGTAGCGGTCGTACATAAGCCGCCTAAATGCTCATGCTGGAATCGCTCTCCTTGGTGTGTGCCTGTTGGGTTTCTCAACGGCAACGATAGCCGAGCGATCTACCGCAGGAAAGAGGAAAACATGAAACCGTTCACTACCATTGCTGCTGTCATTTTCGCATTGGTTGCGTTGGTGCATATTCTGAGAGTGTTTTTAGGCTGGGAAGTTACAGTGAGCGGGATGGCCGTTCCGATGTGGGCGAGTGTAGCGGGTCTGGTGATCGCGGCAGGGCTCGCGGTGATGCTCTTGCGTGAAGCGCGGAAGTAAATGAAAAATGACTCCGGCCCTGACGACTCCATTATGCAATTAGCCAAGCCTGACCCCGTGCCCCATCCTCTAAAAGCTGGTTAATATGCCTGGTATGCATCAAGTCGCCGAACATCTATCCCTCGAGGCGAGGGCCCTGACTGGAGATGATGCTGACGCCTTTGGGCGCAGCGCCTTCAATCGTTATTACTACGCGACGTACCTGAGTGTGCGGCAGCTATTGGCGTCACTGGATTCATCATGGGAGACCCAACCACACAGTGCAATTCCCGAGCTACTTGAGATAACTGTCATGCGCCGAGTTCGGGATCAGGCGAAACGAATGTTTAAGAGTGGTCTGATTACCGAAGCGAGGCAGCATAGCTTGGCGACGCAGGCCAGCCGCGCATCTAGTGATATTGCTTCCATTCTCCGCTCAGCGTATGGAGTAAGAGTGGTCGCCGATTATAGGCCGGATCAAAGAGTCGCTTTCCATCACACCGAGTTCAGATTAGCGGAGCACTCGCAGGCCGAAGCACGGAATTGGACAAGTCGGGTAGACAGAGCCAAGGGGGTGCTCGTGAGCGTTTCGAGGGAGCTCGGCATTGTCTAATGCGGCAGGCCGCGGACGCAGGGTTTCCCGCCGCGTTTTCCCGGCTCGACGGTGATCCTGTCCAAGAGTTCCATTGTCATCTCCGAGGGACGCGTCTTGCGCGCAGTTTATGTCGCTGGTCGGGAGGTTTCAAGGATTAGCGATCCGGGCGGTGTCGATTCCCGCCGGGAGGCGAGGAAGCCGGGATTCGGGGAAAGCCAAGATCAGTGCAGCGCCACAGACCCTGCGCCGGCACCCGGCAGCAAACGGGTGAAGCGTCCCTCCGCGCCGTCATAGTGAATGAAGCTCACCTCCCCGCAGGTACGCTTCTTCTTCGAGTGCCCCTTCGGCTTGATCGAAGCTTGCGCCATCCAAGTGCCGTGACGGGTTTCGAGACTGAAGCTGACGATGTCGATCTTGTAGGGGCTGGCGCCGATGGAGCCCGTTACTCGCCGACTTCGAGTGCGGTCATGCGCCAGCCCGCGCCGCTTTTGACGAAGCACGCGCGGTATTCGAGCGGGCTGCGGATCTGTTCTTCCGGTACGTAGCCGGCGCCGGCCCGGGTCTGGATCTGCACCCACTTCTGCCCGCTGGTTTTGTCCTCATCCGCAATTTCCCAGTCGAGCACTTTGACCAGATCGTAGGACAGCGTCAGCAGTGTTTCCGTGGTCGCCGATGGTTTTGTTTTCATCAGCGCTTCTTTGGCGATGACCGCACCCGAAGCGTCGGCGGGCGCATTATCGGGCCACTTGTAATGGACGTACGGCGCGCAGAACTCGGCCGTCGCTTTAGCGCGCTTGACGAACGCGCCGCCGAGAAACAGGATTTTCGGCAGCTCGACCCACAGCGGGCTGGCCGCGGAATGCGGCTCCCACAGCCGTCTGAACTCGGCGATGCCGTCCTTTTCCGAGGTGTTGCGGATCTTGCCGTCGACGACGCTGATGACGAATTTCTGATCGCGCTTTGCCAGTGCGTCGAGGAGCCGCGCTTTGAAGCGCACCCATGTTGCGTCGCCCGCCGCCTCGTCTACCGGCGGCAGTTTGATCTCCTGCGCCACGCCGCTCGCGGTCCCGGTCAATGCAGCCGCGACGGCCATGACGCGCAGCAGCCTGGAAATGCGGGTCATCAGCAGCCTTTGAATTTGCCTTGCCGTTTTTCGAAGAATGCGGTCAACGCTTCGGCGTGATCTTCGGTTTTATGGCACAGCGCCTGGAAGCTCGCGCACACGTCGAGATGCTCGGCCAGCGGCTGCTGCTGCGCCAGTTTGAGCAGGCGCTTGGCATAGCGCACCGCGAGCGGCGGCTTGGCGGCGATCCGGGCGGCGAGCTCGCGCGCGCGCGGCAACAGCGCGTCAGGCGCGGTCACTTCGAGCAGGATGCCGAGCTGTTTTGCCTCCTCGGCTTTGACGATGCGGCCGGTGAACGTAAGCTCGGCGGCGCGCTGGTAGCCGAGCAGCCGCTGCAGGAACCACGCGCCGCCGTCGCCGGCGATGATGCCGAGGTTGACGAAGGTTTCGCCGAACTGCGCATTAGTCGAGCCGATGCGGATGTCGCACATGTTGGCCAGGTCGAAGCCGGCGCCGATCGCCGGGCCATTGACCGCCGCAAGCACCGGAATCTCGGCCTCCTGCAGCGCGAGCGGGATGCGCTGAATGCCGCGCCGGTAGTTTTGCTGCAGCACATGCGGCGGCGCCTTGGCGCGCTCGCCCATGGTCTTGATGTTGCCGCCGGCTGAGAATGCGCTGCCCTCACCGGTCAGAATCAGCACCGACGCGTCCGGACTGGCGTTCGCCCACGCCAACGCCGCGACGATATCGGAAGTCAACTCGGTGCCGGTCAACGCGTTGCGCACGTCGTCGCGTTTGAACGTGAGCACGGCTACGCGCTCATCGAGGGTGAGCGCGGCGTCTTTCAATTCCGGCAATGCGGACATGATGGTTTCCCGAATAGAGCGAGCGCTAATGGTAAGCGTTGATGCGTGGCGTTACAACGGTCGGCGTGCGGGATGGGCGATGTTATAATCCGGGCGTCTTCGCTGTGCGCTGTGCGCACTGTGCATGCTCGGCGCGGGGATGTCTGAATCAGGGATAACACCGATGGCAAAAATAGAAATCAAATCCGAAATCACCGGCACCGTGTGGCAGCTCAAAGCCAAACCCGGCGACAAAATCGAAAGCGGCGACACGCTGATCGTGATCGAGTCGATGAAAATGGAAATCCCGGTGATCACCGAGGACGGCGGCACCGTCAGGGAAATCCTGGTTCAGGTAAAAGACCCGGTCGCCGAAGGCCAGGTCGTCGCCATCATCGACGGCTGACCGGCCCAATTTCCCGGCGCCAGCCGCACGCCGCCGCGCCCGGACATTCCGCCGGGCATCAGCGCCCTTCCAGCTCCTGCAATTTTTTGATCGCCGCATCGCGCGAATCGAGCACGCGCTTTTCGGCCGTGCGCTGCGCGCGCTCGCCGTCGCCGCTGCGGATCGCTTTCACCAACTCCAGCCAGTGCTTCACCGACTGACGGCGGCGCTGCTCGGTCGCCAAGCCGAGCCGCGAGTAACGCAGCGTCTGCCGCGCGAGCGCGCCGAGGATCGTGCGCAGCCGCACGCTGCGTGATGCCGCGGTCAACAGGCGGTTGAGCCTGAACACCGTTTCCACGTAATCGTCGCCCCGCTTGGGGTCGCGCGCGAGACGCGCCAGCTCCGCGACCTCGGCTTCGAGCAGCGGCAGCAGACGATGGCGGTCGGGGTCTTCGGCGATGCCGCGGTCGCGCAAGCCGTTCAAGGCGGCGCGGATGTCGAAGATCTCCTTGACCTCGGGGATGGTGAGATTGGTGACCTGCGCACCGCGCCGCGCCAGAATCGTGACCAGGCCGTCTTTTTCGAGCAGCCGCAGCGCCTCGCGCACCGGGCCGCGGCTGACGGCGAATTCGGCAGCGACCGCCTGCTCCATGACGCGCTGCCCGGGGGCATAAGCGCCGGAGGTGATGCGCGCCGCGAGCTGCGCGGCGATCTGCTCCGGCAGCGACTGCGTGAGCGGGCCCGGCGCGAGCAGCGCAGCCGCGGCGGCGGCGCCCGCCGCCGCGGCTGCCTTGCTGGTCATGCGTGCGCTCTCCGCATCGCCATAACTTAGCTGGCCTGATGTCAGATTGTCAACAATCTTATTGACAACAAAAGTGGCCGGGGGCTACGATAGCCTCCGGCGGGCCGTCCGCTCACGCCGACCACTATCCGGCCCGCCTGACCCCGCAGAGCAACCTGACGCGCTGCCATGACCCATCGCGGCAGCAAGGGACGCCACCATGAGCTGGAAAGCCGAAATCGAGGACATCCACCACCGCCGCGCGCTGGCCGAGCAGTGCGGCGGCGCGGACGCGGTCGCCCGCCATCACGCCGATGGCAAGCTGACGGTCCGCGAGCGCATCGGTGCGGTGCTCGACCCGGGATCCTTTCAGGAAATCGGCAAGCTCGCCGGCACCGCAACCTACGGCCAGGATGGCACGCTCGTCGCATTCGTGCCCGCGCCCTATGTGGCCGGCATCGGCAAGATCGACGGCCGGCCGGTGGCGATCGGCGGCGAGGACTATACGATCAAAGGCGGCGCCGGCTTCGGCGGCCAGCGGCGCAAAGGCGGCCAGGGCGGGTTCATCGAAGATCTGGCGTGCCGGTATCGAATCCCGCTGATCAATCTCGTCGATGGCGTTGGCGGCAGCGTGGCCTCGATCACGCGCCGCGGCCACGCCACGTTTCCCGGCTCCGGTCAGGACGGCTTCGAGCGTTCAGTCGAACTGATGGGCATGGTGCCGGTGGTGAGCGCCGTGATGGGCACCGCCGCGGGCGGGCCTTCCGGCCGCGCGATCCTCGCGCACTGGACGGTGATGGTGAAGGACCACAGCCAGATTTTCGCCGCCGGGCCGCCGGTGGTCGAGCGTGCATGCGGCGCCAAAGTCACCAAGGAGGACCTCGGCGGCCACCAGATGGCGGTCGACACCGCCGGCACCATCGACAACGCGGCCGAAAACGAAGCAGACTGCCTGCGCCAGATCCGGCGCTTTCTGTCGTACCTGCCGTCGAACGTGTGGGAGCTGCCGCCGCGCACCGCTTGCGATGACCCCGCCGACCGCTGCGAGGATGCACTCGCCGACATCATCCCGCGCTCGCCGCGTCAGCCCTACAACATGCGCAAGCTGATCGAAATGGTCGTCGACCATGATTCGGTGTTCGAAATCCAGCCCACCTTCGGCCGCGCAGTGATCACCAGTCTCGCGCGCATGCATGGCATGGCGGTCGGCGTGGTTGCGTTCAATCCGATGTTCGGCGGCATCGTCGACGTCAAAGCGGCGCGCAAGCAGACGCATTTCACCGAGCTGTGCGATGCGTTCAACATCCCGCTCATCTATTTCGTCGACGTGCCGGGATTCCAGATCGGCATGGAAGCCGAAGCCGCGGGCATCCTGCGCATCGGCATGCAGGGGCGCTATCTCAACATGCAGCTGTCGGTGCCGGCCTACACGGTGGTCGTGCGCAAGTGCTACGGCATGGCGGGCGGCAGCACCATCGATCGCAGCGGGCTCAATTTCAAGATCGCGTGGCCGTCGGCGGAATGGGGCTCGCTGCCGATCGAAGGCGGGGTCAGGGCTGCATTCCGGCGCGAGATCGAAGCCGCGGAAGATCCCGCCGGCAAAGAAGCGGAGATCGAAGCGGAAATCCGGCGCATGGCTTCGCCGTTCCTGACGGCTGAAGCGTTCGGCGTCGAAGACATGATCGACCCGCGCGAAACGCGGCCGTATCTATGCCGCTTCCTCGAGGCGGCGCATGTCGGCATGCGGACGCGCGTCGGCCCGCGGCTGCGCGCCGGCGTGCGGCCGTGACGCAATAAATACTGACAAGGACATACCAGGCCATGGCCTTTGAAAAATTGCTCGAGGAGTACGCAGCACGCCGCGCCAAGGCGCTCGCGATGGGCGGGGCCGAGAAGCTGGCCAAACGCAAGCAGGCCGGCCAACTGAATGCGCGTGAACGCATCGCCTGCCTCGCCGATCCGGACAGTTTTCTCGAATCCGGGCTGTTCGGTACCTCCGGCGTCTACCCCGAGCAGGCGGAAGAAACGCCGGCCGACGGCAAAATCGCGGGCTATGCGCGCATCAACGGCCGCGAGGTCGCGATCGTCGTCAATGATTTCACGGTGAAAGGCGCCTCGACCAGCGCGACCAACGGCAAGAAGATCGGCCACGTGAAGCGCACTGCGACCGAACGCGGCATGCCGCTCGTCATCGTCGGCGAGTCGACCGGCGCGCGCCTGCCCGATGCGATGGGCTCGCGCGGCATGGGGTTGCTGCTCGGCAACGACATCACCCAGTTCCGCCGCACCCGCGAAACGCCGCTCGCGACCGCGGTGATCGGTCCCTCGTTTGGCTCGTCGGCGTGGCTGGCGTGTCTCGCCGATTTCGCGGTGATGCACAAGGGCGCGACGATGGCGGTCTCGAGCCCGCGTCTGGTCGAGATGGCGCTCGGCGAGCAAGTCGATCTCGACGAGCTCGGCGGCTGGCGCCTGCACGCCGAGACCACCGGGCTCGTCGATCAGGTGGTCGACACCGAGGAAGAGATGTTCGGCGCGATCAAGAAATTTCTTGCGTACATGCCGAGCCATCATCGCGAAGCGCCGCCCGCTGCGCCGGTGCCCGCCGGTTCGGGTGCGGGCATGCCGGACATCCTGGCCATCCTGCCTGAGAAGCGCACGCAGGTTTACGACATGAAGCGCATCGTCAACTGCCTCGTCGACCAGGGCTCGATGTTCGAACTCAAGCCGCGCTTCGGCAAGAGCGCAATCGTCGCATTGGCGCGACTGGGGGGGGCATGCGTGGGCATCGTCGCCAATAATCCGCTGCACCGCGGCGGCGCGCTCGACGCCGATGCCTGCCGCAAGATCGTCGATTTTCTGGTGTTGTGCGACTCGTTCAACGTGCCGATCGTGCTGCTGGTCGACACCCCCGGTTTCCAGATCGGCACCGAGGCCGAGAAAAGCGGCGCGCCGGGGAAGATCATGAATTTCATGAACGCGATGACGCTCGTCACCGTACCCAAGCTGTCGGTGATCCTGCGCAAGAGCTACGGCCGCGCGTACGTTTGCATGGGCGGCGGCCGGCACGCCGACGACATCGCGGCGTGGCCGACCGCCGAAGTGAGCTTCATGAGCCCCGAGTTCGCGACGACGATCGTGCATGGCGTCAAGCCGGGCGATGCCGGCTTCGCGGCGAGGCTGGCGGAGATCGAAAAGGATTCCGACGTGTGGGGTCTGGCCTCGGTATTCGCGGTGCAGGCGGTGATCCGGCCCGCCGACACGCGTGACTACCTGATCCGCATGCTGGAGGTCTATCGGTTGCGCATGACCAATGGCGTCGGTCAGCACCTGATGCGCACCTGGCCGACGAGCTACTAGGTGAGGAAGTGAATACGTGAAGGGTGAAGGGTAAAGGGAGGACCCCCCTCTCCCCCATCACCGGGGGAGAGGGCAGGGTGAGGGGGATCACTTTTCACCATTCACGTTTCACTCCACGAAGTCAGTTAATTATTGCCGCGCATTTGAAAGGGAACGATGTTTAGCAAGGTAGTCGTCGCCAACCGCGGTGCGGTGGCGGCACGCGTGCTGCGCGCGCTCAGCGAGATGGGCATCAAGTCGGCCGCGGTGTATTCCGAGGCGGACTATGGGGCGCCGTATCTCGAGATGGCGAGCGAGACTTACGCGATTGGCCCGGCGCCGGCGCGCGAGAGCTATCTCAATCAGGACGCGCTGCTCGAGGTGGTCAGGCAATCGCATGCCGACGGTTTGCACCCGGGCTACGGTTTTCTGGCGGAGAACCCGGAGTTTGCCCAGCGCGTGCAGGTCGCCGGCGCGCGCTTCATCGGCCCGTCGCCGAAATGGATCGCGGCGATGGGGCACAAGACGCGCGCGCGCGAACTCGCCGCGCAGTACGGAATGCCGATGATGCAAGGCTCCGGCATATTACCGGCCGAGCCCGACGCGATACTTGCCGCGGCGCGCGCGATCGGCTACCCGGTGCTGGTGAAGCCCGCCGGCGGCGGCGGCGGCATCGGCATGCTGCCGGCCAGGGACGAGAGCGAACTGCTGGCGGCGGTCGAGCGCTCACGCTCGATGGCGAGCCGCGGTTTCGGCACCACCGAGGTCTACCTCGAACGGCTGTTCGAGCGCCCGCGCCACGTCGAATTCCAGGTGCTCGGCGACCAGCACGGCGCCGCGGCGCACCTGTTCGAGCGCGACTGCTCGACGCAACGCCGCAACCAGAAGGTGATCGAGGAAGCCCCGGCGCCCGGGATCGAGCGCGCGCGGGCCGGCGTAGTCGCCGATCAGATCGCCGCGATCATGCGGCAAATGGGTTACGACAACATCGGCACGATCGAGATGCTGATGGGCGCCGACGGCTCGTTCAACTTTCTCGAAATGAACACGCGGCTGCAGGTCGAGCACGGCGTGACCGAGGAAGTGACCGGCGTTGATCTCGTCAGGGCGCAGATCCGCTCTGCCGCCGGCGAGAGGCTCGGCGCTATCCTGCCGGCGACAATCGCCGTCACCGGCCACGCGATCCAGGCGCGGGTTTATGCCGAGGACCCGCAGAACTTTTTTCCGTCCCCCGGCAAGCTCACCGTGTTCCGGCCGCCCGCGGACAAAACGGTGCGCGTCGAGACCGGTTATGCCGAAGGCCGCGACGTGACGCCGCATTACGACCCGCTGATCGCCAAAGTGATCGTGCATGCGGCGGATCGCGATGCGGCGATCGAGCAACTCGCGCGCGCGCTCGGGGCGTTCGACGTCAAAGGCCCGAAGACCAACATTCCCGCGGTGCTCGCGATCCTGCGCTCCGAGCAGTTCCGTGCGGGACAGGTGCATACCGGCATCATTCCCGAAGTACTGGCGCAGGCAAAAAAATCCTGAGCCGCCGAGGAAAGCGGGACTGAACATGAATCTTGCAGGGATCATCGCGAAGGCGAGGAGCGAAAACCGCGCGGCGCTCGACGAGCTTGCTGGCAAGCAGCTGCTGGCAGGCTTCGGCATCAGCGTGCCGAAGTCCGTCGTCGTCGCGGGTGCGGACGAGGTCGCTGCGGCGTTTACAAAACTCACGCCTCCGCTCGTGCTCAAGATCGTGTCGCCCGACATCCTGCACAAAAGCGACGCCGGCGGCGTCAGGGTCGACTTGAAGTCCGGCGCCGAAATCACGGCGGCGATCCGGCAGATGATGAATGCGCCGGCGGTCCGCGATGCGCGCATCGACGGCTTTCTGCTGGAAGAAATGGCGCCACCCGGACAGGAGGTCGTGGTCGGCGCGGTGCGCGATCCGCAGTTCGGGCCGCTGGTGATGGTGGGCCTGGGCGGCATTTTCGTCGAAGTGCTTGCCGACGTTGCGTTCCGCATTTGCCCGATCACGCGGCTCGACGCGCAGGAAATGCTGGCTGAGTTGAAGGGCGCGGCGGTGCTCAAGGGCGCGCGCGGACGCAGACCGGTGTCGCAGGACGCGATCGTCGACGTGCTGCTCAAAATCGGCGGCGAAGACGGCCTGCTGATGCGTCATGCCGACGATTTCAAGGAAGCCGACATCAACCCGCTGATCGTGTCCGAATCCGGCGCGGTCGCGGTCGACGCCCGGTTTGTTCTGACCTGACTAAAGCCATGCCGCCAAGGACGCCAAGGACGCAAAGGAAAAACAAGGAACAAGAGGGAATAAGAAGTGCTGAAACTTATTTGCACGAATCACCTCAACAAATACGGAAGGATAACGTTGGCTGCCCGATATCCCTCATTGCCGTTACTTCGCGTCCTTGGCGTCAAAGCTTTTTAATCCATGACCGACCATAATATCCTGGAGCAATACGCGCCGCTGTTCATGCCGCGGACGGTGGCGGTGATCGGCGCCTCGACCAAAGGCACCGCGCTGCCCAATGTTTTCATGCGCCGCATCCGCGAATTCGGCTTCGAGGGCGCGATCTACCCGATCCATCCGTCGGCGGCCGAGATCGACGGCCTGCCTGCTTATCGCGCTCTGGCCGACACGCCGCAGCCGGTCGATTACGCCTACATCGCGGTGTCCGCGGCGCAGATTCCCGCCATGCTGGCGGCCGCCGCCGGACATGTGCGTTTTGCGCAGGTGATTTCGAGCGGCTTCGGCGAAGTCGACGAAGGCAGGCAACTGCAGCAGCAGCTGGCCGCCGCCGCGCGCGCCGGCGGCATGCGCCTGCTCGGGCCGAATTGTCTCGGCATTTATACGCCGCGCGGCAAGGTGACGTTTACCGAGATCGGGCCGAAGGAAGTGGGTCACGTCGGTATCGTGTCGCAAAGCGGCGGGCTCGGCACCGACATCATCCGGCGCGGCATGGGCCGCGGCCTCGTATTTTCGGGGCTGATCACGGTCGGCAACTGCGCCGATCTCGGACCGAGCGATCTGCTTGAGTTTTATCTCGCGGATCCGCAGACCAAGGTGATCGGTTTCTACATCGAAACGGCCAAGGACGGGCGGCGGCTGTTCGAAATCCTGCGCGCGGCGCGGGCGCGCAAGCCGGTGGTCATGCTCAAAGGCGGGCGCACGCGCCAGGGTCTGGCCGCCGCGGCATCGCACACCGGCTCGCTCGCCGGCGATGACCGCGCATGGACCGCGTTAGCACGCCAGACCGGCTGCGTGCTGGTCGATACGCTCGATGAGTTCATCGATACGCTGCTGATATTCCAGACGCTCGCGCCACGCCGGCAGCACCCGACCCGGCGCGTGGTGCTGTTCGGCAACGGCGGCGGCACCAGCGTGCTCGCGACCGATTATTTTGCGCGCCTCGGCCTCGACGTCACGCCGTTCGGAAAGCACACGATCGATGCGCTCGCGGCGCTCAGGCTGCCGCCGGGAACCAGCATCACCAACCCGGTTGATTGCCCGGTCAGCACGCTGCAGCAGGATGACGGGCGCGTGGCCGAAAAAATCCTCGCCGAGATCTACGCCGACGGCAAGCCCGAGGCGCTGGTGATGCACCTCAACCTGGCGGCGTTCGTCGGCCGCACCAAGCCCGCAGTGCTCGACAATCTGGTGCAGGCCGCGTTGCGCGTGCAGACGCATTTCCCGGGACGGGCGCATTTCGTGCTCGTGCTGCGCTCCGATGGCGAGCCGCAGCTTGAAGCACGCAAGCGCGAGTTTCGCGACCAGGCGGTTGCGCTCGGCATCCCGGTATTTGACGAAATGAGCAACGCCGGCCACGCGCTGGCGGCGTTGCAGGCGCATGAGCGTTTTGTGATTTCGCGGAGCGCCGCGTGAGCGCCGCCGACTTCAAGGCGGTCAGCTACCCGTTTCGCGTCTACAGCGGCCACGGTGCGCTCGAAAATCTGCCGGCCGAGCTGAAACGTCACCAGACCCGGCGCGCATTCATCGTCTGCGGCCGCACCGTGTCGCGCCGCACCGGCTTGATCGAGCGCATGCGCCGCATCCTCGGCGCAGCGTGCGCCGGCGTATTCGACGAAATCGAGAAAGATTCGACGCTGCCCTCGGTGCTGAAGGCGACTGAGGCAGCGCGCGCGGCGAACGCCGATCTCATCATCGGCGTCGGCGGCGGCAGCGTGATCCAGGCCGCGCGGGTGGTGGTGATCCTGCTCGCCGAAAGGCGGCCACCGCATGATTTGATCACGCAATATCCCGAAAAAGGCGCGGCGATCAGCCCCAGGCTCAACGCGCCCAAGCTGCCGATCATCAACGCGCTGACGCTGCCGACCTCGGCGCAGAATCGCGGTGGTTCGGCGGTGCGTGACGACAATCTCGACCATCGCATGGAGTTTTTCGATCCCAAGACGCGGCCCACGGCGATCTTCTGGGATGCCGACGCGCTGTTGACGGCGCCGCCGGCGCTCTCGCGCTCAACGGCCTGTTCGGTTTACTGGCGCGCGGTGATGAATCTCGGCTGGACCGACGTGAATCCGCTGCTCGAAGGCGAGCGGTTGCACGCCTACCGGCTCGCCGCGCGGGCGCTGCCGCGCGCCATGGAACCGGACGCCGCGCCGCGCATCGAATTGTGCGCGGCCGCGTTCTTGCAGAACCGCGACGCCGATGAAGGCGGCGCGATCGTCGGGCGCCACTGGGTGATGCGCGTCACCTACGCGTTCGCAGCCGCGCTGTTCAACAATTTCCCGCACATCGGCCAAGGCGAAGCGAATACCGCTTTGACCGGCACTGTGATGCGAATGCTCGGCGCACGTGATGCCGAGGCGAGCGCGCATATCGCGCAGAGCATCGGCGCGTGGGACAACACAATGCCGCTGGCCGCAGCGCCGGGCCTTGCTGCCGGCTATCTCGACAATCTCTTTGCCAGCCTCGGCATGCCGACGCGGCTGCACGAGCTCGATTTTCCACGCGATGGGCTCGCCCAAGTACTTGAATATTCGCTCAAGAACTTCAATGCCGACCCCAAACGCGAATTCGTGCGCGAGCGCGACCTGCTGCACGATGTGCTGCAGCAGGCGTGGTAGCGTCCCCCGGCTTTGTTTAACGCATAGCGTTGTTTAGAATTGCGGAACGTGAACGCATCAAGAACAACGCAACAGGGACATCGATGGACACGCTCAAGGTCGGAATGAAAGACGAGTTGGTGTGGGAGGTCACCGAAAATCTGTGCACGACGCGCGGCGACTACAAGGTGTTTTCAACGCCGTCGATGACGCTGCTCATCGAGATGGCGTCGCAACAACTGGCGATGCCGCACCTGAAACCCGGTCAGGGGCAGGTCGGCGTGTCGGTGAATATCCGCCACCTCGCGCCGACGCCGATCGGCAAAAAGGTGCGCTGCGAAACCGAACTCGTGGGAATCGACCGCCGCAAGCTCACGTTCAAGGCAAAAGTGTTCGACGACGTCGAGCAGGTCGGCGAAGCCGAGCATGAGCGCTTCATCGTCGATCTCGATAAATACTTGGCGCGGCTCAAGGCCAAGATCGAAGACGCGGCAGCCGCCGGGTAGGCGAGAAGCGAGAAGCGAGAGGCGAGAGGCGAGAGGCGAAACAACCGTCGTGCCCTTGCCGTCTATTCCCCACCCCCCAGTCCTTGCGGCTTGTTTGACGGCTTCAGGTGCGCCGCCCATTGCGCTGCGGTTTGCGGACTTTCCGCTCTGCGGCGAGTTCTTTGAATGCTTCCTTTGCCGCGAGGAAACCGCTCAACGACGCGTAGACCCCCGCATAGACGTAAGCATGCAGCAGGATTTCGCCGATCTCGCGCTTGGTCCAGCCGGCGCGCACGCAGGTCTTGACGTGCATCTTGACCGCGCCGGTCTGGCTCTGCGCGGCCGTCATTGCGAGCGACAGCATCGCGCGCAGCTTGCGCGAGAGCGCCGGTCGCGACCACACCGTGCCCCAGCAGAACTCGTCGGTCACGTCGTGAAACATCCGCATGAAATCGTCGGCTTCGCGATAGCCGCGGTCGACGTGCGCGTCGCCGTGCACCCGGCGGCGGATCAGTTCGCCCTTGCGCGCGAGCGCGCTGCGCTTTCTTACCATATTTAGATCCTCAAAAAATCTCTAAACGCAAAGGACGCGAAGGAAATTAAAAACGGGAGGCCAGAGGCGAAACGGCCTTGGCGCATTTGCGCATTGCCCTTCACCGTTCACCGTTCACCGTTCACCGTTCACTGTTCACCATTCACCGTGTTTTCGCCATCGTCGATTTCCCGAGCGAGCGCGGATCGCGCGGCCGCCAGCGGCCGGAATCGACCTGCGCGAGAAACTCGGCGGTGATGCGGTTGAACAAATCCGGCTCTTCGAGGTTGACCG